>JAUXWY010000222.1 GCA_030681235.1 Pirellulaceae bacterium | reverse complement strand
GAGTCGGGTCGGATGAATCGCACGTCGATTCCCATCGCCCCGCGAGGCCGACCGTCGTTGCCAAACGCGATACCTAACTTCATGCCGATCTCTTCAAACGTGCCATTGCCCTTGTTGCGAAAAAATAGGTTCTGCACGGTGTCGTTGGCAATAAAAATATCCATCCATCCGTCGTCGTCGATATCGCAAAACGCCAAGCCTAGACTCTTGGGGACCGCAACGGGCTTTTCGTCTTTGGAAGCGGGATTGGTAATATGCAGACCGGCCTCGGCACTAGTCTCGCGGAAGGTGCCGTTGCCCTGGTTGATATACAAGTAAGGCTGACGACCACCGAAACTATCCGGTCGCGAATAGGCGCGCACAAGTCCGTTAAGTGTCGAACCCAACACCACATCTCTTTCGCGCGACCATTCTAGATAGTTGCAAACCACCAAATCCAAATGGCCGTCGTTGTTGGCATCGAACCACCCGCAGCTGGTACTCCAATGTAGAGGATCGCCCGCGACTCCCGCTTCGTCCGTGACGTCAACAAACGATTTGCCACCTTCGTTGCGGAACAGGCGGTTCTTGCCTAGATTGCTCAGAAACACGTCTGGCCAACCGTCACCGTTATAATCGCCGATGGCGACGCCCATGCCGAAGCCAACGACTTCCAGTCCGACCTGTTTCGTCACGTTGTCAAACATGCCGTCACCGCGATTTCGATACAAAGCCGCCGACGGGCGTTCCGCTTGATTCTTGGCTTCTTCCCAGTGGCACGAGTTCGTGAACAGAATGTCGGTATAGCCATCCTGGTCATAGTCGAAACAAGCCACGCCACCGCCCATCGTTTCGGGCAGGAGTTTCTCATCGCTGTGGCCATTGCAATGGACGAAGTCCAAGCCAGCGGCCTGAGTGATGTCTGCCCAAGCGAATTGCGGAATGTCGATGGATTTTGTATCGCGTAGTTTCGAGAGCGCGGACTCTTTCGAGCGATTCTCCACCACGCCATCCGTCTTGCGAGTCAACCAAAAAGCGATGGCTGAACCCACCAGCAATACTGGCACGATGACGACCAACGACCAAAACACGGCCGTCCCGATGACGGCATCGTCGGCTTGATCATCAGCATCGTCCGCCTCCGACACGACATGTTTCTTAGTGACAGGCTTTTTGTTGGTCATGGACGGCTTTCCGTGGCTGTCGGGTTCTCTTCAGTCGGCTTGGTCGTGCCGGTCGATTGGGTCGCCGCCGACGGGCGGTTCTCGCGAGGGGCCGTGGCGTGAGTGTGGTTCTGTTCGGCCATTGCGCCTTCACCCAACTGATACCCTTGGACCGAAGAGCGGAACCGGGAGTCGGGTATCAATTCGTTGATCACCACCGCCTCGGCAACGTGATTGGCCGCAGGATACTTCTTGCGAGCAGCGATCACCGCCACGTCGCGGGCATTGTCGTCCAACTTGTATTTCGCATACAGGGCTTCGTGTTCTGCTGCTTTTTCTGGATTGCCTTGCAATTGGTAGATCAGGTACAAGCCGTAGTGAGCCGCATCGTTTTCGACATCGATTTCCAGCGTCTTGTGGTATTCGGCAATCGCCTCTTCCAACAACTGACTTCGGGCCGCGTCTTCAACTGGTAATTGTTTGGCCAAATCGAAAATCGTTTGGGCCAACAGGTTGCGGACTCGGTAATCTTTGGTGAAGTTGAACTGACGAGCTTGAGCAGCCGGCGAGGTAAAATTCAGGGCCAATTGCAAGTTTTTGGCCGCCTCGCGCAGGTTGCCCTGTTGGCGATTGACCAATCCGGTGAGCCAAGCATGAGTCCAATACGGGAACGGATCGGTTTCGCTGCCGTCGCCTCTTTTCTCGTTGGCTCGTGACAACGCCTCGGTCGCCAAATCCAAAGACCCTTCCGACTCGTAGATACGGGCCAGATTGATTGGACCATCAAATCGCCCCAGTTTTTCAACTTGTTGGAACGCGTACTCTGCTTGTCGCAACTGACCGCGGGCCGTGACGCTCTCGGCCGATATCATCAATCCGATCCCGTAATCGTTCCAGCGCATCCACAGATCGGGTTTCTTGATCTCGCCATTGAGCGGCGCCGCAGGAACCATTTGTGTCGGCCCGGCTTGGACCGGGAAGGTGACCTTGTCCTCGGCCATCAACATGATCGGCAGCTCATTGACCACGATCCCGTCCGGACGGAGACCACGCAAAGGCAGGTTCTTCTCGCGATGGAACTTATGAATGAACTGCAAAAAGTCCCAGTCGAATTTGCGATAGTTGAGCTTTGCCAAGACCGTAATGGGACCTTGCGAATCCGCCGGAACGTCCAGTCGATAATGTGAAATGTGAGCCGCGCCGGGTGGGATCTGCCGGTTGTACAGTGGCGTAAAAATGTCCTGGGCATTGCGCCGGTTGATCCGATTGCCGTGGCGATCCAACATGAACACGTTGATAAAGTGCGACCATGGATCGACCTCGCCTTTGTTGTCCAAACCGCCGATCGACCCGAGCACTCGTCCCTCGACCAATTTGCCGTCGGTGGCAAACTTCGCGTTTTCAACGGCGGTTAATTCGAGCCACACTTCGTTCGAGTCGACCGTGCCTTGAGTGAACAAGTGGCCCATCTTCGCGGTGCGGATGACCGTCTCCAACAGATACGACTTGCCAGGGGCCAAGGTCGGCACGTTCTCCCCAATGGGCGCATGGAGCGTCCCGTCGATGCGTGCATCTTCGGTGATTCCAAAAATGTCGACACGCATCACGCCTTTGTTAAAATCTTTGTGAGCTTGGATCGTCTTGTCATCATGGTTCCACCATGCCATTGCCGTATTGGCGGATGGGAAAAGGTGGTTATGAACTTCGGTATTGCCAGTCACCGAATTCCGCAGCGCGCCGAAGTCCTCCGATTCCTTGCGTGGCATGTGGCATTCGTTGCAATTTGTTTCCGCTTTGGGCGGGTAGTAGAAGCTGGCCAGACCATGCCCCGAAACACCGCTCAGCAAGAAGGGGTCGTAGTGATTTTGCCCTCGGAGCCAATCTTTGTAATCGTTTAGAATTCCCGGTAAATGAACCTTGTGGCAAGTGCCGCAGAACTCGCTGCTCTTGTGAACCGGCTTCAAGAACATCTGCTTGTGGAAAGCTGGCTTGGCCTTGATCAACTGATGGTTGACCCATTTGAGGAACGGATTGTCACTGTAAGCAAATGGGTAATGAATCGGTTCTTCGATCGAGTATTCGCCATTTCCTTTCAGGTGCCCCTCCTCATCACCGACACTGGTGATCGAATGGCACACGATGCATGTGATACCCGCATCCGCTGTCGGGTCGTTGATCATGTCGTAATTGGGGTCGTCAAATTTTCCCGCCAAAAAGGGAACTGGATCGTGGCAGCCGGCGCAGAAGCGCGACGCCTGTACCGTACCGTGACGTTCAAACACGACTCTGCGAGTCTCGTCGACGCTGGTCAAATAGGCGGGGTTGTTGAACGAACTAAAGTGATGAGCGCTGGTGTAATGGTCGGCGTGAGTGTCTTGATGGCAGTCCAAGCAATATTGATCGTTCATCAAAGATCGCTCGGGAATAAAATTTCCCCCACGAGTTCGGACCAAACTGGGCTCAAAATAGTCCTTGCTCTTGGGACTGCCGACCGCATAGAGATCGCGAGGATCCTGCAACTTCAGAACGACCAGTGCTCCGACAACAACCGCCACGACGGCCGCATACGAAAGGCCAACTCGCCATTTGATCGGCGGGCCCGCCAAGCGATGGATGATGTACAACCACACGACACCCAGAGGAGAAATCACATGCGCCCAATAGACCAACAATCGCATCTGAACGCTTTGCAACTTCGGCAAGCCATCGATGCGGAACAGCAACAAACCTGAAACCAATAACACCAAACAGACCGCCAACAGGCTGTAGCCGACACGAACGGCGATCCGATTCTTTCGCTTGCGAGTGGCCACCAAATGGAAATAAGCGAAGGCCATGAACGGCAACAGCAACAGCAGGCCCAGTACCAGATGCAACAAGACCATCCATTGGTAGAACTGGTCTTGCAGGCCCTTGCCCGTGCTGTACTCCAAGAAAGTGATCCCCGCCAGATACACCGAATTGGCTGAAAGCAGTGCAAACAAGGCAAACACGGTGATCAAGACAATTCGCAAACGTGGGGTCACGGCCGGCACGTATTTCTTTTTGACACGGGCAGGGCGATCAGCGGCCTGAACATCAGTTGCGGGTGAATCAGACATAGAGAGCTTTCTGGCAGCAACGAGGGAGCGGGCAACAGTACGAACTCAAGAACACAAACAGACCGTCGCGCAAGTAGCAGACTGTCGAAAAAATGCGGCGCCTACCGTCCATGGGTCGCGAGCGCATCATTCGTAACGCTACCTGCAAGTTGCGTTGCCTAGCAGGGAGGTTTCAAGATATTGGCGGCCGACGAGCAGCTGATTCGCTCAGAATGCGGGCGATCAAAACTGGGCCGCGAAGAAAGCTCAAAGGTAAAACGAGCGGTGCCAGGCACGGCATTGATGCGAACATTTTCCGGCACGACAATGACGGAGACGCTCGCAGGTGCCGGCGGGAGCTGAGGTGCTCGGCATTCTCCATTGCGGCATGGTGGTCGCTTGGAGGGTTGTGATTGCAGAAATCTCCAGCTTTGGCCAATCTGCGTGTCGTTCGGTTCGCTGGTGACGGCTGGGTGGAAACGATCTTGAACGTAATGCGCACAACTGGCGAGACTCGAGTCGCAGGAGATCAGAACCGCCAAGACCGCTAGAATCGGCAAAACCGAACCCGCAACCCAACGTCGATACCCCGCAACGCAACGAAGATTCCGCTGCGATTCGATGGGAGTTCGGTTGGAAGATGGGAGATATTGCACTGAGATTCAACTCAAAAATCGGCCGGAATCCAAAACGCTTCCAACGAGCACCGACGGGCTCATCGGCATTTCCCCACGATGACTACCGAGTTTCTCGCAATCAACGCTTTGATTCTGGACCTACCGAGCTGATTTGTCAAAACAACTTGGTCGTAACGGCGTTGTAATCGTGAACTGGGGCAATACCCACGTGCGTGGCTCATCCGAACGGTTTGTCGAAATAGCTGCGAAACACAGGATGATCGTTTCGCCGCATCCGACGTTCGAAGTGGGTGCGGAAATCCAGGTCGTGGTCGGCGGGTGGTTCCGGGACAAAGACGGGGCCAGAGAGATGGCTGTGTTCGGCGATCAGCGCGCAAGTGGTCTCGTAGTATTCCTCGACATCCGTCCAGAAGTGCAGACGACCGCCGGGCTTGAGGGTGCGTTGAATGTCGGCGATGAAGGTGGGCTGCATCACCCGTCGTTTTCGATGCCGCTCTTTCCACCACGGATCGGGGAAATAGACGTGGACGGCATCCACCGAGTTATCCGAAATCCACTCGCGGAACAGTCGCAAGCCGTCGCCCTGGATCATGAGCCCATTCTTGATCTGGGCCTTTGCCATGCGAAACGCGGCCAGCTTGGCGTAGCCAAATGCCAATTCGTTGCCGACGTAGAAGCGGTCCGGAAATCTGGCGGTGTGGGTCTCCAAGAACAGCCCTTTGCCGCTGCCAACTTCCACCTCCAACGGACCTTCGGCTCCGAATAGTTTGAGAGTGGAAAGGGGCTCCGACAGTTGCTCGACGACCTTGTAATACGGCGAAAAGTCGACGGAAGGGTCGATCCGAGTATTAGGTCGGCGGGTCACGGAGTGCGGATTTTCCGCTTCGACCGCCGGGCTTTGGCGTTGGCCGGCCGCTTGCCGTGATTCGCCTTCTTATGTTTACGATGAGGTTTTGCCATGACTATCTTCCTGTAAGTTCGTCTCGCGAGGATTCGACGGAGGCCGCTTTGGCTCGCGGTCGAAGTTCGGGATCGGGGATTGTACACACGAGGCCGGGGCTTCGTCCAGTCAGAACGGACTCCCGGGACGAACTTTCCGGGAAATTATCCTTCGGACCGCGAAGTCCGCCCCAAGGATTCCAGCGTTGCGGCGGCTGCCCCGGAGTCGATCGCCGATTGGCACCGCTGAACGGCCGCCGCGAGATCCCGGCCGGGATCGGTCAACCAAACCGCTGCCGCAGCGTTCCAGACCACGGTTTGCCGGGCCGTTCCGAGCTCGCCGGCAAAAACTCGGCGGATCAACGCGGCGCTTTCCTGCGGAGTGGCGACTTGGATGTCCCCCAAGTTTCCCCCCAAGTTTCCACCGGCCAGCCCAAACTCTCCTGCATCCCAAACCTGTTCGCGGACCAGTGCCAGCACTTTTTCTGGTTTCGTGGGGTCCATCGGCTCGATGATGGCCACTTGGTTTGGAGCCAGCACGGACAATTCTCCCTGGCCATCCAGGCCGCGAACGGCCAAACAAGTCCCCGTGGCCAATCGAGCCAACGCCCCAACCAACAAATCCCAGGCTTGGGGCTTGCCGACCCCGACCATTTGATGGGACACACAGGCCGGATTCGCCAGTGGTCCCAACATGTTGAAGATCGTGGGAAAGGGCAGTGATTTTCTGGCTTCCGAAACATGCCGCATCGCAGGATGAAATTGGGGAGCGAACAAAAAGCACACTCCAGCAGCGTCCAGGCATTGTTGTGCCACCGCCGCATCACACGAGATTTCTACCCCCAATTCGACCAGCACATCGGCTGAACCGGTGAGGCTCGTGATTTTCCGGTTTCCATGTTTGGCGACTTTGACCCCACAGGCGGCCGCGACGATGGCTGCCGCCGTGCTGATGTTGAAAGTGCCCGCCCCGTCCCCGCCCGTGCCACAAGTATCCACCAGAACCGACTGAGTGAAACGAACTGGGACCGCGTTCTTTCGCAATGCTCTGGCACCACCGACCAATTCGCTAACTGTTTCGCCCTTGAGGTGCAGTTGGGTCAAGAAGGCTTCGATTTCTTCCCGTGGGGTCGTCCCTGAGATCAACTGGTTGACGCATGCTTCCATTTCAGCAGCAGTCAGGTCGCGGCCAAGCTTCAAGTTGGCGATGGCATCGGTTAACATCAAGGGCCTCGGCAGGGATGGTGGCAGTTGGTTGAGTATCATAATCCACGACGTCCAGCATTGGACACTTGGGAGAACCATAAGATGAATCGAAAAATCCGACCCAACAGCACCACGTTGGTGTTCCTGAAATGGGTATTGCTGGGGCTCGTGGGCCTGGGCGTGAGCAACGGCGGGTCCCAGCACATCGCCGCCGCGTGGCAGGACAAGGCTTCTGGCGAAGTTTCGGACGATTGGAATCGCGAGTGGTTTGCAGATCGAGCCGAGCAAGATTCGTTCATGCGAGGTCTCAAGATGGCGGCCGTCGAGAACCCTGAACTGCACGGCAGCGTCGCGGTGATCAACGATTTGATTTCAGGCCAGCCCTTGGGGGCGACCGGTCAACGCTTCGGATTGGTCTCGGACGGATTGGGTGTGTTGGCCAACGAATCATTTCGCGCGGAATTGGATATCTCGGATTCGCAGTACAGCGAAATGCAGACACTGCAAAACGAATGGTCCGCGCGGTTGGGAAAAGAACTGCAGGCCGCCAACCGCTCGGATATGTCGGCGATCCTGCATTCGATCACGAACTCGCAAACGGAGGTCGAACGCTCCCTGCAATCCGTGTTGCTCCCCCACCAGCAACGGCGTTTGGAGCAAGCCATTTGGGAACAACAATTGCGGCGCAAGAGTTTGGCGACCCTTTTGGGCGAAGATCCGCTGAAAGACGCTGTTGGAGTTACCGACCGACAGGCTCGAGAATTATTGGAATTGGAGTCCAAGTTGAACGAGGAGCTGGCTCTCGAAGTCGCGAGACTCCAACACGCGGCACGGCTCAAGATTTTGGCGAGTTTGAATTCCGAGCAACAAACCCGCGCCGAAGAAATTCTCGGCCCAGCCCTGAAGTCGCTCGCCGAGAAGCCCTTCAATCCCAAGCCCAGCAAAGAAACGCTCAAAAAGAAGTAGCTTACGGATAGCAAGGCCGAGCCACGGATGAAAACCCATTTGCGTGCATCCGTTTCCTGTGAGCGGGCTTCCAGGTTCAACTTGTTCGTTTAGTAACTGCCGGCCTCGAATGTCTTTATCCGTAGATCGGCTCTGCCATCCGTGGGAAGCCCGCCGTCCGTGGGCAGCTCTGCCATCCGTGGGAAGCTCTGTCATCCGTGGGCAGCTTGACTCAGCCGGAGGCTTTCTCCACTTGCCAATTCGGCGGCAAGACATCTTTGATGTAGTCGTATAACCCCAGTTCAATCAATTCCTCTTGAATCCGATTGGCGCTGGCGACGTCTAAGCTTTGCGCGACTTCTTCGACGATGTATTCGGCAAAGCGAGTTCTCGCGCGTTTAAGTTGTTGTCGGTAATTGGCGGCGTTGATTTCCCGCCCGTGCAGCTTCGATAGTTCCGCCGCCAGCCCGGTTGAATCGAGTTCAGGAAAAGTCGAACGAATTCGCAAGGCGTCGTAGAAGACATTGCCGGCGTTGGCTTTTTGGTACTCTTCGAGTCGAGCCATCGCGGTTTCGATGAGTGAATCGCGACATTGCGTTGACCAGGCCGCTTCCGATTCCTGATCGTAGGTTTCTGCCCTCGCCGATTCTTCCGCCAACCGTTTATCGATCGCTCCACGTCGCTGTCGTTTGTCCCAAAACGAGCGCACCATGTTCTTGACCGAGACTTTCAACAAGTCGCGAAAACGTCCCCGTTGGGGGTCGGCTCCGGCAAAGTCACCTTGAATCAATCGCACGATCACATCCTGGGCCAGTTCGTCGGCGTCGGCTTCATTGCGGGTCAGGGCTTGAACGTAACCGCGAATCGCCGGGGCATAACGCAAGACCAGATAGCTGCGAGCATCGGCGGCCGAGGCATCGTCGGGCTGAAAAGCGCGCCGAAGCATGCTCCAACGAGTTTCAACCATGTCCAAATTGGGAGCAAATGCGTCGTCACTCATAATCATGCCGATCGACTGGAAAAGGGGAGGATTCTGGCAGCGGCGATGCGAGAACATTGAAAGTTCGCAATCGTGCTCCCAGATTGTAGCGAAAACCGCCAGCTGCCAACATTGAGGTATCCGGCCCGACCCAAAATATTGAGATCGATGGAAATCTACAGATTTTGCTGTCACAATGGCCAGGGTCGCGTGTATCGCTGCCGAAAGCCCCGGTCTGTCACGGCTGGGTACAGCCGCGCCCCGACTTTTGCAAGGTGTTTTTATGACTTCCGCGAATCCAGAAAACACGCAACCTGGGTCCCCCTTGGATCCGTCGGGCAAAAAAGTCGCGACATTGGCCGATCCCGAATACAGCAACGAGTCCACCGACGAGGATGACGTGGACGAATTGCCTCCGATGTTGCCGATGGGCGGCAGGCATCTGGCGGTTTCCGATCGAGGGACAGTCGGGGCAGGGCAACGTCCCGAATCGACGTTACGGATTTCCGAACAACCTCAAGAATCTACCGATATCGAACAATTTCCCAATGTTCCCGGCTATCGAGTCACTCGCGTCCTCGGTCGCGGCGGCATGGGCGTCGTCTATTTGGCGGATGACTTGCGGCTCGGTCGGCAAGTGGCGATCAAGATGGTGGTCTTCGACACGCCCAGCCCCGAGGCAAAAGCTCGGTTTCAAAGTGAAGGTCAACTGCTGGCCTCGATCGATCACCCGGGTGTCGCCAAAGTCTATGAAGTGGGGATCGCTTCCGGTCGTCCATTCTTAGCCATGGAGTTTATCGATGGGCAAACCGTTGCCGAATTGGCGGGCGGTCGCCCGATGGAAGTCAGGATTGCGGCCGACTTTACGAACCAGCTGGCACTGGCCCTCCACGCCTGTCACCAAAAACAAATTGTGCATCGCGACGTGAAACCCAGCAACGCGCTCGTGACCCGCCAAGGCCGATTGAAACTGACCGATTTTGGTCTCGCTCGACTAACCGGGCAAGAGAATCGCAGTCGCTTGACGCAAACCGGCGATGTGATGGGGACTCCTGCTTACATGTCGCCCGAGCAAGCCAGCGGCGTGGTGAAGAATCTCAGTGCGCGTTCTGATGTTTATAGCGCCGGGGCAGTTTTATACGAATTGGTGACTGGACGTCCGCCATTCACTTCGCCCGAGCCATTGCAAACCATTTTGATGGTGCTGGGCCATCAACCGGTTCCGCCGCGTCAGTTGGTGCCGCGAGTCCCGGTCGATCTGGAAAACATCATCTTGAAATGTCTGGAAAAATCTCCCAGTCATCGTTACGGCAGCTGCGAAGAACTTGCGGACGACTTGCAACGATTCATGCACCGCGAACCAGTGAGGGCTCGGCCAATACCTGGCTACCGCAAAGCAATGTTTTGGGTCAAACAACATCCGGCGTTGTCGACCGCGCTGGCATTGAGCATGTTGTTAATCCTCGGGGCTTTGGCGGGTACAACCGCGTACAACGCCCGTTTGCGAACGGAACTGGATCGCACCAATCGCATGGTTGGCAGTGGTCGCGAATTCAGCCGCTGGTTGTTGTACGACTTCAGCGCTGCTTTGGAGGGAGACCAAGGCTTTACCAGTTTGCGCAAGCAATTGGCGGAAAAGTCTGAAAACTATTTGTGGGATATGAGCCGCGAAGTGGCGCATGATCAACCACTGAAGTTGTCCATCGCGGAAGCTCAATTGCGGTTGTCGCAAGTGCAAGCCGCGTTGGGCGAACAGGATGCCGCGCGAGAGAATCTGCGCCGAGTTCAAGACGTTGCCCCTGCCGACTTGCTCCGCCGCAGTCCGACCGAAGCCGCCCTGTTGATTTTGGCCATCATCGGTGAAGCCGAACTTGATTTTCAAGCAGAACAAACCGCAACCGGCGCCAAACGACTGGAGCAAGCTCGGCAGTTATTGGCAACGCATCGCGATACGCTGTCCAACGACCTGAATCAGGAACTGCTCACCACGCTGTCGCTCGCTGAAGTGCGATTGGCGAGTCGCATGGGAGATCTGAAGAAATTGGAACAATTGATCACAGAGTTGGAACAAGCTCGGGTCCAGCAAGCCTCAGGACAGAAGCAAACCATTTCCCAAGAGCTCGATTGGTTGCAGTCGACGTGGGTTGCCAAAGGTACGTTGCTGATCAACCTAGGTCAGACCGACAAATTGTTCGAGGAATTATTGCCCGTGATGACGGCATTGAAGGATCGAATGAAGGAGGCGCCTCAACCCCTGGGCGTTCGTGTCCAATTTGCCACGCTGGAGCGGTTTTTGGCAGATGCGTTGTTTCAGATGCAAGATTTTCAGAATGCTTTATCGGTCTATCAAAAGCAGCGAGCAGTCTGGGAAGATGTTTTTCAACGCGACCCAGAGAACTTGGAGAACCTCTTCAATTTGGCATTGGTCTGGCAGCATGAAGCAGATTGCCAAATGTTCCTCGAAGATTTGGATGCCGCCCAAGTGTCACTGGATCAATCGGTGGTCTTTTTGGATAAGCATCAAGCGTTGAGTGGGATCGATTGGCGCAACCATCCTGATACATTGGACTACTTCGGCTCATTGGCCTACTGGCATTGGCTCAAGGGCGAAACCCATGAAGTGATTCGTCTCCGCCAGTTGGTCGTAGAAAAACTGAAACCATGTGCCGAACAAAATGTGGCTCTACAGATCATGTTGGGCGAGTCGCTGTTCTACATCGGCTTGGCCAAGGCTCAGCTTTACACCGAACAAATGGAAACCGCGGAACATGACGCGACCACCGAACTAAAAGCCGCTTATCGCGACGTTCAAGCCTCGCTCAAGCAAGCCCACGATTGTTTTCTAGAAATGGAACAACGCGGCGTACTGTCCCCGCAGGGCCAGGCCCAAAAAGATCGGGTGGCAACGATGCAGACGTTTCTCGCCGAAATGCATCAAAAACTGATGGCAACGTATGGAGACACGTTTTGAAATTTGCAGCGTGAGTCACCCCGTAAGTACAAATCCCATTTAGCGAGCGCTGGTGTACCGGCTTTAGCCGGCCGGGACCTGGCCACGTGGTTACAAATCCCATTTAGCGAGCGCTGGTGTACCGGCTTTAGCCGGACGGGACCTGT
>JAUXWY010000221.1 GCA_030681235.1 Pirellulaceae bacterium | reverse complement strand
AAGTCGGTCCTACGGCCTTCAAACCCGAGTCGCCGAATGTAGCGTGAAACCTAACGATCCGCCGAACAAGTCGGGCTGTTGATTTAGTCGTTTAACAGTCAGCCGCAGGCGTACTCGCCACCGTACGAGTACGCCTGCGGCGGACTGTTAAACACTAATGTCGCCCACAGATACTAAATCAACAGACCGCAAGTCGGGCGGGATTTTCCTTGCTAAAGCGACCGCGTTCGTTGTAGCGAAAAACCGAAAAAATCCGCCGAGTGAATCGGCGGAATTTTCCTTGGTATTAGTCTTAGTAGAAGGGTGAAGGGTGAAGGGTGGGTGAAGGGTGGGTGAATGGTGGGTGAATGGTGAATGGTGAATGGTGAAGATTTTAGGCCGCAAAATCCCGCCCGACTTGCTCGGCGGATCGTTAGGTTTCTCGCTACATCCAGCGACTCGGGGTTTGAAGGCCGTAGCACCGACTTTACTTCAGACACGTCCGCAAGTAGGCCGATCGGGTTTGCTCTTGTGTACGAACTCCCGAGACGTGGGGTGACAAATCATTCCGACTCAGTGGGTCAAATCGCATCGCTCTGCCTTTGAACACCTGAGCCATGCCTGAAAAAATCCCAGTCCGTTGCACCGGATTTCGCTTGCTCTGGGCGTACGTGCTCGATTAGAATAATCCCGAGTTCCGACCAAGGCAGCAAACGCATCGAGGGCGTCATCGTGTTCGCCAGTCCCCCGCACTTATCGCAACATCAAAGAACTACATCACCGCCACCGCTCTCTTCGTCGTGTTCTTCTTTTCGCAATTCAAAACTCAAAACCTCAAATCCGTCCTATCATCGCAACCAACAATACTCCATCATCGGACTCACCAACGCCGCCGGTACACTGGTCGAACGTTATAGTTACACCGCTTACGGCACCTTAGGCATCTACGACCCCAGTGGCGCCGTCCGCACGACCAGCACTTACGCCAACCGATATACCTACACCGGTCGCGAGTACGACGCCGACCTAAACCTCTACCACTTCCGCGCCCGCTGGTACGACCCAGCCACCGGCGGTTTCATCTCCCGCGATCCGCTGGGTTATGTGGATGGAATGAGTTTGTACAGAGGGTATTTTGCATTAAGTGGGGTCGATCCAGATGGACTTTGGAAGATCATTCGAAATAAAGGAGTACCACGAGCGTTTGCGGTATCCGAAGCTGGCGATACAATCGAGTCTTTGGCTTTTCAAATTGGCTTGCGTCCGGATGAATATCGTGAATGGCTGATTTTTCCGGATCACCTGTCAGTTGATTATGGAGGTGGTGTATCCTCCGAGGTATGTTCTAGCTGCATTACAAGGTCGGGTGTTTTGTGTCCGGGGCAAACTTTTAAGATTCCGAATACGATATATCAAGTCTGGGTCGGGGAGGTTGGAAATTTTGGACAGTGGTGGTCGGGATTTAATGAAGCGACGGAGGCCTATGAAGCTCGTGGCTATCGGGTTGAGAAGTATGATTTTAGGAAAAATTTTGTTCGGGGTGATCAGAGTGGAACAAAATCAACGATACGGCAAAAGATAATAGGTGATATTGCACGTTTGCGAAAGGAGCGAGCGCTTCATGGTTTACATGTGACCGGACATGGATTCCCATACGGCTTCATTACCGATAGTTACAAATTCAAACCGTATTTTAGAATGAAGTGGAAGAAGAAAGACTCCGCAGGGATCTGGTACTCGGAAATTAGCGGCAGCTATCGTTTAGGAATTGTCCATTTATTCGTCTGTAATGGCGGGTACTCCGGAACCATTAACGGGGGTACAGTTCAAGAAGGATATGAGGAAACTCCGCCCGAGTATATTGTTGGTGGTAGGGACTTGTTTTCTGAGATGCCTGCACCGGCATCATTCTACGGAAAACAGGGCACGTTTTATCCGACGATGGGAGCGAGTCAGCCAGAATGGTAAAGGACAATTGCTCGTCGTTTAGGCCAATCTTTATTGCAATAGGACTCGCGTTGCTGTTTGCATCAGTGGCTTTCGTTGCATTTTATCCAAGCTTGCATTTCGTTAAATCTTGGTCACTTGATCAATGGATTCGTCGTGGTAGCTCGCTTAATCGCAATGCGTTACAAGTTGAGCCAGGTGATAGCATAGCCAGTATACTTGGATTAATCGGGCGGCCTACTCAAATTTTGTCCGTAGACGAGTTGGTTGGTGCCTCCAGAACACAACGCTTTGAATTTTCGAAGTCGATAGAACCCCTCGTCAATGAATCTGATCCTTACCTGCGACCGGTGTTACGTAACGGGCAAGTTGACCACAATGAAGTAACAATTCGAAACCTGCAGGACGTGAAATTAAAGAACTCGATTCCTAACGAGTCATTTAATGCATGGATGCTCATTTATGGCGTTGCGAACGTTCCAGGTAGGTCGCCACAACTATCAATTCAGCCAAGTGATGTACGACATGATGACGTGGTCTATGTATTTGACGACGGCCGTTTTGGACTAAATAGCAACAGTTGTGTATGGATAATTCTGGTACGTAATGACAAAGTTGTTTCAAACCTTGGGTTTCGAATTCCGGAATTACTGGGAATGCAAAAAAATGGAAGATAATGGCAGAATTGGTCACCACCGATCGGCAATTTTCGATCTCTGGGCTGTTTCTTGCCATTGTACCTTCCGTTTGGGATCGTATGAGATAATCGGATTCAACTCTTGAAGAAGGACCCCTGAGTGACGATCGATCGAAGGATTAGGGCGTGGAGCTGCCGAGAGGCGGTTTTGATTGGCACACGGTTCGCTATTAAGAACTAAAACCAGGGGTGTTTTTTATGTTCAAGAAAGAACCATGAGTAAGCCCGATTTGGATAAATAGGCATGGGGCTGCCGCGAGGCTGTCTTGATTGGCATGCGGTTCGCTAACCGAAAGATGGGCCGATTCTTGAGCTTCGCTTCAATGTTTGATTCGAATGTCGGTGCGATTGCGTGCCGATGTCGAGGATAGATTCGGCGATGAAGTTGTTTTGGCGTTGCTGAACGTGAAGTGGGTGCAGACCGGTAGCGAGGCACGCGGTTTTGATCGCTGCGGAAAGTTGATGCTTGTGCGTCGCTTCAGGTGCGACAGTTTGGTTAGGCTTTTTTCCTCGATGTCTTTTTCCCTGGTGGTGGAATGCCGGTTTGAACTTGATCCTGGTACTTGGTTCTTAGTGCTTGGTCACAAGTCGTCTTGCTACGGCGTTTGGCATCGTACACCGCGTCGGGATTGAATTCATAGATTTTCGGATTGCGAAGTTCGCCCGACTTCAATTGCTCCGCGATCTGTTCGACCAAGTACCAATAGATCGCTTGATACAACCACTTGTCGAACCATGTCGTGCCCACCATCGCGACTTGCAACGCCACGGGCCAGTGACTGCGGTCGATCCGTCCAGCTCGCAGTTGCTGCAAGAACTCGATCATCAGGTCCCACGGCATGACGCTCAGCAACGACAGAAGTTTTCCCACCGTTTGCAGAATGGTCGTCGTCATGTGCTGGGATCGCTGAGCTACTCGCTCCATCTGCTCGCCGCACTTCCGATGTCTGTGAACCCGAACCTTTACGAATTTGGAGGTTCGTGTTTTATCTTCGAGCTGCGTCTGGGGCAACATAACCCCGCTCAAAATGGACGTGTCCTCCCGTCGTGGAATACGATTCCGAAGGAAATTTGTAAATCGCCGGAGAATTCTTTCCCAAGGCACCCCTAAAAATTCGTCTTGGTAGTGATGGGGTGCGATCTCTGTCCGTCCGTGTAGGTTTCCTGGCCCGAGCTCCGGGCGATCTCATTTCACGAGGAACTGCCCATGCCCATGTATTGGCAACTGAAGTACTGGAAAAAGGCAAGTGACCGGGAGCGGGTGATCGATCGGATCAGCCGCTTGCGAAAGTTCAT
>JAUXWY010000219.1 GCA_030681235.1 Pirellulaceae bacterium | reverse complement strand
TGCTCGCTGCCAAACTTGCGCTCCCACTGGTGAACCAGTGGGGGGCGGGGACGCCGCGTTTCTCGGTGGCGGGTGCTCGCTACCAAACTTGCGCTCCCACTGGTGAACCAGTGGGGGGCGGGGACGCTGCGTTTCTGGGTCGCGGTTGCTCGCTACCAAACTCGCGCTCCCACTGGTGAACCAGTGGGGGGCGGGAGAAGGAAACGAGAAGGAAACGAGAGGAGAAAACGGGGACACCCAATTTTTTGGGTAGCGCCGTGGGGCGCCGCTTCCCGGTTGTCGCCGATAGATTGTGTGTCCCCAGTTGGTTTCTCCCAGTTGGTTTCTCCCATGGACAGAGGGGTTGTACTTACCACGGATGGCAACGCCGGACTACGGATGAAGAATAAGAGTAACCGTTCGCGAGCGGAGCAAGCGGTGCTGGTTAACCGCGTGGCCAGAGCAAACTTGGCAAATCCAACTTCGCGTCAAACAAAGTTGCAACCGCCAAATTTGCGGCGGCCCGCGTTTCCGCGGTGTGCGGTTAGGAAATGATTGATGATGCAACCTCAATGAACCATCAGGCCAACACCGCTCGAACGACATTGCCATGGACGTCCGTCAGACGGAAGTCACGACCTTGAAAACGGTACGTGAGTCGTTCGTGATCGATGCCCAGTAAATGCAAAAGGGTCGCTTGGAAATCGTGGACGTGAACCCCGTTAGCGGCGATGTTGATCCCGAGATCGTCACTGGCTCCGTATTGAATCCCTGGCTTCACGCCGCCGCCCGCCATCCAAATTGTAAAAGCGTAGGGATGATGATCGCGGCCCCATTTGGGTCGATCATTGATATCGCCTTGTAGAAAAGGCGTTCGGCCGAACTCGCCGCCCCAAATCACCAGCGTGTCGTCCAACAGACCGCGCTGCTTGAGATCCTGAATCAATCCCGCGGATGGCTGATCGGTGTCGCGGCATTGCGTGTACAACTCGGTAGTCACGCTACCATGTTGATCCCAGCCGGCATGCATCAATTGCACAAAACGCACGCCTCGTTCGGTCAAGCGTCGGGCCATCAAGCAATTGTAGGCGAACGTGCCTGGCTCTTTCACTTGTGGCCCATACAGTGCCAAAGTTGCTTCCGATTCATCACTGAAATCGGTAAGTTCCGGCACACTGGCCTGCATCTTGTAAGCCATTTCATACTGAGCGATGCGCGTCGCGATTTCTGGATCGCCGTAGTCCGCCAGCTTCAATTCATTCAATCGAGCGATATCGTCCAACCAACCACGCCGCATCGATCGGCTCATTCCGTCAGGATTATTGAGATAGAGCACGGGATCGTTGCTGCCGCGAAACTTGACGCCCTGAAACTTTGAGGGCAAGAAACCGCTGCCCCAATAGAAGTCGTAAAATATCTGCCCGCATGTCGTGCCTTTGCTGACACTGGTCATCACACAAAATGCCGGCAGGCTGTCGTTGTCGGTCCCCAAACCATAGCTGAGCCAAGCTCCAGCGGTTGGTCGACCTGGTTGCT
Source organism: Pirellulaceae bacterium (assembly GCA_030681235.1). Taxonomy (GTDB): domain Bacteria; phylum Planctomycetota; class Planctomycetia; order Pirellulales; family Pirellulaceae; genus M30B19. The sequence goes on along the minus strand of JAUXWY010000219.1, from coordinate 8,100 downwards.
CGCCGCCGCTCAACAAGAACTGAATCGCCGGCGCATGATTGACTTGTTCGGTATGCATACTGTGTATGAAGCACAGATCATCGACCACACCGGCCGTGTGTGGCATGAAACTGCTGACCCAAGCACCCGATTGTCCGTGTTGCTGGAAGGGCTCGATGGGAGCCAACATGACTTTACCGGCCGTGCTGCCGGTCATGGTGCTGAAACGCTTTTCACCGATGTACTCCTGTGGCACCGGTCGGCCATGCATTTCCGCTAGACTTGGTTTGTAGTCGAACAAATCCACATGGGTCGGCCCACCGTTTTGGAACAAGTAGATCACACGTTTGGCTTTGGGCGGAAAATGCGGCAGGTCACTCAAACCACCCACTCGATCTGCTGCCTGTCCGTCTCGCGTCAACAAGGACGCCAGCGCCGCCGTTCCAATGCCGGTTGCCGAACGCCCAAAGAACTCGCGCCGACAAACATGCAACGAGTTCTCAGCCAGTGGATTCATCGTCATTCCTTGGTCAGCGTTTCGTCCAGATTCATCACCGCCAGCGTCATACTGGTCCAGACCGCGTGCTCGACTGGCTCCAGTTGCTCATTGCGTTTCGACTCGCCAACAGACACCAGTTTTGTCGCCGAGTCCTGGTCCGCGTTGAATTCATCGCGCGACCGACCGATCGCGGCCAACAGAATATCTCGCTCGGAGTCCGAGGCTCGCCGCGCGAGTAGCCGTCGAAAGACTTCATCGATACGATCCGCGTCGGTTGCAATGCTTGTAGTGAGCACGCGTTCGGCCAAAACCCGAGCGGCCTCCACGAAGGTCACGTCGTTCAGCGTCAGCAGGGCCTGCAGTGGTGTATTCGTTCTATAAGATTTCACGGTGCAAGTTTGTCGAGATGCGTTGTCAAAGAACATCGTCGGTGCAATGATCCGTCGCCAAAACGTGTAAAGGCTACGACGATACAGTGCCGCGCCGTGATCCTGCTGGTAGGTCTTGCCACCAAACGTGGCCTCTTCCCAGACGCCCGCCGGTTGGTAGCCCTTCACCGCAGGGCCACCGATGTCCCGCACCAAGAGCCCACTGGCAGCCAGAGCCTGATCTCGGATCATCCAGGCCGGGAGTCGGAAGCGGGGCCCGCGCGAAAGGTATCGATTCTCCGGATCGTCCTCGTACGATAAACCTCTGCCGTTCTGGTTGGCGTTCTCCGCTTCGTCATCCGACATCCTGATCCGCGACGACTGGCAGTACGTGTGGCTGGTGACGATTTGCTTGACCAATCGCTTCACATCCCAACCATTTTGCCGAAAATCCACCGCCAACCAATCGAGTAAATCTTGTTGCAACGGGATCTCACCTTGCACGCCGAAGTCCTCGGTCGTCTTGACCAATCCGAGGCCAAAGAACTGCTGCCAGATTCGATTCACCGTGACTCGAGCCGTCAACGGATTGTCGTCCGACACGATCCAGCGAGCCAAGGCCAGTCGATTGACGGACGCACCGGTCGGCAGCGGAGGCAGATAAGCTGGAACGTTGGCCGCGACTTCTTCGCCATGTTTGCTGTAGATCCCGCGGGTCAACACCCAAGTTTTTCTCAGCTCCGACTGGTCTTCCATCACCATCACCTTGGGCAAACCTCGACGCAAATCCTGCAAAGATTTTTCCAAATCTTCGCGAGCCTTGCGCAACGCCACATAAGCTGAATCGTTAGCCGAATACGCGTTCCAGACCTGGTCCCGTTGCTCAGCGGTCCGTTGCTCAACGGGTGTATTCAATATCGTCAAGAGCGATTCGTTTCGCTGATCCAAGCCCGCATCGGTCGTGGCTTTTATTTCATGTTCCCAATCGCCCTGCGACTCGGCCAGTTCTTCTTCACGCTGTTGCAGCGTCGCACGCACGGCCGCCACTTGCGTCTCGATCTCTGCCATTTGTTGGCGCTGAGCGGGACTGGGAGCCTCCAACACAGGCGGTGTTTGCGGGTTGCCGCCGCTGCCATCCACTGGCGTTTGATTGAAGAAAGCCGACAAGCTGTAATAGTCCCGCTGCGTCAGCGGATCGAACTTGTGGTCGTGACAGCGACAACAATTCATGGTCAATCCCAACCAGACCGTGCCCGCTGTCTCGGTCATGTCCATCACATACTCGACGCGATTCTCTTCGGGGATTCGGCCGCCTTCGCCATTGATCATGTGATTGCGTGCAAAACCCGTGGCGAGTTTTTGTTCAAACGTGGCATCTGGCAGTTGGTCACCCGCCAATTGCCAGACCGTAAAGTCATCGTAAGGCATGTTCCGGTTGAAAGCTTCCGTCACCCAATCGCGCCAGGGCCACATCGTTCGTTCGTTATCGCCTTGATAGCCGTTGGAATCCGCATAACGAGCGGCATCCAACCAACTCCACGCCATTCGTTCGCCATACGCGGGTGAAGCCAGCAAGCGATCGACCACCTTTTTCCACGCGTCGTCCGAAGTATCCGCGACAAACGAATCGACTTCCTCGGGTGTTGGCGGCAGACCAATCAAATCCAAACTCGCGCGGCGAATCAATGTCTCGCGTTCGGCTTTCAACGACGGCGTTGCTCCTCGTGCCGCCAAACGCGCCTGCACAAAGTGATCGATCGGGTTGTGTGTCCCAATGTTTGGCTCCGTAGTCGGCCCGGTGTTTGGAAGCGCCGCGATTTCCGGGACGGGCGGCGCAACGAGCGGCTCGAAGGCCCAATGTTTCCCCCATGGCGCGTCGGCTTCAACCCATCGTCTGAGCAACGTGATCTGCGCGTCCGTCAGTGGCTTCTTCGCCGACGGCGGCGGCATGAGAAGATCGTGATCATCGCTGGTCACTCGCTCAATCAGTGCCGCGGTCTGGCCTTCCGCCAGCAGGACGCGCCGTGCTCCGTCTTCCGTATCCAGACGCAGATCCGCTTCCCGCGACGCCTCGTCGGGACCGTGGCAATTGAAACAGTGGCCCGCCAGAATCGGCCGAATATCACGACCGAAGACAATCGCGTTGTCATCTGCCACGACCTCCGGTCGAGCGATCATAAGCACCAACACTATCGCCGATATCATCGTCGTAAGCTTCATAGAAAATTTTGCATGTTGGCGATTAACGTCGTTTTCAATTCAACGGGTTTCGCGGCAAAGGTCTCCACCATCACTGGGAAGTCTGTTCGTCTGTTGGTGGAGGCTGGGACTCGGCCGCCGGTTGAGGTCGCTTGGGGTTCTGCTCAAAGAACTCGAAGATTTCATCAAAGTAGTTAAATGCTACCGAGATATGATCACCTCCTTCGACTTCGATGTACTGATGCGGGACGCCGGCCTTTTTGAGTTTCCCCACCCACCGCCGAGCAGCCTCGACCGGCAGCAAGCGATCTTTGTCGCCATGCACCATAAACACGGGAATGTGTTTGGCTTTTTCCAAGTCCACTCGGACGGTCGGAATGGCGGGTGCCATGGGTGCGATCGCTGCCCAGATCTCGGGATACTTGGCGCCCAGATAGATGGCTCCTCCGCCGCCCATCGAATGCCCATACAGATAGATCCGGTTTTCATCGACAGGGAATTCTTGGCGAGTCAACTCCAAGACATTCATGACATCTTTTTCGGACAGCTCCCCGAGGTTCTTGGGATCCGAACCGCGACCACCGCCGGACCCACGACCACCGTACCAACCTGTGGTGTTGTAACCCATCGGAGCGACAATGATGCAATGATTCTCGTTGGCATGCCGAGCGAACTCGGGGTACCCGACAATTTGCGTCGGGTTACTGCCATAGCCGTGCAAGGCCACGATCAATGGAAACTTGGCCTCTTTGTTTTCCTCTAGTCGTTCATAGTAACTCTTGGGCAGGTAGAGCCGATACGTCATCCGTTTTTCCGCTTCCGCAAACTCGTAACTTCGCGAGACCGCCCTGCCCGCCGGCACGGGCTTCGCTACCTCGTTCGCCTTGGGAGCAGTCGATTCAGGCTCGGAAGGTGGAGAATCCGTGGCACTCGATTCAACGGGCGGTTTCTCCTGGCCATCGACCTGTTGCCCAGCAACTAGGGCGAACCCATTCAGCGCGAAAGCGATCCCAAACAAAAAACTCACGGTTGTTCTTGCCGACATGACTGTTGGTACCTATTGCGTGAAGTTGAAAAACACTGCCTGACGCCGGAGTCGATTCTATTCGCTACGCGGCTCCAAACAAGATAGTTGCTGGTCACCTTCATAGCTACCTGATCGTTTATCGAGTCAGTCAAGTCATTTTGCGGCAGTCGGCGGCGCTGATTGCGGATCAGGCTTCGAGACGGCCTCCACTTTTAGGTTCGCAACGTGGATCCAGCAGTCGGTTGCAATTGCAGGGTCTCGATACATGCCAATCTTCAGATAGTGCTGGAATCCGTTGTGCATATTGGGGCCGCTATACGAGTGAATTGGGCGAGCCATATCATCAAGATAAACGTCGGCTGTGCCGTCAACCTGTTGCGACCAATGAATGACAAACGCTAGTTGATGCCATTGGCCTCGTTCGATAAAAATCGGCCCCTGTTTGTCCGCTTGGGTTGGCCCGTATTCGATGGCGATCGCTGTCCGACCATCCATCTCCCCGATTCCGACCAAAATAGGTGGGCTGCGCGATGGGAAATTTTCCCAGGTTTCACCTCGATTTAGATCCGGCTGGTCGTGCCATTGGCCAATAATCCACCAGCGATTTTGCGGCGCATCGGATTTAAAATCTTCGGGGACCCGGAACCGCCATTCGTAGCGAACGGTATCCCCTTCCTGATAGGGCCAATCCAGGCTCACCTCGGCTCGGTTTCCACGATTGCGTTGCTTCTGGCCGGGGTACAGTCGCAGGCCCAGATGCTGCTCGACACCTTCACCAAGGATTGCAATATTCTCCAAGCCAGGAACCTCAACATGAGCATGCGGCAACAATTCCGTCGGCATCAGCACGCGCAAATACGCGAGTTCTTGCTCGCGGTCGTTCGAGTCCGCTGGACGGTCGCACCCTACGTTAACCAGAATCAAAACGAAACAGGAACACACGCCCCAATTCCGCCAACCGGTTTTCGTAACCAATGTTGAACCAGCCGACCACCATTTCATAGCAGATCCCAGCGCTTCAATGACCCAAAACTCGATCCACCCAACCTAATGTTCCCGCCGTGGAATCCAACCCAACGCAGCCATTGTAACCCCAAACGGAGAGTGAAATGGAATCGGTAATGCATTTAACGGGGCAACTCGGACTGAAAACCGAAGTACAGGCCTACTCCCGGCGCAGCCCCCACAAGAAAATTGTTCAACTTTGGCACAGCTGACGCGCAAACCGTGGTTTCCTACTTAGAGGACATCAATGCCCTCTGATTGTCTGGTTGATTTTTGCACAATTTTCAGCGCGAGTTTCGCGTTGAGAGCTGGCAGTTCTTTTTACAAATGGAGTTAGGATATGAAGATCAAAAATGCCTTTCGGGGACTGATCTTGGTGCTCATTTTGATCGGAGCCGGAAACGCGACCGTTCATGCGGACGAAATTGTGGTTTGGGGTGTGGATGATCAGGGAATGGTGTCCAACGCCCCCCCTGGATCCGACTTCACAAAAATAAGCTCATGCTTCAACAGTGCGATTGCATTGAGGGAAGATGGCTCCATCGCCGTATGGGGAGCGAATGCCCATGGACAGGTTACCAATGCTCCGACCGGAACCGGGTTTATCGACATTTCGAGTGGAAACAGTACGTGCTACGCGTTGCGGGCGGATGGTTCCATTGTGGCTTGGGGAGCGAATGACTTTGGACAAGTCACTAACGTCCCGGCTGGAACAGGACACACTTCCATCGTCGCCGGAATGGGAAACGCATTTGCGTTGCGGGCCGATGGTTCCATCGTTGGATGGGGGCTTGATCGAATTACAACCGACGCCCGCAAGGGAATTGGCACCGCCCTGCAAATAACCAGTATTCCAGCCGGAACCGGCTACACTCAAATCGTCGCCAACGGATGGGCCGCTTATGCATTACGTGCCAACGGAACCGTCGTCGGCTGGGGAGCCGATCCCTACTTGGGGTACGACGACTACCGGTTGCTTAAAGACATTCCAACGGCAGCAGGGTTCACCACGCTTTCATCAAGTCCCTATGGTGAAGCGGCTTACGCATTGACGCCGGACGGCTCGATCACCCATTGGGGCCGTAATAACTTTGGTCAGAAGTTTTTCGCGCCCGGCCAAGCTGGATCAGAACTTGTGAATCCGGGAGCGAGTCCAAATGGATACACTGCGATCGCAGGTGGGAGGTTTTGGGCATGTGCCTTGGCGGCCGATGGTTCCATTGTGCAATGGGGCTACGAATGGGGTGCCAAGCCGCAAGGCAGCGACTTCACAGCGATTGCAACCTACTACGGTGGAGGGATCGCTCTCAAGAGTGTTATTCCACCGAATGTCGCCCCAACGGCTGTTGCAGGGAACGACCAGGCGATTCGGGCTGGCGACATTGTCGAACTTGATGGGAGTGCCTCGTTTGACGATAACACTTCCGCAGAATTGCTGGGCTATTCCTGGACGTTCTCGTCATTTCCTGGCACCACTCCGCCGGATTTGCTGGGTGACAATACCGCCACGCCAACCTTCCTGGCGGATCTGGCAGGAACTTACGTCGTTGATCTTGTTGTCACCGACGAAGCCGGACTGTTTAGCGTGGCCGATCAGGTGGAAATCAGCAGCGACAACCTCGCACCTACAGCGGTTGCCACTGTAGACTACACCTTGGCTATTGTCGGCACGACGACTCACTTCAATGGCTCGGACAGTACCGATCCGGAGATGGACGCCATCAGTTACCTCTGGGAAATTACCACGGCACCGGTGGGCAGTACTGCTCAGTTGGTTGGTGCGAATACTGCGACTCCGTCATTGATGACGGATGCCGAAGGGACCTACGAAGTAACGCTGACCGTCAGCGACTTCCTCGGACCCGGATTACCGGTGTCCGTTGAATTTGTGGCGACGACTCCAGCGAACTTTGCCGAGATCAAGATTGTTCAGGCATGCGATCTTGTTGGAGAGTTGCAGCCCTGGCAGGTGACGACCCGAGGCAACCAGATTGCGTTTTGCAACTTCCTCAAGAATGCCACAAAGGATCTTCACAAAGGCAAAATCAGTCATGCGATTCAAAAGATCAACCAGGCCCGCGAACGAACCGACGGTTGTGCACTTCGTGGCAGTCCCGACGGTAACGGTCAAGGTATGGACTGGATTACAGACTGCGATGCCCAACTTGAGATCTACAATTCGTTGACTCAGGCGATCGAGGCGCTGCAATAGGATTCGATACGTTTCGTATCGCGAAAATGCCCAGGCTGCCGGAATCATTTTCGGCAGCCTGTTTTGTTTCCCACTTTCAGTGTATTTTAATCCGACTCGACCATTTCACTCGGATCTTGTAATCTATAACCGCAAATGGTGGAAGAATCGCGTCGATGCCCCGATTGGCTTTGTTGCCATGGGCGCCCGCAAACTGGAACTTAATGGACGACAAGTTGTTTACATTTCCTTCCCCGTCTGGTCATTCGGCATCTTGGCCACGTGGCTTGTGACTTGATGGGGAGTGAGGACAATTCGATTATGTTTACGACCAGACTTTACGCCGTTCGTGAGGACCGTGCTGCAAACTTTGCGACTCCTTGGAGGTTTCACACGCAGTTCGTTGGAGCCGTGTTGCTTTGGGCATTTCGAGCGGGTGCTACAAAGATTGAATATCAGCCGGATCGTGCGGAGCCGTTTCAATACACGGACGAACAGAACAACTCCGTCAGCAGCGAATTCGAGCAGCCGCCAACCCAAATTCGCGATTGGATCATTAAGTCATTATTTATCAATACAATGGACGGCCATCCGCTGCTTCGTCCGATTCGGCGATTCGTGCGACGTTGCTTGGGGTTGCCAAGGCGCTGTACCCTGAGCGTGCCAGACTACGAGAAACAGATTGAATCTATTTGGTTGATGACGGTGGAACAACAATCAGCGACATTCAAGTTGACCGGAACCAAGCCGTATTTACCTCGCGGGAAGCAGCATAGAGAAAACAGTGCATTGATTCGGTGTTGAGTAAACATCCGATTAGGAATGCAAAGCT
>JAUXWY010000217.1 GCA_030681235.1 Pirellulaceae bacterium | reverse complement strand
GTGCCAGAGGACTTGCGTGCCAAAGGACATGTGCGCCAAAGGACGCCCGCCCGCAATCCGGATCGGATTCGGGAGCACTAAGTTGAGATCGGATGAGCTATCAAATCGAATCACAAAGTTTTGCTTGATCCGTGCAAGTCGCAAAGTTTGCCTAACCGTCATCATCGTCAGATCCCGACTTGCCAACGGGTTTTGCACGGCACGCGTACAAGCCATTAGGCCGCCTTGGTTCGGCGAATGATCAAACGAGGAGGCGTTTCCTGTACGTGGTTGGCAAACCAAAGATTCCCCAGCCAGTCCATTTGAGGTGTCGTCAACATGGACAAGTGCAAGGCTGATGGCAAGTAGATGGCACGCCAGGGGATCTGGTCGGCGTGCGGGATCTCGGCGGTTGTGCTGATGATCACGTCCAATTGACCCGTCCCCAATTTCCCCAAGACATTGGTCCAATTGGAAAATGGCGAAGCCAAATGAGTGCGGAGCTTTACCGCCGACAAGCAACGATCGATCTCCACGGCTTCTTGATAATCGGTCACATATATCAAGATCGGAGTCGCGAACTCCAAGCGGTTCGGACGGCCATTGATGGGACGTGCACGGGTTCCCAATCCTTCGTTGGCTTCTTGGTGCAAGCGATAAACATGATCCAATAAGTCGAATACATGTCGTTCGTTCAAACATTCGCATTTCATATGCCACGCACGCGAGCGAGTTTCCGCAGCGATGACCTCGGAGCTTCCCTCTTTGTCAAACGGGCGAGTCTCGACGTCGCAGTCGCCGATGGACTCGGTCGAGTTGAAATCCGACTCAGAAACGTCCAAGTCCAGGAACTCGAAGTTGGCGATGGCCGAGATTGGACTGGCCGAGATTGGATTGCTGGCCGAGATTTGATTATACGTGGCGATCATTTTCGAATTCCCTTTTCTAATCTGGTGATGTACAAAACCCCAACAAGCTCTTTCCAACAAGCTCGGCCCAATAAGGTCGAAGTGATTTGTCGGCTTCCCCTTTGGCTGTTCATATAATCGGGGCCGTTTGGACACCTCTGGTCCCTGCCTCGCGACTCACTGGACAAACGGCGTTTTTGGGCAACTTTTTGGACTCGGGAGGTCCACCGCGCTCGCGTGGGCGGATTTCCTCGGCAGTGATGGTCGCCAAAACGTGGCTGTAGACCGCGACAAACCAGTTCCTGATGCCAAGTTCTGACGAACGCGGCAACCAAAAAACCGTCGGTTGACAACGCTTAATACGCAGTGGGCCGGGCCCGAGTTCGAAAAAACCGAGATCACGAGCCGAAATCGGGCATATACGAGCCTTCAGCTTGGTTTACAATGAAGCGTCACGACAACTTCTACTGGCTCCGTCGGTAATCCCTTATGACGTTCAAATCATCTCGCGTGAGCATTCGATCGACTTGGCCATACTATCGCACGGGGGCAGTACTAGCGATTGTTGTCTGTTTTCTGGCCCCGTTCATTCCCCCACGACCGCCGGTGCAAGCGGCGCTTTCGCAAAAGAAACAGGAGAAAACGGCGGTCCCTCCGTTGCCTCAGGTCAGCGTCGCTCAAAAAGAGGAGGTTTTGGAGAAGATCGGCGCCGCCAACGACAGCCTGATCAAGATTTCTCGCGAAGAGGGGATTCTGAAGAGCGGCATTCCGCTTCACTACCAAGAGGCCAACAACATTCGCAATCAGATCGGCCAAGCCATTCAAGGGTACGGCGGGCACTCGTCCGTTTCGGGCAACAACCAATACGAATGCCACCTGATCTCGCCGGACCTGACGGGAATCATCCAGCGAAACGAGTCGGCTCGGCTCATGCTCCAAGAGATGCAAGGCCAAAAACGCCGGCTAGAAGTCAACGACGGCGACGCTGGACTCCGGATTTCGATCGCAAATAACGAAGATTATTTCCTCTTGTTTCATGATCGACGGGACCAGGGTTTGATTGTGCAAGAGTCCGATGGGGACTTCATGTTCAATGGAAAGTACACCGATTTCAACGAGTTTTGTTTGCGAAACTCGGAGTATTGTCAGCAGCGACTGTTCCCGTTGTTTCGTCGGTTCGGCATCAAGTTTCCCGAGACTGCGTACGAGACCCCGGTGCGACAGTTGATGACGGAATTGCTGGTGGGCGATCCGCAGGAAGCTCAGCAACTTCTGAGTCGAGTGCAGAATCAAGTTTTGTCACCCGAGTATCAACAACGCCAAGCGGGTTTCAAACAACTCGTGGCCGAATATCCGGCCAATCGTCTGCCATTGATCCGTTTGATTCTGGACGTTCAACAACCGGCGGATGTGCGGCACCACTTGTTGGATGCGTTGGCGACCCATGACAAAGAACTGCATAACACGCTCAAGAACATTGTGCTGCCACAGGACTTGCTGAACAATGTCCCGTTTTTGGTGTGGGTCCTCAAAACGGAAGAATCGCCATCGGTAGCGCCCGCTGCCACCGTCGCGGACTCTGGCCAACAAACCGGCTCCGAACAACAACCTGACTCGGCGCAAACCGATACAACGCCCAAAGAGCCCCCGCCCAAGGACCCGCGGGTCAGTAGTCTGGTGCGGCAGCGATTGGCCCAAATCACGCAACAGCCGGTCGATACTCCATTGGCACAGTGGTTGGAATTGACCCTGGGACGCGCCAACCAAGAACTCGCGTCGACATCGTTAGAACTGCCCGCTGTTTTTTTTGAAAACTCGGAAGGGTTCAGCGTGATTGCCGGCAAATGTCAAGCGTTCCTCCAATTGGTCAGCGACGGAGTGGTCTTGCGATCCGATCGCGACCATTGGAGAGCGGCGTTTGACCAACGAACCCCCCGCGAGCACTTCGACGAAACACGGGAGTTTCTGAAGTCGCGTTCACTGCCTGGTCAATGGTTGGTCGAGCCCACCGGCTACAAACTGGACGAGGACGTTCATGGACTTGTGCTATTTGAACGCTTGCGGCCCGAAATCAAAGAACGGCCCGCCAATCCGAATCATGTTTATTATCAGAACCAGCAAGCCCGAAAACCGACCAATGCCTGTCAAATCGACGGAGAATCACTACTGCTGTCGATGGATATGGGCGAATCGCCAGTGAAGATGGAGCAATCGCCCTGGCGACTGCAGTTTGCCGAACAAGCGGGCAAGAAGCGTGCCATTCAGTTTGTCGACCGACCTGGTAAAGACTTTTCGATGACGCTGCTCAGTGAAGAATTGGGCGTTTACACTCGTTTGCAAGTCAAAGCAAGCGGCGAAACCACCATACGTCAGTTTCAAGGCAGCCAGACATTTCAATCTCATTCCCCGACTTTCGAACAATTTCAAACCGACCATCCCGGGGTGGTCGACCAAGTGCTGCTTCCTGCCATGAAACTGCTCGGCGCGGAAATCCGTCGCTCTGAAACCGAAAGTGTAACTGAGGGTTCGTAGGGGCATGCCTAGTTAGTTCCGTCTGGTTGGCTTGTCGAGTTTAGCGATTGGCGCGATTCGATGTGATGGGCGGTTTAGGGGCCGATGGATGAAGGCCGTTCGTTGGTTCTGCCGATAGCGGTGCATAGGTCGGTCGCTGTTGGACCGTCGTCGGTGGATTGTTGGCTTGTCGGCGCTAGATGCGGCGAGCCACGACCACTCCGTTTCCTCGCCATGCTTTGCAGTTTGGAAGTCGCGCCGATGAATTTGAAGAACTCCACCAATCGAGCCCCTGACAGCGATAACAATGGGCGTCCCAACACCGAACGCAAGGCGTTACAGGTCAATTTGGATCAGCGTCGCTATGGCTCGTTCGCCGAAATTGGTGCGGGGCAAGAAGTGGTCCGCTGGTTTTTTCAAGTTGGCGGCGCAGCAGGAACCATTGCCAAGAGCATGTCGGCCTACGACATGGCCGTTAGCGATTCGATTTATGGGGAATGCAAGCGATACGTGTCGCGACAACGTCTGGAGGACATGTTAGCCCATGAACACCAACTCAACTTGGATCGGTTGCGAGAGAGTCGTGGCGATGGCACGGCATTCTTTGCTTTTGCCGATACGGTATCGGCCCGCAACTATCACGGAACCAACGATTGTCACGGCTGGATGGGGATTCGCTTCCAGGCGCACCCTCGCGATCAAGACAGTCAAATCATCATTCACGTAAGAATGCTGGATGATGATAACGCGGCCCAACAAGAAGCGATCGGGATTGTCGGGGTCAACTTGATTTACGGTGCCTTCTTTCTGAATCACGAACCGGAGCAGTTGCTGGAGTCGTTGCTCGACAACTTGAATCGCCGCCGGATCGAGATCGACATGATCGAGTTCACGGGCATTGCGTTCCGTCACGTCGACAATCGCGTGATGAGCTTGCGATTGGTGCAACAAGGTTATACCGATGCGGCGATGTTTTCCGCCACGGGCGAAGTATTGCAACCGGCCGAAGTGCTCTACAAACGGCACGTGTTGGTCGAGCGAGGAAGCTTCCGTCCGGTGACCTTCGTCAACACGGATATGTTGCGAGCGGCACAAGAGAAGTTTGCGCTAGAATCCGGTGTGGATCCCAGCCAGATTCTCAGCGTTGCCGAAATCACGATGAAAAATCTGACCGCCAATGGCGAAGTCGATCTGCGCGACTTTCTGGCGCGGGCAGAAACATTAGCCGCCTGCGGGTTGACGGTGTTGATCTCCAACTACTTCGAGTACTATCGTCTCGCGTATTACTTGGCCAAACATTCCAAGAAGAAGATTGCCTTGACCATGGGCGCTGCCAGCTTGTTGGAACTGATGGACGAGAAATACTACACAAGCTTG
>JAUXWY010000204.1 GCA_030681235.1 Pirellulaceae bacterium | reverse complement strand
CCAGGAGGAGTTGCTAAGTCGCATCAAGATTTTGGGGCGAATGGATATCGCAGAGAAGCGATTGCCGCAAGACGGACGGGCGTCGGTTCGCATGGGCGAGCGGGTCATTGATTTGCGAATTGCTTCCCTGCCGACCAGCCATGGGGAGCGGGCGGTCATCCGCTTGTTGGACAAGGGACAGACGACGTTTTCGTTGGAAGACTTGGGGATGTCGGCGGACGTTCATTTGCAGTTTTCGCAGCTGATCTCCAAACAACATGGAATAGTTTTGGTCACTGGTCCAACCGGTAGCGGGAAAAGTACCACGCTTTACGCCGCCTTGCAGCAGCTGGACTCGAAGACCAAGAATGTGTTGACGTTGGAAGATCCGATCGAATACGAACTGAATGGTATCAGTCAAACTCAGATCAATACGAAGAAGGGGATGACGTTTGCCAAGGGTCTCCGCAATATCTTGCGACAAGATCCCGACGTGATCATGGTCGGTGAAATTCGGGACCAGGAAACGGCCGAGATGGCCATCCAGGCAGCACTGACGGGCCACTTGGTGTTTTCGACGCTTCACACGAATGATGCTGCCAGTGCGGTCACACGTTTGTTGGATCTGAACATCGAACCGTTCTTGATTTCGAGTAGTCTGTTGGGAGTCTTAGCCCAGCGGTTGGTGCGACGAGTTTGTGGTGTTTGTCAGGGCCAGGATCCCGATTGCTCGAATTGTAGTGGCACCGGCTTCCGAGGCCGCTTGGGGATTTTTGAGTTGTTAATCGTAAATGATCCGATCAGGACACTAATTCAGAACCAGGCCGATGCCTCACAGCTCAAAAAGTCGGCGTCAAGCAACGGCATGTGTGACTTACGGCAAGACGGCATTCTGAAAGCCAAAGCGAATCAGACCACCCTTGAAGAAGTCTATCGCGTGACATCCACAGACGGGATCGAGGTCGATTGACGACCTTAAGTACGGCTTCAATTCCGGAATTTACGATTAGGAAATTGAGTTTGCACTCATCAGAAGTTGTGGCGAGTTATTGGCATTTTGAATCCTCGAGTTCGCTTCCCAATCGCACCACCGTACCAACCAAACACTTCGGCTAAACTCAAGAATCGGCCCATCTTTCGGTTAGCGAACCGCATGCCAATCAAACACTGCCGAACGGCAGCTCCACGCCTAATTATCCAAATTAGGCTTACTCATGGTTCTTCCTTGAACGCTCACCTTTCCTGTATGAGTTGTATAGGTTTCATAGTAAGCCTAATATCAAAACCATAAACGAGAACACTAGGACACAAAGCGAGACCTTCATGCCACTCGATATATCATCAAGTCGTACAATTCTAACCAGCCAGGAGATCGAGTACAGCTCACATATGACAACATATGACCACATTGGTACCATTATGGAAAAAACGTTAACAATGATGAACACGACTGCCGAAACAACAACAACCAAAAAGATTTCCACCGACTCTGATTCTTTCACGGCGTTTGGCCTTACGTTCGTAGGGTTGTTTATTACTTATTATGAACAAGGATTCCATCCTCGCCGATTGCATAGTTCGCATTGCACTCGACCTTCAAGTTATAAACGGTGACGCAATCAAATCCGAACGTGACACCTCTCACGATAACGCGGCGACCGCTCTGAGTCATTAGTCCATCGCCCACTTTCAGTTTTGACGCTTCTACCCATCGAGCGTTGAAGAGGCAGTTTTCACTTCTTGCATCTTGATTCACTAAGTCCATTCGAATAGCATTTTCGGACTCGACTACCCAAAATGGATGAAACTCGGTACAAACAATCTCCCCATCTTCCACACCAAGATCCAGTTTCACAAGTGCTCCTTCGTGGAAGGATCGCCTAGTCGCCACAACTTGCTGAGACTCCCATTTTCGAGTCTTCAAAGAATACGAATCGACAAATTCCCCAACAGATACAGACTCAATCGGTCTTAGTCCGTCGTGACAGCGGACGTTGCTGTGCGTGCGATTCCAAGTCGACCCAGCACTAGTAAAGGCGTCCAACAAACCGATCCTAGCAGTGGACGGATTACCAAAGCGACCAAGAGCAAGCCTCGGGACATGCCACCAACTCCTAACCAAGTGGGTCCGGATGTGGTAAGTCCGACCAAACCACAGCAACCACCGGTTGATTCGACCACTGCCAACGAAGACAAGCTCATGGCTCAACCGGTGCCGCAGGACGAGCCCAACCCTTCGACTACGGTTGCTCAAAAAGATCCACAAACCGCCGACAGAAGGGACGAATCGATTCCCCAAGATTCGCCTCCCGATCAGGAGCTCCCCATATCACGGGCCAGTGATAAGCAAATCATCGCTGGGAAGACGGCCCCGCAGTTTGTGTTGGAGTCGATGGAGGCGATCAAGCACTTATCGTGGTTTGGAAAACGGTCTGTATGTCGATTGTCGTACAAGTGATACAGTCGGTTGGTTACTTGAAAAGCACACAGTTTAAACTCGCGATCCAAAGTGTACCACCAACCGTTCCTGCACGAGGATTACCAATAGCACCAGCAGCGGTGGAACAACAGACAATAGGATCAATGCTCCAAACCCGGATAAGTACCAGATTCTTGAATTGCGATGCTCCGCAGCAAATCGTCTATCATCGGGACGCGACCTTTCTGGCTCTGATTCTACGGCAGCACGGGCAAAGCCAAGGTCGGCTGCTAAGTAATCACGAAAGTTTTCAGCCTCCTTTTTTGAGGTCGCGGTTCCTCGCAAGGCCATGTCACCCCATCGCGACAAGGTGAGGTACGAAAGTCCCTTGGCAATCCTCAGTGATACCTGCCCCGTTGGAGCGGGAAAGTCATCTTCCGCCGCTTTGCTCATTGCCTCACTCAACAACTGCTTGGCTTCCAAATCCAACCCCTCCCAAACCAAACTACGCTCTGCCATTTCTTTCTCAGCCCGTGAGCGGCAAGACTTACACAGGTAGCCTCCAAATAACGGAGGCTCGATACTCTCGACGGCCCCCTCGCAATCAACTGCCCCTTGGCAGGAGTGAACATGGAACTTCCCATAGGTATTGACTAGGCTTGCCGAATCTGACACGACGATCGGAACACTGAATAGAATCTGAGCCATCATGAAAAGAGGTAATAAAAAGTTTGCAGTTGGCCGACTGTGCCACGAAAAGGCGGAAATGATTAGCCCGCAGCCGATCGAGGCAGAATTAACTAACAACAAAATGATCGAAGACCAATGCCAATTAACAAGCAAGGGTAGCCATTCATAAATCGATGCATCATCTCCGAATTTTGCCAAACAGTAGCGTGTTGCCCCCAACGAACTCAGTAATACCAAGACCTGAACAACGCCAACAAGGTATAACGACGCCACTTTTCCAAACAGATAAGATCGAAGTCTCAGGAACAGCAGTCGCTCGTGCTGGAAAACACTCCGTTCTCCGACAATGGAATTAAGGCTTAAGCTGGTACCGCTCCAAATAGTAGCCAGGACTGCTAAATATCCAAGCAATACCGATTTGCCGCTTTGGGGCACGGCCAGACCGATAGCGGTACCAAACAATAATGGGACAATCAAGGCTGGCAGAAGGAAACGCCAAAAAAGTTCAGACTGCAACAATGCCCACTCGCGGCGAAGACACACCTTGGTCTGCGGCCAAACACTAAGAGCTTGCCTAGCGGGGCCAATGCAATCTTTCAATACTCGATAGTCGGAAACGCGGTGGCTCTGCGATTCTACCAGAACGTCGCCCCCGGTTACAAATTTGATTACCTTGTCGAAGTATTGCAGATGCGATTCTGCGGTGTGAGTGACTAATAGGATCGTACAACCGCGATAACTAAGATTCCGCAAAAATCGAAGCATTTGCTCTTCACGTCGTGCATCCAATCCTGATGTGGGTTCATCCAATAAAAGCAAGCGTGGTTCATGTACCAGTTCGGCAGCCGTACGCACCCGATTGCACTCACCACCACTTAATTGCCTTAGGGGAGCTTGCCAACGCTCGACCGGCAGATCCACTTGCTGGAGCAAATCATCTATCGAACCAGCCGAGTTGCGGAAATCCCCCATAAAACCCAACACTTGCACGGCCGAAAGCTCGGTATGCAATATGCTGGACTGCGAAGAATAGCCCAAAGCAAGGCGGTCTGACGAGGATTGCTCGGTAGCGATCCGGTCGTTTACATAGACCTGACCTGATCGAATGGCTCTGGGTTCACCCAGAATCGCCTTGATCAGAGTCGATTTCCCAACCCCACTAGGGCCAACGACTGCCACAAACTCGCCGGGTTGGATCGACGTCGTGACAGGGTTCTTCGCATGCCGCAATACCGCCTCCCGCAATCGGATCGAGGCCCCCTCAATTCCCGCGACCGGCAATAGCACCCCCACATCCGTCTCAAAATCCCGTGAAAATGTCCACCCAAAATCTCCCAACTGCACCAAGTCTCCCAGATCTAGTCGATGGGCAAAAATGGGTGTGTAGTTGACAAATGTTCCACCTGGAGTGCGGCAATCAATCAACCAGTACTCCGGTCCATTGGGTCCGATATTACGTAGAAAAACACAGTGATCTGGCTCGATATCCGCGGAAAGTATTGTTGTCCTGCCCGCCCCACGTCCCGAACCCAAAATTTTGGTGTTGTTTAGTTTGTTGAGTACAATTCGATCCGGCGAAAGATTGGTGATGGGCAGCGGGCGAGTCTCAAAGTAAACATGAAATTCTCCTTCTAGCGAGTATTTCGTGTTGTCGATGACAGCCGACTCACCGAAATGCAGCACCAAATCGACGCGATGGCCAACAACTGAAAAAGCGAATCTGTCGGGCAGGAACTCCACTGTCAAGTCGCCGAAATGCTCCATGGGCTGCTTGCCCGATGACAAATCCAGGTCGATCCGGGTTAATTGCTCGTCGTTCGAGATCAAGAGTGAAGCGTGACAATGGGTTCGAGACTGGGGATCCCCCAGCCAGGACACCCATTTGGGACTCAGCTTCAGATAGTTTTCAGCCGTGGGGAAGTTGGCAATTACCCATTCCAAATTGTAACTGCACTCCAGACAGCCAACTGTCGTACCCGCTTGGACGCAGCCACAGGCCGGGCAAATAACAGTCTCCATCGACGCCCTTTTATAAATAGCGTTGACTAATAAAACTTCACTTTACGCACAGTCGCAATGCTGGGCCGCGATCGTTCATGGTAAGTCGGAAAACTAACTATTTCCAACCCTAACGACCATCGCTACTTCTCAATATCCGCCCGATATCTAGAAACAATTTCCAGGTCGCGAATCGACGTCGTGCCAAACAACAAACTGCCAGGTGGCAGGTACTCGTCGCGAACACCAAACGACACCTCCGACTCGCGGATGAACAGGTCGTCCAGGTTGTAATTCACCCAACCGCTTTGGACAAGAAAGGTTCCTTGATAGCCGCGATTGGGACCCGTACCAACGGCCTTGATCCCATCGCTGCCCGGCACAATGTGGAGACGAGCAAGTTTCTCCTCTCCAATCGTTCGCTCCTGCTGAAACTCTAGTTGAACAGTACCTTCAGCTTTCGTTTGCATGCCGAGATTAAGGACTCGTACTGCGTCGGCGGCATCGATACTCCAGCGGTCTTGAGGCTTGGCGTTCAAATTCGGCATCACATAGGAATCGATCAGGAGCCCCAAGCTGACAGCAAGGTCTTGAAACTGTTCGTTTGTGTAGGTCTTGTCATCCAGAGCCTTGATTTTGGTCATCGCGAATCGAGGTCTGTACTGCACCAAAAATCGCGAACCCGCTAATTCCTCCGTTTTGACACCGTGAACCTTCATAGCCTGTTGGTCGTAACCAAACGTTTCCGCCAACGCAGTCAGCGTCTTTTCCAATGCCGGATCAACCAGGGTAGCTGCCTCGACAAAATCCTCCACGATAACGGTACCAGGCACAAAGCGAATTGCCAACGCTCTGGCCCGCTCAAAAAGAATACCTGCAAGGGGATTAAGCTTGATATCGATACGCAGCTTGAAGCCCGACAAGATCAAGGCCTCTGATACATCGGCAAACGTGATCTCGACCTCTACAACTTCGTTCGTGCTCTTGATCACCTTGGTCTCGGTCTGTACTTGAATCGTCGAAATAAAGTGCTGCTCTCCGCTTAGCAGCCAATTTCTATTCTGTCCAACCCCGGATACCGTTGTTATTGCCGAGGAACGTATCACTCGCCCAACAGGGTAGTACCTTGGCCAGTCGATCTTTCCTATTCGCTCGTCTCCTTTGATTTCGACGGACTCGGAAGTTGCCGGAGCATTTTCGTTCTGTTCACACAAATACTTCAGAAGATGGATGTTCTGGTCTGCCGATACTTTTAGACGTGAGTTGGAATCACCACTCGCCAGTTTCGACTGTATCTGCTGCCAAACCGCTAATGACTGGCACCATTCTCGTTCGGATTGAAGTTGATATGCCTGCTTCTGTAATTCTTTCAAATCGGTTGCTTGCGGCACGAAGCCATAGGCCGATGTCGCGGACCAAGCCAGCAAGAACACAAAGCCGACTGACCGGGTAATGCAGGCGATTAGACGCCTGGCCACGCCTTCCATACGAGTGGACGACGCAGGTTTGACAATCGTGGCGGCTCTTTGGGAATGCATCTCTGAGTTCCTTGTCTGATTCAGTAAAATAGGTTCGTCAATCAGCATCCGGGGGCTGAACTAAGGCTTGGGTAGTAACGACTTGAAAAAGGGTGGACCTGGGATTTTCTGCCCTGAGGAGCGTTCCACCGTATACTCCAAGGTCAAACTTCCGCGGCTTTCAAACGCCAGAGGACTCGCGTTCGCCAATTGCCAGATCGCCAACGGCCCACCAAATTGCTGCCTTCCGAAATGAAATCTAATACCTGCCTTATAAACCCAACTTTGAGCCCCGTACACATCGATGGTGATCGGCAGTTCTTGCTGCCAGGAGAACACGGGGGATTGATTGGTTGATCGCAAGTAATCTGTTTGCTCATCAGCGTTCCAATAGTGCCCTTCTCCATACTGCTCGTTGATACACAACAGCCGATAAGCCCCACGTCCTTGATGTCCTGTCGCTGTGCCCTTAACCAGGCGAAGTCGATAAGATTCCCCTTTTGCATTCACCAATTCGTCAATCCAAGTTTTGAGGATCTGATGGGTGTCAGTGGGCTCCTTTTTGGCCAGCTCGTAAAAATTTGGATCTGGATAGGTCAAATCAACCCAGTCGTTCCACACCATCAGGGCTTTCATGTAGGCCTGGGTGTACGAGGCAAAAGCTTCTTGACGTTCGGCATCCCAAGGCTGCTTAATCCAATCTCGAAATCGAGATTCAATATTCGGGTCACCCAGTGAAACAAGATTAGAATGCGGGTTGTATGCTCCTAGAATTTGAGCCGCCCAACTTTTGCACCCTTCCGGTACGGTCCCGTCTTCAGTGCCCAGAAGCTCATCCAATGCCTTAGCAATCTCGTCCACTGGCTTAGCATTAAGCCCTGCAAGATAAGCACGCCACCATTTCTCATCTGGCCCCGAAGGGTCGCGGAATGTCTCGAGCTCCCGGGTTAACATGCCGATTTCGGCTTCCTGTCGTTTAACCACTTCGACGGCTATAATCTTTTCACTTTCAAGTCTCTCGTTATCCTGACTCAGCTTCGCGACACGTCGGTCCAATTCCGCAACCTTCCCACTCAGTTGGGTAGTATTGTCCCAAAAGAACAAGGCCAGCCCCATCGCGACGACCGCCGCACCAGTCAAAATCGTGTAAGGTAGCCAATTCGATCCACGTAACCGTTTGATGGCGTCGCCCACATGCTTGACATGTCGTTGCTGAGGATTCGGTTTGAGCAGGTCTAGAATCAATGCAATCAAATGTCTGGGGGCCCGAGTAGACTTGAGCTTCCTCGCCAACGCGTCCGTATCGTACTCGTTGCCCCGAAAACACTTGGCGACTTCCTGGGAACCAGCCAGCCATTCGGATAACATCACAGCGACAGCATACAGGTCAGCACGGAAGTAATCAGGGCTACTGCCCCCACTCAATATGATTGAATCGATGTATCGACTCTCAAGATTTCCGAGATTCGAATCTTTCGTTGAATCCATAGGCCCCAAGATCGAGCAGCCCAGCCAGAGCCGCTTATCGCTGTCTTGGAAAATCGAATCCGGCGTTAGGTTGGCATGGGGTAACTGTAACTGATGCAATCGCTCCAGGCTCTGGAATAAATCCATCGCCCGGCCGAACACCTGTCCGACCGGGCACTGTCCGTTACCCACCGTGGCCCCCAAGTGAGGCTCTTTGATCACGAAGAGAAACTCATCCGAATCAATATCAATCATCTGACCGGAAAGGACTCGGCAGGTCGCCAGGATCTCGGGCTGCACGCTGTGGAGCAGTGCTTGCCGACTTTTGAGACGGTCAAGAGCAGCCTTCATACTAGCGGATGTGACATCGGTAGATTTTGAGACCCAGTAAACACTATAGGCTCGGCAGCTCGGTGCAGCCTGCTGAAAAACACAAAAGTCCATGCCGTGAGTGGAGACCACTTGGCCATGCCGAGTGAATCCGTCTCCCAGCCTTTCGGCAATTTTTGCAAATATTGGTATCACGACTATCGGCTCCTGGTAATGCTCTTTGTGTCGAGCAACTTCCGAATGTAAACCACGACTTCTTGATTTGGTTGGTCGGTTTCACTGAACCGGATCATATCGATGTGGTTGGATCGAAGACGCGAGAGGATGCCGCCTGGGCTCCGCAGTACACTTTCTGCCGAGACCGCCCCGTCGCTTTGCAGTGAATCCAGCTCAGGTGCCGCCAGAATGCTCAACAATTCCGACCGCGACTGGGCCTCAGTAAGAAGCTCAGCATGGATATCAGAGGATGTCCCGTTCGAACGTCCCGCGACTCGCAACCAAGACTTCCGCTCGCCGTTGATGCTAATGATTGTTAGCAAGTGCCCCACGGATTTAACCGAACCATCACGATGGGGCGTTCCAATCGTAATGACTTGCCGGATTTCCAGTGCGAACGGTTCACGTGGGACTGCGGCCACACTCCGGGCAACCAATCCTCCCATGTTATTCCTAATCAGCTTGATCGAACTGTTGAAAAAACTCTGCTGGAGATCAACTAGCCGTGAAGCGAACTCCTTAGCCGCCCGAGCCAATCCGCCGCGATTCGGGTATTCAAAGTAGGCGACACATGCTTCCTCGTTCACCAAAGTTTGGCCCAGCGGCAGCAGATCTTGAGACGAACAATGGAGACCATGAATCAGAACCAGGATTTGGGAAGATGCCGTCTGTGGTTGCGACTTCGGAGCGAAAAACAGGCGGTACTGTTCCAATCCAAAGGTCTCGGCCAAAAGGTCGTACGAGGATTCGAGAGACTCCGCCGGATCCGGTTGTGTCAAATTGATGCTAAGCAGGTTGTCCGAATAACTGTAGTCGCTCACCACTCCAAGTCGCTTGGCTATCCAGAGTGAATCCTCCTCGCCTCGTCCGAATACAAAAAACTCATCAGATGTACCGATGGGGGTGCTGAGCGTACTGCCCGTCGCTTCCCGGAACGCATGGCACAAATCTTCAACGCGAATTTGCCCCTGGTCGTCTACCTTGACTCGTAGCACGATCGGGTCATCGACAACACGCCCAGTACCAGCGTTGGTGACACCTAGCCACCCGCCCAGAATTAGGCAGCCTACCGACAGACTAAGCCAGTTCCTGAAGAACTTGTCGATTTGAAATATGATGCTTCCCCCATAGCTAAACTTACGTGGCGAAAACTGGCTGGACCACTTATCGAAACTGAGTCTAATTGTCCAACTTGCGAGGTGCAACACCCCAGTCCGCCTCGGACTTCACCCGAGCAATGACCGTGATCTATTCCGTCCAAAGGGCCGAGCGATTTCGCACACGATTCGCCATTGCTGGGGAGCAATCGCCTGCCGGAGCAAAATGGCGATTAAATGGCCATCTAGCCAAGTGGGCCAGACGGTTGCATCGAGGGTACGATTGTTTTACGCTACTCCGATTCCATCGAGAAGTTATATAGTCTTGTGGTCGCGTTCCGTTTGGCCGCGGAAACTCGTGGACGAGGCGGGGTCGGAAGCGGGAACGGTAGACCGATGCGGAACAGAAGCAGGACTTCTGAACGACTCGTAATTTCGGCTACGTTTTTTTTCTATTGATTTCGAAACAACTAGAGCGTGTAGAGGATAGGCAGTGGGATCACGAAGAGTCGTGGTTATTGGAATGACTCGAGCAGGCAAGACCACGTTGATTTGTGCCATGATTGATCACTGGCTTAACCATCCCAATGGTGATCGCCTGCATTTCCGAGACGGTGATCGCTTGATCTGTCACTGGAAGCACCCTGTCTCTGAAGGTAGACGGCACTTCGAGGCGTCACGTGTTCGATTCTGCGATGGTCGTTGGCCTGAAAAGTCCCTGAAGCCGATGAACTACCAGTTGAATTGGAGATTTGCATCGCAAAAGAAAGTAATTGGCCTAAAATTCCGACGATCGTTTCAGACCATCGAGATTGCAGACATCCCGGGAGAGCGAATGGCGGATATCGAGATGTTTGTTTGTAAAAGTATGCGGGAATGGAGCCAGCAAGTCGTCCATAAGTTTCGGACCAACTTTATAACGAGACAGTATTTCGGTGAATTTGATCAGCTATTGTCCCAGTCGGCGGACGTCGACGGCCAGGCAGCCTGGTTTGCCTCACTAGAAGCAGCGTACCGCAGATTCATTGCCAAACTGATTTCAAAGAATCATCCGCTGGTGACACCCTCATCACTGTTAATTGATCGCAACGGCGAATATGTCCCGAAAAGTGCGAGAGGCAGTGTGGAGCAATTGACAGCGTGGCTGGAAAATGAAGCTCACCTGGGATTGAGCACCGACGAAAAATTGTTCCCACTCCCGGAAGCTCTCCTAAATACCGATTTCGGCCAGTCGATGGAGAAAACCTACCATGCTTACGTCAAAAAAGTCGCTCGCCCATCTCTGAGTGACTTGGTCAGTGCCGAGGATGTCATCATTACCGTCGATGTTGCGGCCATTTTGCAAGAAGGTCCCAGCTGGAAAAATTTCACCGACTATTTCCTGGGCAAGGTTGCCGATACGCTTAAACCAAGCGGGCCTATACTGCATGCCCTAAAGAAAGCCTGGAACTGGATTAGTTACCTTGGCACTGCGGGCTACCACAAACCTCGCACGGTGCAGCGAGTCTTTCTGGTGTCGACCCAGTCCGATCGAGTTCATGACCGGTATCAAGATTCATTGGCCAGATTGGTCGACAGCCTAAAAAATCACGGCCTTAAAACTCTGATAAACTCCGGCAATGTGCATGTCGAGGCGTTTCCTGTTTCAGCTGTTTTATCAACAGTCTGCGACGAGAGTACAATGCAGTACCGACACAAGGACATGAATGGCATCCAGGATGTTGTCATCCCTGCTTGTGAGATCCCGATCGAATTCCCAGACGATTGGGCGTCGACAGCGTATAAGTTCCCCATCGCCGCAACGAAAATGCCAAGGAACGAAGCCATTCCATCGGTGCAAAGGAACTTGGATAAGTTATCCCAGAGCCTGCTTCAATAGCCGATTGGTTTCTTGGCGTTAGAGGATCACCTACTGCTTTAGTCGGGTCCAGATTGGAGAATGGGACATGTCGAATGATGATGATGACTATAGCCTGCCCAAATCCGAGCAGCAAACTCCTCCGATTCCGGTTGTTGAAGAGGGGGTTGACCAAACAGAGGGCGTGCTTGGCACAACCGTAGACATCTGTGAGGCCGAAATACCAGCGACAATAATGCCTTATTATGATGAGGTCCTCCCTTCGCCCGTGGTTGCTGCTACAGTCACAAGCGATGGCAGCTTATTGCGACAGTTCGGCTGGGCGGTGTTTGTAATCATTGGATTTATCGGTTCGCTCAGCCTCTTGCTCGCTGCGGCACAGACAGCGTCGTTTGTCAGCACAGTTGGCATGATGCCGCTGGTGATTCGGATTCCATGCTACTTGGCCCTGGCTTTCTTGTGGCTAGCCATTTTCTACGCTGTGGCATCTGCGGCTCGAGTTTTGTTGCGTTTGCGACAATCGCCGAAGGTGTCTATGGCAGTTGTGGCACAGATCATGGGCGGTAAAGCTGAATTCAGTGCCACTGACCTGCGAAACGTCCGCAAAAGTATCAAGCGATTTCTCGACGAGTATCCTCAAAATGCTTCGCACAAAGCTTGGTTGCAGCAGCTGGGCATGCCAGCAACGAAGCAGTTGCAAACTGGACAAGATTTTTGTTATCACTTGGCGTACTTAAAAAATGATACCAGCACCGACACAAAAGCGTGGTTGGAGAAAGTCAACATTCACGTCATGAGTCCACTCAACGACGCCGCTGACACATGCATTTCTCAGAACGCAAGGTACGTTGCCTTCAAGACTGCTGTCGCCCCGCGGGGCATATTCGATACATTGATTGTGCTCTACTACTCATGGACGACATTAAGAAGCCTTTGCCAGATCTACAACCTTCGACCTAGCCAGTTGGAAATTTGCGTTATCATGGCGATCGCTGGGTTCAACAGCATCGTCGCTGACAAGGAAGACGAAACAGCCGGTATCTTGGAGTCGTACATTTCGACTGTATTGCAATCATTTATCTGGAACACTGCCGCGAAGATCCTTTCAGTCGCTTCGGCGAGATCGGCGGAGGGGACGCTGAACGGTCTGATGCTATATCGATTTGGGCAATATATCAAAAAGCGGGTTCGCCCGATCGCATGACGTTGGTCCGGCGTCAAGTTAGACGGCTTCTGTTATAAATAGGACTGGCTCTCCAAAAGACTGGGAACCTGCCAGGTACAAAATTTTTCAGCATTTGACCCGGACCGCGGTAGGCATGTGATAACCACCGGACACGCTCGAATCGTTCGCCGGGGACTGGCTGGCTACCCGATATACTGATCGCATTCTGTCCGATTCGAAAAGAAACGAAAAAAGCCCCGCCCGATTCGGCAGGGCTTGTGTTGGTCAAACTGCTGCGGGTGTTACGCTGCTTTGCGTCTGCGTCGTCGGAGTCCAACTACCAAACCAATCCCGCCGAGCAGCGACCAGATGGCGAGAGTGGTGGGTGTTTCGGGGACTAAAGAAGCCGTAGAATCTGTGACGCTTATGTTGTCAACATACATGAAGACCGTTGAACTGCCGAAGTCTCGATTTGCTCGCAAAAAAAAGAAAGCTTAGTTCACAAGGGTCATCGATCACCGGTGTGAAGATCTTGCTTTCCTGCTGCCCAGAGAAAATGTTGGCCCCAAGAGCACCCTGGCTCCATCTATGTAGCAACTGTCCACCAATTCGCACCTCGATCGTGCCGGTCTCCTCTAAATATGGCCCGATGTTCTGCATCGCCTGCTCACACGATACCGTGTACGCCGTTCCAGCACTATAAAACACCGAACTCTGACTTAGACTGCCACCCGAGTTGGGAATGGCATCCGTCACGTTCACTTGAAATGCAAGACTTGGTCCATCCGAACCAAACACGTCAAAACTCACCACGGCGTCGGTCACCGCAGATTGAGGTGTCCACGACCAGACGGATCGGTCACCGGTCTCAAAGCCGCCGTTCACAATAAGAGTCGCGTTCAAGGCGGCACAGTTGATCAACAACACGGAAATGAAAATGGCGAGCACTCGTAGAGCGAAGGCTGTGAGTTTGGATATTTGACCGCCCCGCCTTTTGTGTGGTATTGAACCTATCACTTACGCCGTCAGTGCTGTTGTGCGATGCTTTGAAAATTGTGGTGGCTTGGGGCAGACTGGAGCGGGGCGGTACCAGCCGAGATCTTAACGAAACCGCCGCTTCTTGGGATCGAAATCGTAATGTTCGGGTCCGGGCTGTCCAAAGTGACCGCCTAGGCTGGAGCGGAAACGCTGGGTTTGATAGCGACGTCGTTGCCACGAGATCTCGTCTACGGCACCCTCCGTGGACATGAGAGACAACGCCAGACTGATTGCGGCCCAAAAGACTTCCGTAATGCGACGTGACGAAGCTCTGGCTGAATGAACTACTCCGATCATGAGTCTTCTCCCCAGGTGAGATACTTTGAGAATGCGTACCGGAACACGTCGCATTGTCTCAGATTGGCTATCTCAGGCACAAGAGAAACT
>JAUXWY010000194.1 GCA_030681235.1 Pirellulaceae bacterium | reverse complement strand
AGGAAAGCGAGTGGCTGTTGTCACAATTTCGAATGAAACGGCGTTTGGTCCGGAAACCGTTAGTGAAACGATCAGCCGTGCAATCACGATGCACTTTGTTAAGAACATCAAGAAGATCGATGTTATTTCGCAAGGCCAAATTGCCAATTGGATGGATCAAAACGGCTTCGGTGAACCGGACCCCCTGAAGTTGGGGCAGGGCTTGAATGCCGACTACGTCATGATGCTCCGTATATCGGACTACTCGATCCACGACGGAAAAACCCTGTACAAAGGACATTGCAACTACAAGATCGATGTCTATAGCATGAGCGAAAAAGGGCGTTTGGTGTTTTCTCGGGGGCCACTTGAATTCACGTTCCCGCGCGATGGGCGTCCAGCGATCGAATCGTCGGAGCAAAGGTTCGAGGCATTTTATTTGACTCGCTTGTCGGATAGAATCGCCCGGTTGTTTTATGAGTACGACCTCACCGAAGATGCTGCGATGGACGCGCAGTTGATGCAATAACTCGAACCCGGTTCGCATCGACTTCTGCTCGATGTATCGCGGGTGGACGATTTCTCATAGGTCCCTCGCTAACAAGGCGAGCCGGTCGTGGTATACTTGGGTCTGTCGCGGCATGAGCCGTCAGCCCTTCCGAAACGGGCCTTGAATTTGGGGGGAGCCGAATGACTCACCCCCCTTTTTTGGCTCGTTCCCTTTTACATTTCAAGTCTGCATGTCTCAAATCACGATTCGGAATTTGAATTTTTGTTTTCGCGGCCCCTCTTTGTTCGAGGAAATCAATTGCGAGATCGAAGCGGGCCAGCGAATTGGGTTGCTGGGGCGAAACGGCTCTGGAAAAACGACACTGCTAAAAATGCTGGCCGGGGAATTGGCTCCGGATCATGGCGAGATCGAATTATCGAGCGGCACGCGTTTGGCACGTTTGGTTCAAGACGTTCCCCACGGACAAAACGCGAGTGTTTTGGAGATGGTCCAAGGCGGATTTGTAAATTCCGACCGAGTGGGAACAGCTCCCAAGCAAACCAGCCACATGGAAGAGCTGTCGGATTGGGAAATCGAAGAGCGCGCTCGGCAAATGATTTCGCGAATGCAACTTCCCAGTGACGCTCCATTCGACTCGCTTTCATCGGGCATGAAACGCCGTGTGCTGTTGGCGCGTGCCCTCGCGCAACAACCGGACGTTTTGCTTTTGGACGAGCCGACCAACCACTTGGACGTCGAAGCGATTACCTGGTTGGAGGGGTTTCTAGCGCGTTGGACCGGCACGTTGATCTTCGTGACTCACGACCGTACGTTTTTGCAGAACCTAGCCACTCGGATATTGGAACTCGACCGTGGTCGCCTATTCGATTGGCAGTGCAACTACGCGACGTTTCTCGAGCGGAAGGACGCTGCCTTGGAGACGGAAGAAAAACAAAACGCCCTGTTTGACAAACGCCTCGCCGAGGAAGAAGCCTGGATTCGGCAGGGGGTCAAGGCTCGACGAACTCGGAATATGGGCCGCGTACGGGCTCTCGTTGAAATGCGCCGCGATCGCCAGGAACGTCGTGAGCGAGTTGGCAAAGTCGAACTCCAAATCGACACCGGTTTGCGCAGCGGCCAATTGATTGTCGCGTTGAAAGACGTTTCGTTCACCTACGGCCAATCTCATGTCTTCCAGAATTTCTCGACCACCATCATGCGCGGTGAAAAAATTGGCATCATCGGTCCCAACGGTGCCGGGAAATCGACATTGCTAAAAGTGATCTTGGGGAAACTGGCGCCCACGTCGGGTAACGTCCGCTTGGGAACAAATTTACAAATCGCGTACTTCGATCAATTGCGTGAGTATTTGGATCCCGAACAAACCGTTCAAGACAACGTCGGCGAGGGGTACGAGAACATCACGGTCGCCGGGCGCTCGCGGCATATCATTGGTTATCTTTCCGACTTTCTGTTTAGTGCCGACCGCGCGCGAACACCCATCAAACATCTTTCCGGCGGAGAACGCAATCGCGTCTTGTTGGCGAAACTCTTTGCCAAGCCGGCAAATGTGATCGTTTTGGACGAACCAACCAACGATCTGGATCTGGAAACTCTGGAGATTTTGGAAGCACGCTTGGTCGAGTACCCCGGAACCGTGCTGATGGTCAGTCACGATCGAACGTTTTTGGATAATGTCGTCACCGGAACGATTGTCTTCGAACCCGGTGGATTGTTCGAATACGATGGCGGTTACGACGATTGGCAACGCCAACGCGCGAGCCGACTGGAGTTCCAGGAATCCACGAACAAATCGTCCAAGGCAAAGTCCGGCTCGGCTGGCCGTGAAAAGGAGCGTTCCGGGTCTAGCCGGCCGGCAACGGCGTCCCAGGCATCGGGTTCGACAAATTCCGGCGCCGTCGCGACACCCACCGGGCGCAAACTGAAATACGGTGAAAGGTTGGAATTGGAGAAATTACCACAACAACTCCAAGAATTGGAAGCCGCGATCAAAAATCGACATCGCGAGATGGAAAAACCGGAGTTCTTCCAACGCCCGGCCTCCGAGATCGCGAAATTGACGACGGAGTTGACCAAGCTACAATCGCAACTTGAAGCCAAATATCTTCGTTGGGAAGAACTAGAAAAATTGTCCCAAGCCTAGGTGCCACAGTGGACGCGGTTTAGCGAGCGCTGGTGTACCGGCTTCAGCCGGCCGGGGGCTCAAAAGGGCTTTTTGTTGCGGACCGTCCCCTTTTCTTCTCCCCGTCCCCTTTTCTTCTCCAGTTGTGAGTTCTTTCCAGACATCCCACCCATTAAACCGAATGTCGAAGTCGGGCCATTAAAAAGTTGCAAACTTTCCAAAGAGTAGTACAAGCTGAGCTTTCTGTCGGACGGTGAGGACTTCTCCAGACAGTCCTTCAATTCTTTTTCGTTCAAGTTGATGCTCATTCCACATCGCCTCCAGAGCGTGTGCAAATCTTGTTTCCATTTCGACATGTATTGATTCAAATTGCTCAGCTTGCTCGTGAGAAAGCTCCAAAAAACTTGGCCAATCAGGAAACGAAAGTGGGACCTCTCGCCAGCCGAACGCCAACACGACCTGATTTTGAATCTGCTTCCAACGAAGTCGCTGGTCCTCCTTTAGCAACATAAGAAGCTGGTGTTCCAATTCCAATGAAATATCCTCATGTTCGGATTTTCCGCTGAGAGCATTTTTAACTTTGTCAGAACGTGGGGGACTTGCCGCTTCCGCCGAATCAGGTTCGATAGAAACTCCACGCCGTCGAAATGAAAAACGAATTCTCGTCGGCATCGGATGTTCTTTAACATAACGATCTTGCAATTCACGGATTCGCTTGCTCTGGGTTTCCGTAAGCTCAAGATCATCTCGCACGAAATTTGTTAGCAACAGTTCGGTTTCGGCGTGAAAGTCCATTTGCCCATTTATCATTTGTTCGCCGATCAGGAGCAAGTGTGGGGGCAAGACCCCACCGTTGATTTCTCCGCCCGATGACGTTTTCGTCAGACACAAAGGGATTTTCAAAACCCCTCGGCTTGAATACGCAAACGCAAACACGTTATTAAGCGCTAAGTCGAACTCGAAGGGCTTGCCGATGGCCGACTTGAATTGTTGCAACTGCCGAGGCAACAGTACATCCTCGAGTCGGTCCTGCCACTGGCTGAGGAAGTCTTTAAGATAGATTTGCAGCCGTTTGTCTTGCTCCGCCAACAATCGCGAGAATTTTTCGCTACGATTCAGTACAACTTGCTTCTGCTGCGCGGTCACTTGAAGTACTTGTTCGAGTTCCGGGTGTAGCCAGTAAAAACTCCTTTTGACCGAGACGTCCGGTTCCGCATCAGGGTAATGCCGAAGCCAATCCGACTTGTAGAATTGTAGTCGAATGTATTGCCGAAATAGTGCCAATTGTTCAGAATCAAAATCTTCAGTCAAGACCCGCATCAATTCGTGACGCCTTGCCTCAGAGCCCGAGAATCGATCCACCTCTATCTTAAGTATTTCACGTCCCTTCAATTGGACATCCTCACTGAGATTCAGCGGATTGTAGCCAGCGTTGAATAATGCAAAGTAGTTGTTGATGTCGGGACTCGAGAAGCGGCCGCCTGCTTCGAAATCGATGTCCGAGCTCGCGTCTTGCCCTATACAGCAACCGGCATTGAATACGAACAGGCAAAAGACGACGAGCGCACTGATGAACTTCATTTGTCTGCTTCCGGAAAGTCCGCTAATCATACACAATCACGTAGAGCCGGTTGGCCTGTCTTTAAGTCGCTCCGGAACCACATGAATCCTTCCCTTGCTGAAAGTGTAATACATATGGCAACACTACGGAATCGTCGGATTCTCCACAAACGTGTACGTATGAATCCCCCATTCGTCTCCCGCGACATTATCGACCATCTCAACAACTTTTGCGGACCCAGTCCACTCCGAAGTCGCATTTGGCTTGTTTAGTGTGCATTCTTCCGGAAAAGCAGTTGTATTAGCGGGAACAGTAATAGTCTTGAAATAGATGAAGCCTTCCTCATTGCCATGACGGAGCTGCCACGTCAATCTGAAGGTTTTCGGGGTTGCGGTGTTGTTTGTCACCGTTATCTTGCAATCGTAAGTTAATTTTTGAGGCGCATTGTAAGGGACAGTCTCGGATGTAGAGCCTTGTTCCGCCACAATGTCATTGAGCAATGCCTTTGCATCAAATTCCACTTCTACCGGAAGGGGTTGCCCGCCAGGGGGAACTACCTGAGAGTGGACTTCATGCGAACCGATGACGCATACCGCCAAGGTAATCGCGAATGAAAAAACTACCGATCTCATACTTAACCCTCATTTGCAAAAAGGACTGGGGTGACACTAAAAAGACTACACTTAACGATTGCCAACCAGTGAAACTGGTCGTTGTATCCAGCCGTTGTTTCGCGTTGTTTCGCTACGAATCCGGCCCCGGCATGGTCCTACACTAGTTAGACGATTTTTTCGGAGTACCGTGGGACAATATTCTGGTACGATTTGCAAGATATCTGCAGAATTATGCTCCGGCTGCCGCAGGATCAGTCATATTGTCGGCCCGAGATACGAGTTCCGTATTCAACTGACGGGGACGGGAGGGACCGTCCTTGAAAAAACGTTTTTCACACTCCCCGCCGACTGAAGCAGGTCCACCAGCGGTTGCTCCGTGGCCTATGTCGATGCGTCAACTGGCCTCAAATCGATCTTCAATCCGAGGAAGTGTCATCCAACTAGCGACGCTCCAGAAATCGAATTGACGACACTGATTGCCGTTGCGCGACGGTCCGATTTGGGGTGAATCTATGCTGATCAGCGGTCCAGATCGCCAGTTCTGACGCGGAATTTGTGGAAAATCGGTCGAATAATGCGATTTCGCGTCAGCGTCCTGAGATGACTCACGCGACTTCCGGAACGATTTTGTGCGTCAAGGTTTCCTCGAACGCCATTGGCCCGCGACCTGCATCATGAATAGTTCCGTACGATCAGTCCGCCGGCTATGAGAACAGGTGCTCCCATATTCGCGACGACTGATCCCGGCAGTGGCCTGCCGGATTGAATGGCAACGCCGTGTTGGAAGGAAACTCATCATGTTTGCAGAAAATGAATCTTGGCTCCGTCGGGTCCTTATCTTGGGTGGCGCAACTTTATTGGGCCTTTTGTCGGCGTCGGTGACATTGGCCGGTCCGATGGGTTGGCGAACTCACGTCCGCGATCACGCGGACAACGTCAACTATTTGGCGCGAGAAGTCCGTCAAGAATTGGTTCACGTCGCAGCTCATAGCTGTTTGTTTGGGCAGATGATGGTCGAAGTTGGACGGATGGAAACCAACGCTGCGATTCTTCGGGGATGGACGCATCATATGTCCCCATTGCAGTTAGAGAGCAAAGTCCATGAATTGGCGGCCAACAGCAATCGTTTGCAGGGTTTGATTGAAGAAGCTTGGCTTCGCGGCCAGCGAGGCGTGCATCGTCCGTTAGGCTGTACCCAACGGCTACGGGGAATGATGGCTCGCGTGGATGCTGAGATTCTATCGGCTTACCAGTCGATTCCTGGAGTTGCAACAGCCTATTCCGCTCCTCATCCTTGTGCCCACTGGGGTGGTGGGGGTCGGCATTCGGTCGAACGCCCTCGGTTTGACCACAATAACTATGGTTATCAGGAGGGACTACAGTTCGAGTTCAACCTTGGCAATGGGATCCGCTTCGGCAATCGTTCGCAGTCGTATGGCTGCAACGGGCCTCAATTCCTCGACAATGGCCCGGTAATTCG
>JAUXWY010000190.1 GCA_030681235.1 Pirellulaceae bacterium | reverse complement strand
GCGCTGGTGTACCGGCTTCAGCCGGCGAGTAGCTGAAAAGAGCTTTTTCACAACGCCCGCCGGCTGAAGCCGGTACACCAGCGCGCGCTAAAACGTCTTTGTGATGACCTCCTGACTATTCCGGAACCACGCTGCCTGGCTTGCCTATCTATCCCAAGCTTCCGCATTTGATGCGAAAAACGATGGTCTTGGTGGATGAGCCGGCGCGAGCGGCTCGCTGCACGGCCTGTGAAGCTGTAGGAATTGCATCAATTACTCGGATATTTCTAATGGTCCGGGTTCTACCGGGTCGATCACTTATACGGCGTCTACCGATTATTCGGAATGTCGCGTTACAGAGTTGTATTGTGGTTGATTGCAATCAGCCCGTTACAGTAAGGTGCCCGGGAGACATCGATGAAGACCATGTTTCGTTATTTTGGCTTCGGCTGTGTAGCAGCTTTCACGGCTCACGCAACGACGACGGCGGAAGCCCAAGATGGATTTACCACTGGTGTATCAGGCCGGGCTGGTACGAATTTGCGACTTTTCCAAAGCGAAGGTCGCGCTTTGCCGATGCCGGGTCGAATTTGGGTGGAGACCAACATTGGGGACGGGTTGGGCTACGACGGTAGCTACCTCACCTTAGGCGGGAAAACGCATCTGGCGGACGACTTCTTAGACGGTCGCTGGTTGATGGAAACACAAGGCCACGTTTCGGAGAACGGCGGGTTCTTCGGCAACTTGGGTATCGAGCGGGTCTTCAGCTTGAAGACGGCGGGTTCTGACATCACGGTCGGTGCCTGGCTAGATTACGACGGCGACGAAGTGGGCGCCTTTTCGCACACGTTCTGGCAAGCCGCGTTCAACGCCTCGGTTCGCACGGCGAAGTGGGATTTGGTGGGCAATGCCTACATTCCATTGGGCGATACCGTGTTCACTCAGGGCGAACTGGGACGGGTCAGCTTCTGGGAGAACAACATCGCGCTGCGAGCTGGTTTGGATACGGCGTTGCAAGGTTACGACGTCACGCTGCGTGCGAAGCCGATGCAATTTGCGAACTACAATGGTTCGGTCGATGTGGGTCTGTACGGTTACCAATCGGACGCGGTGCCTTACTTCACCGGTATTCGCACTCGGGCTGGATTGCAGAGCCACAACGGTTGGCGTTTGAGTGGTGAGGTGAATCGCGACGATTTGTTCGGTTGGACCGGTGTGTTGCAGTTGGGCTTCACGTGGGGAGTCAACGACCGAGGCATTTCCGCTGGGTTGGGGAACGACTTGGACCCCACCATGCGAAACGACCATATCGTTCGCTTCCAACAAAATGTGGTGTTGGCAATCGATCCCGACACCGGGTTGGCGTACAACGTGATTCACGTGGACAACCGCGCGGATGGGACGGGTATCGGTACTTTTGAGAGCCGCTTCCGTTCGTTGGGAGACGCGAATGCGGTCTCGGCACCGGACGACATCATCTTTGTTCATCGCGGTGATGGCACGACCGCCTTCTACAACATGGGGATCACGCTGCAGGATCGGCAGATGTTGTTGGGCGACGGTGTCCAGCACATTATTCCGTTGGCGGGTGGTACATCAGCGTTCGTTCCGAATGTCGTCAACGGGCTTCGTCCGACGATCACGAACGCGGCTGGAAATGCAGTTCGCATCGATGGCAGCGATACGATTGTTCGCGGCTTTATCATGGACGGGACGGCCCCAGGGACGTTCATGACCAACGGTATTCTGGCTGACGGGCTGTTGAATCCAATTAGCAACTTCCTCATCGAGGATGTGGATGTTCGCGGCGCCGTTCTTGATGGTATTCGTTTAGAAAATGCGTCCGGAAACGCGACGTTCAACCGCGTCGTTTCGAATCAAAGCGGTCGCGATGGTATCAGCCTGGTGAACTACGGCGACGCGGACGCGGATATCCGGTTCCGAGACGTTTCGGTGTCGGGCAACTTGCGGGATGGCGTGCGATTTTCGACTTATGACGCCGCGACCGTCCAGTTCCACAACAGTTTCTCGGCCACGGGCAACCTTCGCCACGGTGTCAATCTTGTTGACTTTGTTGATTCGGCAGGCGTCGGAGCGGCTTACTTCTTCGACGCTCCTATTGCGACCGGCAACGTCAGTGACGGTATTCGGTTGGTCAATGCCAATGGCAACCTCTTATTCCAGAACTCCACGCTCACGGGGAACGGTGGCAACGGGTTGTCATTGATCAACGTCCGCAACACCAATCCATTGCATTCGACGTTGATTACCGCGACACCAGGAAATGCCTCCGTATTTAACAATAACGCCGGCAATGGTATTTTCGCGAACTTGAACCAAGCGGCGGCGGTGCAACGATTGCGGATCGAGTTCTCAACGCTCAACGGCAACAACACGGGGTTGATGGCCCAGGCGGATGGGGTCGGTGCTTTCTTGACGACGGATGTGATTCAAAACATCGCGATCGCCAACAACTTGAAAGATGGCATCTTCCTGCGTTCGATCAACGGCGCCCTCCAGGTCGCAACCGTCACCAACGTGGGTGCTCGATTGAACATGAACGGCAACGGAGCTGCGGGAAGCGGCAACGGCTTCACGATTTTGGCGGGAGATACGATCTCGGTCAATCAATCGACAATGATCGCGAATATCAGCAACATCTCGCTGCAAAACATTGGCTTGGCGTCGACCGACAGCGGCGTGTTCGCCGGAACAGGGGGGCGCGGGTTGTTGAACCTGAACGCCGACAACTTGTTGATCGAGAATGTTGGCCAGGGCTTCGAGTTTGACTTCAATCAAATCGATCCGGCCATCATCTCCCGAGTCTCGGTGCTGAACAGCGTCGTCAATTTCTCGTCCGGGATTGGGATGATCGTTGACAATGGGGCCGGTTCTAACGCCGACATCTTGGTCAACAATATGGTCTTCCAAAATGACGCGGCAGTTCAGCTGGGGGCTGCGGGTGTGTTGTTTAGCAACACCGGCAACATGCGGGCGAGGTTCTTGAACAGCGCGATCGACAATTTCGATTCGTTCGGCTTGGTAGTTCAAACCGGAGGCGTGGGTCGAACGTTGGCCGAGGTTTCTGGAAACTCGGTGACGAACAGCGGTCCGTTGAATATTGCCAACGGCATTGCGGACCTGCCACATGAAGACGGAGTTCGGTTCTTCACGACCGGAACTGCGACCGCCCACGCTCGGTTTGTCAACAACGTCATGACGGGCAACGCCCAACAAGGTTTGAACTTGACGGCTGCGGGTGCTTCCACGTTGACGTTCTCCATGAGTGGCAATGTTGTCGCGGCCAATGACCAGGGTGGTCCTTTCCCACCTGGTCCTCCGGTTGACGCGTTCATCCGCGATATGTTGTCGGTCAACGCGGTCGGTGCGAACACCAACTTGGCTATGAGCAACAACACCTTTGTGTTTCCGGCTCACATCAACAACCTAAGCGGTGCGGCGGCCTACAACTTGGAATTGGACGGTCTGACGAACGGGATCGGATTCCCGACGTTGATCGGCGGTCCAGTGACCAACGCGGCCTTTGGAACCGTGGTCGAACCCGCAATCCTAGCCGAAGAGGCCGCCTTTGCAGGGTTAGGGTTCTAAACCAGATCGGCTCGCGACGATGGAACGTCGTTTCGGACCGTGTTTGAATAACCGGAGGGCAAACGTCTTCCGTGACGAGGGAGTCACCAAGCACCTGGGTGACTCCCTTTTTTTGTATCTGTACATGAGCCGCGTCGGCTACCAACGAACGACGGCGGCGCCCCAAGTGAGGCCGGCACCGAAGCCGCATAGCAGCACATTTTGACCGGCTTTTAACACGCCAGCGCGCTCGGCTTCAATCAGCGCCACCGGAATGCTGGCCGCACAGGTGTTGCCGTAGCGATCCAAATTGGTCCAAATTTTTTCAGGCGGGATATTCAAACCCGCCATGGCGGCCTCGATGATTCTCGAGTTCGCTTGGTGCAAGACGAAGAGGTCGATGTCGGTGGTTTCCAGTTGACATTGCCGCAGCAGTTGTGCGACGACTTGCGGAATCCATTGCACGGCCCATTTGAACACGGTGCGGCCGTCCATCTGTAGGTATTGGCCACCTGCGGCCAAGATCTCGGGCGTGAGCGGTTGCCTTGATCCACCGGCTGGAAACAACAACGATTTTCCCAAGCTGCCTTCGGCACCCAACTGAAAGCCCAACACGCCGGCGTCGCCCGCCTGAGCAACCGGAATCCGATGCCCGGCCGCCGACACAACCGCTCGACCGCTCGGCTGCAACAAGAGGGCGGCGGCCCCATCACCAAAGAGTGGATAAGTCTTCGAGTCCTTCGGGTCGACGTAACGCGACAAGACGTCGGCACCGATCACCAAAACGTTTTGATAACTGCCCATGGCGACGAATTGGGCCGCCGTCAAATAGGCGTACATGAAACCGCTGCAAGCGGCGTTGATATCAAATGCCGCCGCCCAATGACAGCCAATTCGCTCTTGAACCAAACACGAGACCGACGGCGCCACATGGTCCGGAGTGCATGTGGCCACAATGATCAAATCGACGTCTTCTCCGGAGACTCCGGCCGCCGCCAAACATCGCTGTCCCGCTTCAGCTGCGAGGTCGCTGGTCGACTCGTGCGGTTGTGCCATCCGACGTTGTCGAATGCCCGTACGTTGGACGATCCAATCACTGTCACAACCCAAAGCCGACAGATCCTCGTTGGTGACCACTCGATCGGGAACATAGAAATCCCCGGCAGCCACGCGAACAGCTAATTGGGGAATTTGGGCAGCTGGCGAAGCCGCTTCGACCTGGCGTCGCCTAGGGACTCTAGCTGGCATGGAACGTACTCGTAATCCGAAGTTGATATTCCGTTATCCGCCCGCTGCACTTGGCGAACATGAGGCCAATCATCCTGCGATTCAGCAAGACGAACGGCTCCCAGCAGCGAGCACCCACAGTTCCTTCTGCGGGTCCGCATTATGGTCCGTCACTCCGGGTCGGTCATCCCGAATCTGAAAAGAATCGACGACGTGCTAGCGATTACAGATTCGTGCTGGCAAAAAAGGGACTGTGGTTCGCACCGAGGGCGAATAGTGTCCGGTTCCCACCCAACTTTTGGGGAGTCTGTTTCGTTACAAAATTTGCCAGAGAACGATCATTTCAGGAAAGGCTGAGTTGCCAAAAAACACGTAAATACATGGTGCGCAGCAGATTACGAATCGTCTCGAACCCGGCATCTCGGAATATCTACAACTAAAAATACAAATTAAATTGGCGCAAAATCCAATCGGGGGTGTCGCTGGAGCGG
>JAUXWY010000187.1 GCA_030681235.1 Pirellulaceae bacterium | reverse complement strand
AGAATGTTTACATCGGGTCAGATCGGAACTTGGAAGACTTCCGATTCCCGGTCCAATACGTGAATCGCCCGCATTTGGATTTTCGCGGTTTCTGTGGTACGGTGGCTTCAGGAGTCGTCCGCGTCGGCGACGAAATCATGGTGGTACCCAGCCGCCGGACTAGCCGCATCAAAGAAATCGTCACACACGACGGCAACGTATCGGAAGCCTTTGCGCCCTTGTCGGTGACACTTACGCTGACCGACGAGGTCGACATCAGCCGTGGCGACATGATCGTTCGGCCAGGCAACGTGCCTTCGGTTGGCACCAAGTTCGAAGCCATGCTCGTTTGGATGTCCGACCAGCCGATGCTGCCCGGCAAGAACTATCTGATCAAACATTGCTCCAAATCGATCCCCGGTCAGATTCAACAACTCAAGTATCAAGTTGATGTGAACTCACTGCAGCGCGTCGATGCCAGTCGTTTGGAATTGAATCAAATCGGTCGCTGTGCCATTCAACTTACGGAATCGATTGCGTTTGACGACTATCGCCGCAACCGAACGATGGGCGCTTTTATTGTCATCGATCGGATTACCAACGCCACCGTCGGCGCTGGCATGATTCATCCGCGCAACACGAGCGATGACCGTCCCGATCATTGGGACAACGCCAGCCTCGAAACGCTGCAAGTTGACTCCAGTCAAGTCAGTCCTGCTCAACGCGAACATCGCTACGGACAGAAGCCGGTCACGATTCTATTGACCGGCGTTCCAGGCGCTGGAAAAACCTCGACGGCTTCGGCTTTGGAGAAAGCCTGGTTCGACGAGGGACGCACGGTGATCACTTTGGACGGCGAACAAATGCGGGCCGGCTTGAGTCGCGACTTGGATTTTTCACCCGAACATCGCTCGGAGAATCTCCGCCGCGCGGCCGAAGTGGCCAAGCTGATCAACGACGCGGGGTTGATGTGTGTGTTGTCGATGGTTGCCCCGAACGAAGAGATCCGTCAAAAAGCCGCCGATCTGATCGGCCGCGATCGGTTCCTGGTGGTTCACTTGCATGCGAATGATGCCATCTGTCAAAATCGCGATGGGGAAGGCCATTATCGTGAAGACCGGCCGCAACTGCAGTACGAAATCCCACCACAGGCGGACCTGGCGATCAACACGGGCGTCACCGATCTCACCGCCGTTGTCCAACAAATCCAACTACTAGTTCAAAAACGGGGGTTCCTAGCGTAAAATCTACAATCAAGGAGGG
This sequence comes from Pirellulaceae bacterium, assembly GCA_030681235.1. Taxonomy (GTDB): domain Bacteria; phylum Planctomycetota; class Planctomycetia; order Pirellulales; family Pirellulaceae; genus M30B19. The sequence goes on along the minus strand of JAUXWY010000187.1, from coordinate 2,852 downwards.
GACGCATGAGTGATTCGAATGATCAACCCAGTGAAGGCGAACTGATCTTCTACCAAACCTTCGAAGGTGCCGTCCGGGTCGAAGTGCTTTACGAGCTGGAAACGTTCTGGATGAACCAGAAGCGAATCGCCGAGCTTTTCGGGGTCGAAATCCACACCGTAAGTTACCACATGAAGGAGATTTACGCGTCCGGCGAGCTGACTCCAGAAGCAACTCTTCGAAAAGTTCGAAGAGTTCAAACCGAGAGATTCGGGCGAGCGAGCGACGGTTCTACCTCAAGATTACTGACATCTACGAGCAATGCAGTATCGACTACGATGATTCCGCAGAAGTCACCAAGACTTTTTTCAAAACCGTACAGAACAAGCTGCATTGGGCTGTGACCGGTAAGACGGCTTCCGAGATCATCGCAGAACGGGCTGATGCATCGAAACCCTCGATGGGGCTAACGACATGGAAGAATTCGCCAAGTGGAAAAGTGTTGAAGTCCGATGTGTCGATTGCCAAGAACTACCTGATTGATGAAGAGATCAAGGAACTAGAGCGAATCGTTGCGATGTATCTCGACTACGCCGATAACCAGGCGGCGCGCCAGATCCCAATGAAGATGATTGACTGGATTAGCAAGCTCGATGCCTTCCTGCAATTCAATGAATACGACGTACTGACCAATTCCGGTACTGTATCTGCTGAAGTTGCAAAACGGCTTGCAGAAGAACAGTATGCGACGTTTCGCGTCGACCAGGATAAGGGATTCGAAAGCGACTTTGAAAAAGAAATCAAACGGATTGAGAGGCGACGGGGAAAAGACATGAAGGACGGTGAGGTGTAAAGCTGGGATTTTAACGACAAACGTGCCAATCAGGAGCCGTTGAATCTATTGTTGACTCACGCCAGGTTGGGTTGTTGCCATACACTCATGCCGCCGTCCACCAGTAACGTCTGTCCGTGAATGTGCTCGGCCTCGTCGCTGACCAAGAACAATGCGGCTCCGGCACAGACTTCCGGCCCAGGGACTTTTCCGTTGGGCGTATGCAGTTTCATCCAATCCATCGCCGCATCGGTCAGCGCGGCTGCGGTTAGCGGCGTCACGATCAACCCCGGAGCCATCGCGTTGACCCGGATTTTGTACGGAGCCAAGGATACACACAACGTGCGGACCATCATCCGCACCGCACCTTTGCTCGTATCGTACGCCGTATGGTCGGGCTCGGCTAACTCGCCATTGATCGAACCGGTAAAGAGCACTCGGCCGGCAACTCCCGCCGCGACCCATTTCCGAGCAAACGCTTGTGTCAAAAAGTAGCCTGACTCCACGTTCAAACGCATCGTCTTTTGATACGTCTCCCAGTCCATCTCCAGGAACGCTCGGTCGCAATACGTACCCGCGTTGTTGATCAAGATCGAGACTTCGGACTCCAAGCGATCGACTTGTTCCACCATCTTCGGAACAATTTCCGGAGCGGGTTGTGACAAATCGGCGATGACCAAATGCACGCGAACACCAAAGCTCCGACACGCGGCCAAGGTCGCTTGCGCGGATTCATCGTCTCGCAATCCAGCCAACACGAGATGGCAGCCCGCTTGTGCCAACCGCATGGCAATCGCGGCACCGATGCCTTGTGTCCCGCCCGTAACGAGTGCGGCCCTACCGTCTAATCGCATGTTTGTCTTCCTGTTATCAATTCTTAGAAGCCACCAAAATCAGGTTTTCGAGTTCCGCACTTCTTCGGCCAGCTCGTGAATCACTTCAATCGCGGCCCTGACATCGTCCCACGTTGTTTCGAAATGCCCAATCGACATGCGAATCACAAACTGATCTCGGTGTGTTGTTTGTGTCAAGTACGTTCGACCATCGTTGTTGATACGTTCCAACAAGGTTCGTGTTGCTTGGTCCGGATCCATACCTGAAGGCGTAAATCGAAACGTGAATAATGCCAGACGCGGTGCCGTGACCACTTCCATGTTCGGCAAACGCGAGATCAAATCCGCTGCTTCACCAGCCCATCGCACGTGATTGCGAATTCGCTCTCGCAATCCCTCCAGTCCATGCGCTCGGATCAGGAACCACAACTTGAGGGCTCGGAAGCGTCGTCCCAGGGGAATGGTCCACTCCGAGTAGTTCGTGATCTGGTCCGTTCCCAGCGTCTCCAAATAGTGGGGGCGAATGGCCAAGGTCCGAATTTGCTCTGCAGGTTCTTTGAGGAATTGAACGGAACAATCAAAATTCGCTCCCAGCCATTTGTGGGGATTGAAGACCACGCTATCGGCCAATTCAATGCCCTGCCAAATCCAACGCAGTTCCGGGCAAATCATGGCCGAACCAGCCCACGCTGCATCGACATGCGAATAAATTCCTTCTCGACAAGCAATCGCCAAGATTTCATTCAATCGATCCGACGCACCGATCGACGTGCCACCGATACAGCCAATGATTCCCGCAGGCACGTACCCTGCGGCTCGGTCTTGAGCGATCGCTTGCTCCAACAAATCGGGTCGCATGGCGAAATCGTCATCCGTCGGCACCTTGACCAAATTGTTTTGTCCAATGCCTGCCAACCGAATGGCCTTGTCAATCGACGAATGGGTTTGATCCGACGCATAAATTCTCATGCGCGGGCCACCCGACAATCCGTCCTGTAACCCGCGCCAGTCGACGACTCGTTCCCGCATCGTCAGCACCGCCGACAAGGTCGCCGAGGTGGCCGTGTCTTGTAGGACTCCCCGCCATCCTTCGGGCAAACCTAAAGCTTGCCGTAGCCATTGGATCATGACGGTTTCTAGCTCCGTTGCCGCAGGCGACGTCTGCCACAACATGCACTGGGCAGACATCAGATTCGCGATCTGTTCCG
>JAUXWY010000186.1 GCA_030681235.1 Pirellulaceae bacterium | reverse complement strand
AGAGCCAGCGAAATCCGGAAGTTATTTCGGGACAAACCCTTAGTGCAATTTAGATCCGAGCTCTACAAAATATTGGACGATACCATGACTCGAACAAGCATCAATTTGGCTCTGACCTTTGTGATCTGGACTGTGGGTTTGTCAGCCCCGGCGATCGCTCAAGTGTCGAATCGCGAAGCTCTGCCCGGCACCGAGTTGCTGACTCTGGAAGGCGACCTCGCGTCGCATTTGGTCGACGGAGCGGACCGCTTTCTGTTGCGACAACTCGAGTCGTCGATCGCTGCGCGACAAAAACACTGGCAACGCGATTTCACCTCGGCAGAAGCGTACGTCGCATCCGTGGCGAAAAACAGACGCCGCTTCTCGCATCAACTTGGTGTGCGTGATGCACGACCTCGCGATACGGAACCTCGATATCAAGCGACCGTCAACAAGTCATCACTGGTCGGTCGTGGCCAGAATTACGAAATTCATGCCGTGACTTGGGCCGCGTTTGGCGACGTCCACGCGCGCGGCCTCTTGCTGGAGCCGAAGGGTGTTCCGGTACGAGCCCAAGTCATCGCCGTTCCGGACTGCAATGTTCTGCCCGAACAATTGGTCGGACTGCTTCCGGGCGTCGCTCCCGACTCGCAATACGCGAGGCGGCTGGCGGAAAACGGTTGCCGAGTCCTGGTCCCGTTGCTGGTCAATCGTCAAGAACGACTCCCGCAACTGACCAATCGCGAATGGTTGTATCGTGCCGCGTTTGAAATGGGCCGCGGCTTGATCGCCTACGAAGTTCAACAAATCCTGGCAGCGGTCGATTGGATGGAACGCGACGGTGGAGCGGCGGCTCCCATTGGTGTCTTTGGTTGGGGCGAGGGTGGACTGTTGAGTTTGTACGCCGGTGCCTTGGACACTCGTATTACAGCCACAGGCGTTAGTGGCTACTTCGATTCACGGCAACAGATGTGGACCGAGCCACTGGACCGGAACGTCTTCGGTCTGCTGGACGAATTCGGCGACGCGGAGTTGGCCACACTGATCGCGCCGCGTGCGCTGGTCGTTGAAGCAAGTCTGGCTCCGGAAGTCGACATTCCCGGCGGCCGCGGCGCTCCGGCCAAGATCGTGACTCCGGACATCGAACGAGTCAGAACAGAAATCGCTCGAGCCCAGCAGTTGACGGCCGACCTTGCCCCATCGCCAACCATCACGCTGGTGGAAAGCGAAACGGGCCGCGGCCCCGCGGGCAGCGAAAAAGCGTTGACCGCGTTTTTACAGGCTCTCCACATCGCGGAACCGTCGTTCGCAGCAGCCAGTGAACCCACGAGTCTTCTGGGCGACTTCGACGCTGCCCCCAGACATGCGAACCTGGTCCATCAACTGGATCGCCATACGCAGTTTCTTCTGAGCGAGAGTCACTACCTCCGCCAAGAAAACACGATCAACAAATTGGATTTTTCGTCGGTCGCAAGCTACGAGAAGTCAGCTGAATCGCTGCGTGAGTTCTTTTACGACGAAGTCATCGGTCGATTTGACGGTGAAGTCCTGCCGTTCCACCCGCGAACACGCATGGTCCAACAGACACCGCATTGGACGGCCTACGAAGTGGTCTTGGACGTTTACCCGGACGTGATCGCCTACGGGTTGTTGTTGATCCCACGAGATTTACGGGCGGGCGAACGACGTCCGGTGGTTGTCTGCCAACACGGTTTGGAAGGGCGGCCACAGGACACGATCGGGGAACCCGGCTTCCAGTATTATTCGGCCTTTGCGGCACGTTTGGCCGAGCGTGGCTTTATCACATTCGCGCCGCAGAATCTTTATATCTTCCAGGATCGGTTTCGGACGTTGCAACGGAAGGCCAACCCATTGAAAAAGACGCTGTTTTCGCTGATCACTCCGCAACACCAACAGATCGTTGATTGGCTGCAAACTTTGGACTTTGTCGATCCCCAGCGGATCGGTTTTTATGGACTGTCGTATGGTGGGAAAACGGCGATGCGCGTCCCCGCCTTGGTTCCGGACTATTGTTTGTCGATTTGTTCAGCCGACTTCAACGAGTGGGTTGATAAGAACGCGTCGACACGGAACCCTCGGTCGTATGTGAACACCGGCGAGTACGAAATTTTCGAATTCGACTTGGGCAGCACCTTCAACTATGCCGAGATGGCCGCATTGATCGCCCCGCGTCCGTTTATGGTGGAACGAGGGCACTTCGATGGAGTGGCCGACGATTGGACGGTCGCGTACGAATACGCCAAAGTGCGGCACTTGTACGCGGCGCGGCTCAAGTTGCCGGAACGAACGGAAATCGAATTCTTCGACGGACCGCATTCGATCAACGGCCAAGCGACTTACCAATTCCTCTACCGGCACCTGAATTGGCAACCCACCCCCGGCGAAAACAAACCGGAATAACCGCAGTGGCGAACCAAGGCAACGCGGATCGGACGAATCGGCCGTATCGGACAGATCCGACGTGCACGTAGCGAAACTCGCCACGAGTTTCGTCGCCCCCTAACCAACAACCCCTTCGCCCCGCCAATCCGTGTCCACATCGTCGCTTGGGTTCGCGCGCTCATCAACAACCCCACATGGGTCTTCGGCCCAACGGGCCAGGCCTAAGCCAGCCTAGGGCAGAGTTCGCGGGAACAAATCCTCATGAAAACCCACACACCACGAACCCAAAGAAAAACCCGCCAACCCCAAACGCTCAAGCCGCGAACGTCGCCCTAGGAACCTTCGCCCCAAAACCAAATCGCCCCAACGGGGCAGCCCTAATGGTTTTCGCCCGAGTTGGACATCAACGACCCGCCCAAAATTCCATCGCACCCCATGCACATCCCATAAACCATCGCAACC
>JAUXWY010000170.1 GCA_030681235.1 Pirellulaceae bacterium | reverse complement strand
GGCGGATTTTTTCGGTTTCTCGCTACCTCAGCGGCACGACGCGGATAGGAAATCCCGCCGATTTACTCGGCGGATTTTTTAGGTTTCTCGCTACCTCAGCGTCACGACGCGGATAGGAAATCCCGCCGATTTACTCGGCGGATTTTTTAGGTTTCTCGCTACATCAGCGGGTCGGGATTTCGAGGCCGTAGGGTTGGGCTTGTTTCAGACGCGTCTGCAAGTAGGCCGATCGGTATTGAGCTTGGGTACGGACCGTTCGGACGTGCGAGCGTGAGCCGTTGCGGTCTCGGCGGAGTTTGTTTGCTAAACAAGTCTGTCCCTCGACCGCTTCTCTTGCGGCAGCCGTGTGCGTCTTAGTGGTGAATCCTGGGGTCAACCGAGATAAACTCGGTTGGGCCCCGGACTCGGTTGGGGCCGTGTTCAGAGCCGGCAACATTGACCATGGAAACGAACAGTCGCGTTCTGCGAGTGAATGCCCAGTTTCTGCTGCCGATTCGGCTCCATTGAACACATGAACCATGCCTGTAAAATCCCCGCGCCGCCAGTCCCAGTTCGCTGGTCTCGACCCTTGCCGCTGGACTACAATGAAGACCGGTTCCGATATTCTGCGGAGCTAGACCCGTTCAACCGGCTGGTGACGACCGGTATATTTCTCGTTTGGACATTTGTCGCTGAGTGCGGATACTGGCCCGCCCCAAAAAGGCGAGTAAAGTGATGGCTTTCGCGTTCGTCGTACAGTGAATACGATGATGATGAACAAGACGACACAGTCGCCGACGGCAACTCCGAGTACACGATGGGTGAGATCTATGATTATAGCTTGACCGCCAATCACTGGTCCAACCGTCATGGTAAAAAGGTTTCGTTTGGCAAGATTCCGTTGGAAGAAAACGAGATCGTGCCACCGGATGCGTTAACGGAAACAGACCCAAGCCGCGAGGATTTCGAAGGCTATACGGTCAATGCAGGGATGACACTGGAGCGATGGTATCATCGCGCGGCAATTATTCTATGGCCCCGAAGTCGTCAGTTTCAAGTTTGGTGTGATGCGGGAACCGATGCCGCCATCGCTGGGCTAAGTCAAATGGTCGCCAAATTCAAGAAGACCAAAAAAGGGCGAGAAGAGCGCCTCGTCGAGTGCCGACAGTTTGCTGCAACGATTATCGAAACCTGGCGCTCAGGTCAAACAGACTACTACTGGGACTCTAGCGAACCAGATCCAATGAAGCTGTCCCCGATGGACCGCGAGTCGATTTGGATGGCGCTGGCCGAATTAGGCGAACCGCGACTCATTGGACGAGTGATCGAAGAAGTGATGGTGAAAGACCAATCTCTTTCACTCTCAACGACCTTCCTGAGGTGGATGTCGAAACAAGGCTGGTCGGATTTTATCCCTTCATTGATTTCGATGTTTACTCAAACGAAAAAGGAAACACTGGGGCGGAATGTCGTCATTTTTCGCACGATTGCGACGATGCGTAATCAAAGTGGCGAGCACAAGATGCTCTGCAATCAACTGGCAGCGATGATTATCGAAGCCATCGAGCAGATGGATTCGCCCCAGCATGGCTCGCGGAACGCTCTCAAATTGGACCGCAAGGAAGTGATCATCGACATGGTACGAGCCTGTGATGCTTTCGGTGACAGTAAACTTCTGAGACGATTCTTGACTTGGCAAATGGACCACCCTTGCTACGAGCTTATTGCGACAAATGTTCCAGCGGCAATCGAACTCGTAACCATTCTCAAAGAGCAGGCAAAAAAGAATCGACCATTTCGGAATTGGATCAAAGCCATACTACAAGAGCTTCGCTCACGGACACGTACCGCTCCAGTCAAACCGAAAAATTGGAAGCGCCATAGCAAAATAACAAACTGTAAATGCGCGGACTGCCAGCGTTTGTCGACGTTTTTGGCCGATCCCACACAACCCGAAGCGAGATTCCCGATGGCAAAGCTGCGCAGGCAGCATTTGCATGGCATCATCGACCGCAATCAATGCGATTGCACCCACGAAACGCTTCGTGTCGGAAGCCCCCAAGTGCTAGTCTGCAAGAAAACAACGGGAAGCTACGAACGGGCGTGCAAGGTGTATGATCAAGACTTAAAGCACTTGGCGGCGATCCAGAAGATCGAAGCTTCACTCGGATAAGAACCTCGAATCGTGCTCTGGATCCACGACAAGAGCTCGGGGTAGGCCTAAGCAGAGGAGCGTTTTCCCACATGTCTGTTGCTTGGGTATGAGTTTATCCACCCGCAAGCCGCCACGGGAGTGGCGACGCACATTTCGGTCACGTTCCAGGTGAGCCGCTTGGGCAATGGCCTATCGAACATCCTACTGGCCCGCTAATTCTATTTGACTAGAAATTGGCTCTTGACCTAGCAGTCGGGTCGGAATACGATGTGGGTGGATATTTCTAGTTGCCTAGAAATCAAGCTCGATTCAGGAGATGAACATGGCCAGGCCCGTTTCGCCATTCCCCACCGACTTGGAGCTGGAGATCTTGAAGATCCTCTGGGAAGCCGCGCCCCAAACGGTTAGTGAAATTCGCGAGGCGCTGGCTAGGGTTGGCCGGGATCTGGCTCACACGACCGTGATCACGATGCTGGGGACCATGGTCTCCAAGAAACAGATCAAGAAGCTTGAACCCGAGTCAGGCAAAGCCTTTCGGTTCGTGCCTTTGGTGGAACATCACGACGTTTCTCGTCGAATGTTGGGCGACCTGTTTGAGCGGGTCTTTGCTGGATCGGCGGAAGCGGTTGTTCAAGGATTGTTTGACGTGGCCGACCTGGATCAAGAAGAACTGGCACAATTGCGAAAGTTGTTGAACAAAAAGACCAAGGAGTCTCGCGAATGAACCATCTCATCGAATTTACAACCGTCGATTTGGCAAGTGGTTGGAGCCATTGGGCGGATGCGGTTGTTTTTGCGTTGCTACATTTTTTATGGCAAGGAGCCGCCGCCGGTCTTTTGCTGTGGCTCGTGTTGCGATCGTTGCAAGACCGAGTGTCCCCGCATGGCGGTGTGCAGAGCTTGGCCCAGGCTCGCTATCTCCTGTCCTGCGGTGTGCTGTTCTCGTTGCCCTGTCTGGTTGTATTCAACATTATCCAAATGGAACCCAATAGCGTCTGGAGTTCCAATGCAACGAACACGGCGATCGTCATGGCCGAATCGAGTCGCTCCATCGAATCGTCCCAGCAACCAAGTCTCCGTGGCGACGGTGTCGATGCAAACGATGAGCAAAACCGCCTGGATCAAGACGCTAATCAAGACGCTGATCAAGACGGATCACAATCAATAATCGAAACAAACTCTTCTGACGATGCTCGGAAAGAGGCAAGTCAACAGGAGTTTGATCAACCAGCGAACTCCGCCGCATTCGGGCTTCTGGTCGAGTTCTTTCAATGGGTCCAGCGGCACTCGCCGTGGCTGTTGATGCTCTACTTGTGCGGCGTGTCGCTGATGCTGATTCGCTTGGCATGTGGCTTCTACCAAACTTGGCGATGGCGTCGCCGGATGATCCTTGTCACAGATGGCTCGTTCGTGCAGTTGATCGAAACCGAGTGTCGCCGCATGGGAATGCGACTGGCGCCTTTGGTGGGAACCTGCGATCGGATTCTGGTGCCCATGGTCGTGGGGATTTTTCGTCCGGCGATATTGCTGCCGGCAACTTTTATGACTGGATTGTCAACGGACCAAGTGGCTGCGATTCTACGACATGAATTGTCTCACATTCACCGGCTTGATCCGCTGGTCAATCTGTTGCAACGAATCGTCGAATCCGTCCTGTTCTTCCATCCGATCACGTGGTGGATCAGCAAACAAGTCGACCGCGAACGTGAGAACTGTTGTGACGACGTCGTTTCTCGAGAGGTCAACAGCCTTGAATACGCGACGGCGCTATTGCAAATGGCCGAACGGAGTGCCGCCCATAACGCCGCGAAACTTGGTTCGATGCCGGCTGCTTTGGCGGCTGATGGACGTTCTCGCTCCGGACTGGCCAGTCGGATTCGTCGGCTGCTGGGCGAACCCGAGCCGTTGGCCATCGGTTGGCAACACCTGGCTTTGGTGGCACTGTTGACCGTCACCTCGCTCACGGCCATTGTCGCGATTGGAAAAGAGGTGGCCCAAGAAACGCAAGATTGGATTCGCGGTTCTGGTGAAAATGTGGCCCTACGGATTCACGGCCAAGTCGTCAATCCGGATGACAGTCCGGCAAACGACTACAGCCTAATCGCACGCGTTCGCGGTCAACAGGGCAAAGCGAACTTGGAGACAACCATCGACCAAAACGGCTTTTCGGCGTGGATCGATGTTCGGGACAAATATGCGGTGTCCTTGCAGTTCCAATCCAACAATGGGCGTTTCAGAAAGTCATTGGTTATTGGAGCGGAGGAGATCCGAAAAGCGGCCATGGATGGATTGAAAATAGAACTCCAACCCACCTCATCGAGTCGGACGATTCAATTGCGGGTGGTCCATCGCGGCGAACCGGTTGCCAATGCTAAAGTGAAGGTCCACGCTACTGGGGGAGAAGCGATGCTCGAAACCGGAGCCAATGGCCAGGCAACACATGAACTCTTTGACAACGCATCTTTGTATGCATTCACGGCTTGGACGGATCAACTTATTGGTGGCTACCAATTCGGCCGAGGCCCAACCAGAGATTCGACGCTGGACTTCTTTGAAATCGAGTTGTTTGACTGCCGACCGCTGCGAATTCGCTTGTTAGAAGAAGGTAGCCAACAACCGGTCAGGAATGCCAAGTTCCAAATCTTCGTGGCCACTCCGCAGCCGCATTTTAACTATCTCGGCGATAACGAAGCCTTTTTCTTGGTCACCAATTCACAGGGCGAGGCCATTTTTCCTTATTGGCCCGACTGGCCGGATCACCACACCTATTTGGAAATGCGGGATCCACAATGGGTTAAAGCCGAGGGTCGACAAAACTTTCCAGCCATCGATGACGTGATGACTGTCACGCTCCGGCGAAGTGGTTTCGACCAGCGAAGACTGGCCACGGGCCGGTTGGAACTTCCCGCCGGAACACCGGGCGGATTCTGCGTGGAATTAAACGGAGATGGCGAAGAGGAAAACTCGAGTGATCGTCTGTACGCATATGCCGACCGCGAAGGGAATTACTCGGCCCGCGTTTTGCCAGGGGCAACCTATCTTGCTTTCGTGCGTGATAAAGATTGGGTAAGCGATTTTCAGCACAACGTCCCGTATCCAGAAGGTTCCGACCAGGCCGTACTGCCAACACTGACGGTCAACCGAGGCGTTCCGCTAGAAATCCAATTGACCGCTGGCCCGTCGAAGATGCCCATTCGCAACGAATCGGTTTCAGTCATCTCAGAGTATGAGTATTCGAGTGAAAGAGACGGAGAAGTCTCCAGCCGAGGAAGCCATCGGCAATTGTTCGCCGTGACGGACGATTCAGGAGTCGCCAAAATCAGTGTGCCACCTGGGCGGGTTGAGGTTTCTTGTATCATCCAAGGCTGGAGCGGAAAAATAGGTGGTGTGGCTCGTGCTGGTGAACCGCTGCGATTGAATTTGCATCGCGAAACTGACGGAAAAATGCCGATTCGAATACGGCTGATCGCCCCCGAAGGAGATGGAACCGACCTATCCAACAGCGCCGTGATCGTTCGATCGATGGACCCAACGGGTCGGGAGCAATTGGATCTGGTTTCGAACGCCAACGGCGAATGCGAGTTTCAGTCCGACTCGATCGTGGCGGCCTTAGGTATCCGAACATCCGACGGGAAATTGGGGATCGCTTCGGCTGTCGAATTTCGTTCTGAGGCGATCGAGATCAAACTCCAACCGACAAGGAAGGTGTTTGGGCGACTCGTTACCGGGACTCGCCTGCCGCTCGCGAATATCGAGGTCATTGCCGAAGTCTCCTTTCGAGATGCAAACCAAGGACGACCGTTCGGTTCGCTTTTTACATTCCGAACGACCACCGATCTAGACGGCAACTTCGTGTTTGACGGGGTGCCGGAAAATAGCGTGGTCCGGCTTCAAGGACTTCATCCCGAAACGAAGCAGCGAATCTTCGACACTGAAGCCTTTGTATACCCAGGGGAAGATCGTGACGTAGAATCGATCATCGTCGGGGAGGACGCCGCAACGAAGGAAGCTAGGTCTTCGTCACTGAACGATCAATTTGCTGCGTCCACTCGGCAAGCGAGATTGGGTGGCTTTCACACGATGGTCATTGCGCAGCGAGAGGACAAGAAGGCCAAAGCATTTATCGAGAGGCACTTTCTTGACTATGAGCGTGATCCGAACTGCGGACGTTTTGTGCAGATGGTTGTATCCCTAAATGATAACGGATCGTCCGCTGCGTTTTTGCAGCGGTTCGAATGTCAACCGCCAGCCGACGGCGAGATCCTGGCAGTGGTCCTCGATCAGGATGGCAAGTTGTTGGAACAAAAAATCATCACGCCTGCCGATCCAGAGGCATCCCAGCAGACCAGTGAATTGATGGCCAGAAATTTGCCGCCGCAGCAGGACGCCTTAAAGAACTGGGAGGCGGCGTTTGCCGAAGCAAAACGAACCAACCGCAAGGTTTGGGTGCGGATCAGTCAGCGATATTGCTATCCGTGCCACTTGTTTTCCGCATGGCTAGAGGAGCAGAGTCACTTGCTGGGCCAAGATTACGTGATGCTGAAAGTTGATGACGTCAATGATCTCGGCGGTGTCGAGATCTTCGAGAAGATATCGGCCGACACGCCGGATGGCGGCGGCATTCCGTTTCATGTGATCTACCATGCCGATGGGACGCGGATGATCGACAGCAACGGGCCGCTGGGCAATATTGGCTTCCCATCTTCCACAGAAGGGAAACGCCACTTGAAAGCGATGTTGCAGGCAACCGCCGCGTCTCTTACCGAACAGCAAATCCTGCAACTATTGGAAACGCTGTGAGTTGACAGGGCCGAAGTAAGTCGTGCGTATTGAAGCTAGGAACGTCAGGCTATAGACTCGGGACGAGGTCGAGACACGCGAGGCAACCTGAACTTCGTCAATAAGGTCGCTATTCGGGAGACCGTCAAGTTTCACCATTTGCTACCGAACGCCTAGCTGGTAAAATTGAGTCAGGCCGTAAACGGTTACGATTCCCCGAACCGCAGACTTCATGGAAAGACCATTATGAACATCGCACTGGCGTCAACCTGGGAGGAGCGTCTTCACGATCTTGGCAATATCCCAGCTTCTCGCGTCCGCACGAATCCCGCGCCGGGTACCGCCACCGTGGACGATGTGACTCGATTACGCGACACCGAGAAGCGACTGTATGAGTTGGTGGATGGTACTTTGGTGGAGAAGAGCATCGGCTGGCAAGAGTCACTTCTGGCCGGAATATTAATACACTGGGTTAACAATTATCTTGATGTACACCGACTTGGTGTGGCCACAGGCCCGGACGGCATGACGCGGCTGTTTGGTGATACGGTGCGAGGACCTGATGTCGCGTTTGTCGCCTGGGATCGAATGCCCAATGGTCAAATCCCGACGGACCCGATCCCTGACTTGGTTCCCAATTTTGTCATCGAAGTGCTCAGTCCGAGCAACACCTACGCGGAAATGTCACGCAAACGTCGTGAGTACTTTTACGCAGGCGTTGAATTGCTTTGGATGGTGGATCATCGGAATCGAACCGTTACGGTGTTTCGTTCGGCACAGGATGCGACGGTATATTCTGAAGACAAAACCATTGACGGTGGCCATGTACTTCCGGGCTGGCAAGTCAACATCGCGGAACTATTCAGTCGCCTCGACCGCAACCCCTGAAAACGTATCTGCCAACTGCGTCGAAGCATGCGAAGATGAATACAATCATGGCAGAGTTCTTCCACCCACCGAAGCCGTAGAGCCTATCATCAGCGATCGGACTTGACAAACAAGGCGCCTTGCCAGAGAAATCACGTCGTTCGTCGGAAATCGATCGGAAATCGATCGAGGGTCTCCTGATGCCCGACGGGCACCGAAAGCTTCACTGGAGTTTGAAATGCGGTTGTTTTTTTCGTTTCGGGCAGTTCGAACAGTCTGTTGGATCAGTTTGGCGTTTGTCTCGGCCAGTCTTTGCCACGGGCAGATCAAACGACCGGCTCCTGTTGCAGCCATTTGCCACGATGGCCCTTATGTTTGGAGCCGGGGAGACTCAGCACAAACTCTAACGGTCGTGCCAAGCGAGGCGGAAGCCAAGATTGTTCGCGAATCGCTCTCTTGGAAGTCCCTTCATGAACATCCGCTGGAAGTGGTCGTTGGCGATCCGACACCGGCACGATTCCAGGTGCAGTTGCGGCCAACTCACTCGGTTCCCAATTCGATTTGGCCGAAGCCCGCAAGGTTGTTGGTCACTTCGGACCTGGAAGGCAACTTCGATGTCTTGATTCGCATGCTTCGTTCGCAGAAAGTCATCGATGAGAATTTGAAGTGGACCTATGGCGACGGGCACTTGGTTGTGCTTGGCGACACGGTCGACCGAGGCGACTATGCGACTCAGTGCCTATGGCTGATTTATCAACTGGAGTCCGAAGCCGCAGCAGCGGGCGGCGCGGTTCACACGATCCTGGGCAACCACGAAGCCATGAACTTGGCGGGCGACGACCGTTACCTCGCGCCAAAGTATCATTGGCTCCTGCAAGAAACCGGTTTGAAAATCGAGCAGCTCTTTTCCGCCGATAGTGAATTCGGCCGTTGGCTGCGATCAAAGAACTCGATCGAGAAGATTGGCGACCAACTGTTTGTCCACGCCGGAATTAGTCCACAGGTCCTGGCGCGAGGCTATTCGATCGACGAAATCAATCGACTGTTGCGCGAGAGCCTTGGATTTCGGAACCTACAGGGGGACGCTCTCTTTCTGATGACTTCACCCGGCCCTTTTTGGTACCGAGGCATGGTCGTGGCCGTCGAAGGTGAACCCAAAGCCACGGCCGCTCACGTTCAGCGTGTGCTCGAGCACTTTGACGTGAAACAGGTGGTGGTCGGACACACCGTCGTCGACTCGATCTCGACTGATTTCGCGGGCCAGGTTGTACGCGTCGACTTGAAGCACCCCAAGACTCGCAAGGATGGCGTCGCTCGAGCGCTTCTGGTCGAACAGGACCAGGTGTTTGTCGTTGGCGATGACGGCACTCGCGAACCGATTCGCCCCGTGGATCGATAACCGATACGGAGAAGGAATGGGAACCGATCTCGGCCCAAAGTGAACGTCAAAGTCTCCGTCCCACTTGCCACGACGTTTTTCCAATACTCTTGTGCTCGCGTGGAGTCGTCGTTATTTCTTAGCCTTCGGCACGTGTTGATCAACAAGGATCGGATTGCCGTCAGGGTCCACGATCACGAAACTCGCGGGACCGTCGCCTACTCGAAGGGTTATCCGAAGTTGGCCTTATTCTACGGCCGCTAAAACCTCGGGCCGTCGAGTCCGTAGTGATGAATCATCGCTCCACTGACGCGAGGTCAGTGGTGGCGTTTCGTACCCACGATCAATTCCGTTGCGGCGGGTCGCCGAACGGAGTTTCTGATGAACTGCGGTGTCCATTCACCGAGCAACCACAATTCGCCTTTGCTATAGTGGAGCTTTGCACCAAGCATCTCCAATTGCCGAACGTTTTCACAAGCGTTTCGGAACTCGAAAACGAAAATACCGATCAGACAAATCAAGGTCGCCAAGATCAAAAAGGTTCGGAGCCGAAATCGCATGGACATGAGAATCAATCTCTATTGCATGGCAGCCGAAATTTCCCCACGCATCGTTGTAGCCGGGTTCGAGTTGGTCCACCCGCTGGCTGCCAGGGGACTGGCACCCACATGTCGCTGCTCCGCTCCGGCACGATCGGGGCGCTCGTGCTACTTTGATTCAGGTCTCGCTGATCGCGGTGTTACTTCGCGGAGGGGAAGGGAAGAGAGTCGGACCGAAATGGGCTGGCAGGTAGATCGGCCGCGTTGACCAAGTTGGCGTTGGGAGTATCGTTCCAACAGAATCGGACAGCAACGGCCCGCTGCACTTGGTCACAAGTGACGACCACTCGATCCTCTTCAATCACCGCCGTGGCGGGATGAAAAACATGATCCTCGCCGGCCAACAGAAACTCGCGCAGAGGTTGCCCATCGGCGGACCGCAGTCCTTGGGCGGAATAGAATTCCACGACGGCGCGACGCTCGTGCATCTTGGCGGCCCGGAATAATGGCCCGCTGTAAAGATCGACATGCGATCGTGTCCCGTTGTCAGGCGATTGAGTGGGCACTTGTGAGGTTGGCGTAGCGGCTGGCTCCCGCGATCCGATCTCTTCGGCGGTCGATTCAAAGTGGATCAGTCGACGCCCGTGATAGATCTCGGCTAGCGCCCAATTGCTCAATCGTCGTCCTACCTTTAACTTTTGAACCGGGTGTACATCGTCGACATTCCCCAAATCTGAAATGACCGCCATTCCGGTTCGAGGAACGGTTTTGCACGTGGTGAGTTGAGCATCCCAGAGTTCCGGCAATGCGTCGGGCGAGTGACTCTTGTAGCGAAACGGCGCCAATTGAACAAATAGAAACGGCAAGAGAGGTGACTTCCACTGTTGTCGCCAGTCGCGAATCAACAAGGGAAGCAGCGTCCCGTATTGTTGGCCACGACCAACATTCGCTTCGCCTTGATACCAAATTGCACCTTTGATGGGGAAGTCTCTCAGCGGAGCAATCATGCCATTGTAGAGGCTGTTGAGTTGGTCTTGAGGTTTGCCTTTTTCACCGAGGACGGTGGCACTATCGAGCAAAGGTTGCAGGCTCGGGTCACTCGTTAACGCCTCCCTGGACAACCACGCCTCCGCTTTGGTTCCGCCCCAACTGGCGTGAATTAGTCCAATGGGAACTTGCAACTCTTGCTCCAGTCCGCTCCCGAAATGCCAGGCGACGGCCGAGAACTCGGCGGCGCTTTCGGGTGTTGATAAACTCCAGGCCACACTGCCGTTGATATCGTTTAACGGCTGCGGGCTTGCCGTATGCGGGACGGTGAGAAGCCGCAACTGCGGACGAGGCGTTTGAGTCGCGGCGATTTCTTCTGGTAGAGTTTTTTGAATTGGCCAAGCCATATTCGATTGCCCCGAGCAAAGCCAAACGTCCCCAACCAAGACATCGCGGATTACCACTTTGGAGGTCTTCCCCGACAGTGTCAATTCGTACGGACCACCCACCGGTGGCGGCGCGAACTTCAAGCTAAACTCGCCTTGGGCATTGCAAACCGTCTTGAGTTCACGATTTTCAGTTCCGGTCCCGGTAATTAGCAACACGAGCGGTTCGTCCGGGTCGGCTGTTCCATTCAAATGCACATCGGCTTGACGCTGCAATACCATTGAATCGCAGAAGATTTTTGGCAAACGGATATCGGCTTGCACTGCGGTTGGCGCGCCGACCATCAAACACCACCAAAGGGCGATGACCGCCACTGCAGATGGGGTATTCTCCCGCAGCCTTGGCAACAAAGTAGCTCGAGCAGGAGTTATGGGCATGGGCAACCTTCCGAATTAATAGTGGCCAAGTCGAGCCAGATAAGTCGAGCCAGACGAGTCGAGCCACTCCATCGTATGTTCTCCAAAGGGTCAGACCCTTTTCAAACCGAGCGTAGTATAACCTAACGTCGGCCGGATCGCGACCGTTGCTCAAGTGGCATCGGATTCAAACGCTCGTTGTGACGCGCGCGCGAACTCGACGACCTGTTCCCACGGCTCCCGATACGCGATTGGATCGACGAACCCTAACTCGGCGAACGCGAGAATACGTTCGACATCCGAGCCCGTTCGGCCATCCGCTCGGCCCTCGGCGTCCGGTTGGTAGCTCGTCCAGGTATTGCGAAACACGGTGTCGAAGTCCAAGCCCAAGGTCGCGCAGGACAATGTCGCCTGCTGCAATATTCTGGTTTTATCCGAATGGAGATACGGCAAAAACAGTTCCACCAAATGACTGTCCCAATTGCCCAACTCAAAGGCGCGCATGAGAGCCGAATAGAAATCAGGCCGGCAATCGGGATAGATCGCATGATCTCCGCTATGAACACCCAACGCGAACTTGACGGGTGCTTGGACGCGAGTCGCGACCGACAGAGCATACCCATAGGCAATCGACGCAAATATCGCATTGCGATTGGGGACCACCGTTTGCTTCATGTTCTCTTGAGCGTAGAAGCCATGTGGCACATCCCAATTCTGATTGGTCAAAGCGGAATAAAAAACTTCGCCTAAGCCCGAGATGTCCAGGACTTGATGAGCGATCTCGTAGCCCGCTGCCCGTAAGTAAGCCAGATTATTGTCGAGTCGTTCCAATTCGATCCGATGTTTTTGCCCGTAGTCGAAACTAATTGCGTGAACCGCGTGGCCGCTGGCCAACAAATGCAGCAACAAACTTGTCGAGTCCAGTCCGCCACTTAGACACAACACCGCTCGTGGTTGATGTTGGCGAGCGTCGGCCCGTGAGCAAACGGGCAAGGCATCGGGTGAAGTTGTCATTTAAGGTTTCTTGATTACAAAGCACCATCGTTTCATTCGGCCTTGAAAGTCGAACGGAATCGTCTGGTTGGTGATGTCTTTCACAAACTCCGCCTCGAGGGACTCGCGCTCGAGCCGAAATTTTCGGCAATTGGTGCTGAAGTACAAGAGGCCGCCGGGCGACAGCGTTCGCAACGTCCGGTTGATCAACCATGGGTGGTCGCGTTGAATGTCCAGATTGCCTTCCATGGCTTTGCTATTGCTAAATGTCGGCGGATCCAAAATGACCAGGTCGAAGCTTTCGGGCGCGACGTCGTGCAGGTACTGCAAGACATCGGCGCGACAGAATTGGTGACAATCCGAATCGAACAACCGATTCAGCACCATGTTTCGCTGGGCCCAATTCAAATAGGTATTCGACAGATCCACGGACACGATATTTTTCGCGCCGCCGTCGGCGGCATAGACCGAAAACGCGCCGGTATAACAGAACAAGTTGAGCACTCGCTTGTCCCGAGCCAATTCGCGAAATTTCTCTCGCGTGGTCCGATGATCCAGGAAGAGGCCAGTGTCCAGGTAGTCGCTCAAGTTGACGTAAAACCGAAGTCCTCCCTCGCGAACGATCAAAAGCTGTTTGTCTTCGGCCAACTTTTGATACTGCTGGGTGGGATCGCTCTTGGTCCGCCGTTCGCGGACGTGCAGGGACTCGGTGGGGACTTCCAGCGCTTGTGAAATCGCGGCGAGGCAAGTCGGCAGATCGGCCGCGCGACTGTCCGCCTCGACGGACCGGGAATAGTGGGCGACGAGCAGTTGGTCCGCGTAGCGATCGATGGTGAACTGAAATTCCGGCAGATCGCGATCATAGACTCGAAAGCAGTCCAGTTCTTGACGACGAGCCAATTTGCGACAATGTCGGTCGTTCTTCTGCAACCGATTGATGAATTGAGGCAACATTGGATCGGACATGGTGGGCAGCGACCGGGTTCTGTGAAAGTGAAATGGCCGCCCCCGCCAGCGACGAACTATAGCTTTTACCCGAAACGTTTGTCAAACTATGGGGTTGATCGTTGAGTGGTTGTTTTGTTGGGGCTAGGCGAGGAGATGCGCATGTTATCGAGGCTTTTTTCGGCGAATTCTGGTTGGAAGACGACGGCTCGGCGGATGCTGGGCATGGGATTGATGAGCGGATTGGCATTGCTTGGCGTTGAATGTTTGGCGAATGATGACGATTTCGCGACCAAAGCCCAACAAAATTGGCACCAATGGCGTGGCCCCAACGGCGATGGAACGGCATCCCACTCGAATCCGCCCAGCGAGTGGAACGAGACGAAGAACCTTCAGTGGAAGGTGAAGTTGCCTGGCAAAGGCAGTGGCACTCCGGTCATTTGGGAAGATCGCATCTATCTGATGACGGCCATCGAGATCGGTCCAGCCGCTTCGGCGACGGAGCCCGCCCAAGACGACACCCCGAAGCTAGGCAGTGATCGGCCGCGAACCAACCGTGACACCGAGGTGGAACGCGAAACTCCACCGCGGCCGAGAACGAACGAGATTCGTGGTTCCGACGGGACCGAACGCAACCGTCGCAATGACCGAGGACGTGGCGAGTCAGGCGGGCAGGATCGCGCTCAAGAGGGACAAGAGCAAGGTCGTGAAGGTCGTGAAGGTCGGCGACAGGGTCGCGGCGAACAGCGTCCGGCCAGCAAGCAACAGTTCGTCGTGCTGTGTCTGGACCGGGAATCCGGAAAAGAACTTTGGCGCAAGACCATGATCGAAGCGGTGCCGCACGAAACGGGTCATGGAACGAATACGTTTGCCTCGGCCTCTTTGGTCGTCGACGGCCAACGCATCTACGCCCACTTCGGCTCGCGAGGTTTCTTCTGTTTGGACATGCAGGGCAATGTTCTGTGGGAGAAGGACCTCGGGCTCATGCGGACCCGCAACGGCTTCGGTGAAGGCGGATCCCCGAGTGTTTATGGCGAAACGGTTGTCATTCCCTGGGATCACGAAGGTGATTCCGTAATGCTGGCGTTGGATGCCAAGACCGGCGACGAAAAATGGCAAGTGGAGCGGGACGAACGCACCACTTGGTCGACACCTTTGATCACACCTTTCGGCGACAAGGTCCAAGTCGTGACGAACGGTTCGCGGGTTCGCAGCTATGATCTGGCGACCGGGCAACTGATTTGGGAGTGCGGCGGGCAAGTCGGCAATCCCATCCCATCACCCGTCCGATACGGCGACCACGTGGTCTGCATGACCGGCTATCAAGGCTACGCGATCGTTTCGATGTCGTTGGATTCGCAAGGAGATATTACGAAAACCAGTAAAGTGGCTTGGAGCGGGGGCGGCGCGGCGCCGTATGTTCCGTCGCCAGTCTTGTACGATGGGCTGTTGTATTTCGTCAAATCGAATAACCCGGTGATGGTCGTGCGAAACGTGAAGACCGGAGAAGTTGTGGTGGACGAAACTCGGTTGCCACAAATGCGGGCCGTTTACGCGTCACCGGTGGCCGCCGGTGGCAAGGTTTATTTCTGCTCGCGTGAAGGCGTTGTGGTGGTGATCAAACACGGCGATACGGGCGAAGTTTTAGCCATCAATGAAATGGGAGAGACCATCGATGCCTCACCCGCCATCGTTGGCGATCAACTGTTCATCCGTGGTGACACGCACCTCTTCTGCATCGGCGCGCCCAAGTAATCAATTGCGGTTCGTGACGTCGCCCTGCAATTTCAGCGGCGACTTTTCGAAGAATGGGGCGCGGATGACGGATTTGGCGACTCGAGTCTTCGACCCGCCCAGGCGCTCGATTCCGGCACCTTTGGCGATCACAACGAGGCCATTCTCGGAGACGGTCAAACCCCGTTGTTGGTCTTGCTGAGGATTGAAGCCGATCTCGACGTCGTTGGGAATTCGAACTTCCTTTTCGATGATCGCATTGCGAATTCTCGCTCCCGAGCCGACGTGAACGCGATCGAAGAGTACGGAACCTTCGATGTGCGAGTAGGCTTCGATCCGGCAATCGGGTCCGATGATGCTTCGTGTCACCGTAGCGCCGGAAATAATCGAACCATTACAGACCATGCTATCGATCGCTTGCCCTGTTCGCGGGTCGGCTTCATCGGCTCGTGAACCGAAGACGAACTTCGGCGGCGGGCTGTTGACTTGGTACGTGCGAATGGGCCAATGATCATCGTAGAGATTCAACTGGGGATCCACGCTGATCAAGTCCATGCTGGCTTCGTAATAGGCATCCAGCGTGCCCACGTCGCGCCAGTACGGTTTGGCTTTGCGATTTTCATCCGCAAATGGAAAAGCATAGACCTTACGGCTATCGATGACCGAAGGGATGATGTTCTTGCCGAAATCATGCGAACTTTCCAATTGGGTGGCGTCGCGACAGAGTTCCTCGAGCAAGAACTTGGCGTTGAACACGTAGATGCCCATACTGGCCAAGCAACGATCAGGAGAGCCTGGAATGGTTTGGGGGGCCAAAGGTTTTTCCTGAAAGCCTCGAATTCGATGTTGGGCATCGATCTGCATGACGCCGAAACTACGTGCTTCTTCGACCGAGACCGGCAAGGCACCGATGGTCAACTCCGCGCCGGACTCGCGATGAAAGTTGATCATGTTGGCATAGTTCATCTTGTAGATATGGTCTCCGGCCAGGATCACGACGTAATCCGGCCGAGATTTTTCGATCGCGTAGATGTTTTGGTAGACGGCATCGGCGGTCCCTTGATACCACTGTTGGTCCACTCGTTGTTGCGGTGGAATGATATCGATCGATTCGCCCAGTTCGCGGCAGAAGTACTTGTTCCAGGCCAAGTTGATGTGGCGATCCAAGCTCATGGCTTTGTACTGGGTCAACAGCAGGATCGTTCGCAAGCCGCTGTTGAGGCAATTGGAAAGCGTGAAATCGATGATGCGATAGATGCCACCAAATGGGACGGCCGGTTTGGCTCGGTCCCGGGTCAGCGGTTCCAAGCGGGTGCCACGTCCTCCGGCCAGTACCACAGTTAGAACAGACTTCATCCTCAGTACTCCTGGTCCTACCCGCTCTATTGACACCGGCGCTCGCTACCCTGCGACGCTCCTCATTATTCTCGCATATTTGGCGCCAGAAATAAACTGGGAAACTGCCAGCATCCACAGCCTCGGGCAAAAGCATGACGGTTATGCCTACCAATCCACCGGCGAGCGTTGGGGTGTGGGCAGATAGAACTCGGCCTTCCGCCATCCGATTTGTCCGGTCAATGGATCTCGGCCCTGAAAAATGAGGCGGGCATTTCGCCGCGGTGGCACGCCCGAATCGATCGAAGTGGTTGTAGGGGCGCTGGCGGGGATCCACCAATCCATTTCCAGCCAAACGGACGACGTGAACGAT
This sequence comes from Pirellulaceae bacterium, assembly GCA_030681235.1. Taxonomy (GTDB): domain Bacteria; phylum Planctomycetota; class Planctomycetia; order Pirellulales; family Pirellulaceae; genus M30B19. The sequence continues at coordinate 15,907 of JAUXWY010000170.1, read as the reverse complement.
GTGGCGCCCGAGTTCAATTCATCGGGGTGCGTCCAGCGGCTAGAATGGACGTGGGGCAATTTTTCGATCGGCCGGCTGATTTCGTCCAAATTGGCAGGATTCCACTCCAATCGGGGTTCGGTATCGAGGCTCCAGTCCCCTCGTTTGAGGTGCACATGCAGGTAGAGCCTCGCCCATCGTCCGTGGTTGTCGCTGGACCGACTGTTGACCCACACCGGTTGGATTTGGATCGAGGCCGGCGGGACCGGAGTGGATCGCGGCCAAGAGATTGCGTTCTCACTCGGCGAGGTCTCCGGAGCATCGGGAAGCGCCGATTCGATTGCAAACAACGGGAGTCCAAGCGATTTTTGATCCATAGGTCGTTCGGCGGTGTTTGGCAACGGTTCCAGCAATCGATTCGCCAGCCAGCCGTAGGCCGCCTGCGTTTGATCAACGCCGGGTCGGTAATGGCCCAACCATTCCCGCCAAATTGGTGAAGCCGCTGCCGATTGGTTGGCTAACTCCAAGTAATCCAGTGATCGTTGCCAAAGGGCGGCGTCGGTCTGTTGGGCGGCATTGGAGAGATCAAAAGCCAAACGAAAGGCCACCGCCAGTCGAAACGCCCAGCGCCCATCTTCGGTATGGTGCAGGGCTTCCTGGTAGAAGCTGATAATGGGTGGCAAGATTTCACGTGCTTGCTCGATTGATGAATCGAACGCCTGCCGCAGCAAGTGATTGGCCAATGGCTGCAACGATTCGAGAGTGGCGTCCTCCTGTCGTTGGCTCTGAAACTCCGACAAAAGCTGGCCTCGCGAAGGCCGCTCGAGTGGTGCGGCTTCGGCTGCGGCATCGGGATCAGCCGCCCACAGGGGATGCAAGTCCGACTTGGGAGCGAGGACCTTGACTGACAGTTCGGCCAGTGTCAGCCGCTCGTAGGTGACCATTCCGCGGGCGTCCAATACGGTTGCCGATGGAAAGTCGATTCTGTTGGGAGCTTGCAGAGTTTCCGCCAGGGGATCGTGGAGAACCAACCACGGCCAGCCCAGTTCGTCGCACAGCAGACGCGCTCGTCCGGCATGCTGCTCGTGGGCGATGCCAACGACATGAATCCGGCCAGCCGCCACGGCTGGTTGCAGTTGTTGTTGCCACAGTGGCAACATCCGACGTGTGGCCGGGGACCACGAGGCGATGTGGATCACAACCACCGGTCGGCCGCGGAAATCGGTGTCGCGATACCATCGGTTGGTGCCAATGGCTGGCAAGTCAAAACTTGGTGCAGCCGGTCCCGAGTCAGGCACCGCTTGGGCGTGAATGTCGGCCTGAACCAACACGTTCTGAACCATCATTGCCAGCGATAAGGTCGCAAACGACGAGGTCGTGCGAAACAAACAGAGCAGCCAACCCCTAAAGCATCGGGATTGGCTGCTGAGAATCTTGGTCAAGTGGATGAAGCGGTGGGCGGGCTGGGGTTGGCAACTCATGGCCATCCAGTCTACACCAAATCTCACGACTTTCGAGACAGGAAACCCAACCACTGTTTCTTGCCGCTGGCCGCAACGGCATCTGGCGCCGCCGTGGTTTTCTGGACGTCCAGGAGCGAATGGGTCAAGTTCATGAAGCATTGCGTAATGTTGGCTTGAGGCGCCTGCATGACCAAAGGAACACCGTTGTTTCGGACCGCTGCCATCGTTTGATAGTCATTGGGGACTTGCCAGTAAAACGCCTGCCCGATCGTTTCTTCGGCCTTCTTGACGCTAATTTGGTTGGATTGCAGGTTGCAGCGATTGACGATCACTTTGACTTTTTCTTTCAAGCCATGGAATTCGTCAAACGACATCAACAGGCGGACCACATTTCGCAGACAAGGCAAGTCCAACTGGGTCACCAACAAGATGTGGTCGGCAAAGTTGAGTGCGACCAAGTCGACTGTGGAGTAGCTCTTTGAAATGTCGATCACCAAGTGTGAGAATGCCGATTTGAGCACGCTCAATACACGTCCCAAATTGTCGGGCGTCACAATCTCGTTATCCAAGAGCGACACCGGACGCGGCAAGAGGTAGACGCCAGACTCATGACGGGTCATCGATTTCTTCATCAACGATAGATCAAGTCGACTGACGTTGCTGGCCACATCGATCAAAGTGTATTCCGGGATACAATCCAAGAAGATGTCGGCATCCCCGACACTGAGGTCCAGATCCACTAGGGCGACACTGTTGACAGGATCTTGGGCCAAATAAGCGGCGATGTTGACCGCCATGCTGGTCGAACCAACCCCGCCGGTCACACCGGCAACGGCAATGACTCTGCTGGTCGAATTATGCGACTTATTGATCTTGGAACCACAAACACGGGGCACGGCTTCCGCCAAATCTGACATTTCAACCGGTGAGTTCAGGAACTCTCCGGCGCCGGCACGCATGGTTTCTAGAATCGTCGGGCCATCGTTTCGGTCGCTCACGGCCATGATGGCCACATCCGGCAATTGTCCATGAATCTTACGAATCACGGCCAATGCCTGGGCGTAGTCGTCATCGATGCCAATCACGACGAGGTCTGGAATCGAAGTCGCAATGGCGTCATTCAGCGCGGTGTAGGACGAGCATTCGGCTTCCAAGAAAAGATAGCCCATCGAACTGAGCATCTTGCTGAGGCTTTCACGGACGGATTTCTTGGGTTCGCACAGGACAAACTTCAGTTGGTTGCTCATGTTTCGATCTCAAGGCTTCTAGATGGCTGGGATGAAAGTGGAATCGAACGGTCGAACTCGGCAGGTCTCGTCTAGCGACGATTCCCGGCGCCAAATGGCAGATTTGCTTGTGGTGGCAGACTCCGGTTCGGCGATCGAACTTCACGATTGTTCGTTGCTGGGCCCGCCGACGGTTGAGGTTGGTTGTTGAAAGGAGTTTCGTAAGCGGCTGGAATGGCACCCCGGTGCATGTTCCCTTGGTAGTTGGTTTGGGTCATGATGGGATCGCAACGAGGCACTTCTACATAACCACGTCCATAAAACTCTCGGTTGAGCGGCTCTTGCGAGTTTTGTCCAGGGCCATGAGCCGGCAACAACGACGGATCCACATCGCCAATAAAGTTTGGCGTCGCGATCACCAACAATTCGGTCTCCGCCATTTCGTCGCGATTCTTCGAGAAGGCGGACCCAATCCAAGGAGCGTGCATCAAACCCGGAAGTCCGCGTTTGGTCGTCTTCGCTTGTTCCTTGACGACACCTGCAATGGCTAGAGTGTGCCCAGCCGTCATTTCGGCAGCCACGTTGGTTCGGCTGACCGTGAACCCTGGAGTGTTCGTGTCGCCGGATAGCCCTTGAGCCAACTGAGATACTTCGTACCGCAAATCAATGCGAATTCGGCCGTCGCCCAAAGCGATTGGCAGGAAGTCAACTTTGGTTCCAAACGGACGGAACTCGACCGTTGCCACACCCAAACCACCATTGATTAGAATCGGGATTTCTCCACCCGAAAGGAATTCGGCGGGTCGACCGTTGAGAGTCACGATGGTTGGCTCGTCGACCAACCGTGCCGCGTCATGTTGCTCCAGGAATTCAATGGCGGTGGTCAACTGAGAATTGCCGCGGATGATGTTGGTACGCAACGTGTCACCACCGGAGGCAAAAATCTGACCATCCGTATTGACCATGGTCGGCGTTAGTTGCCCCGAGGCCGGATTCGGGATATAGGCCCGCGCTTGATTGGCGGCCATATCGATCAGGTCGCCCGCACCCTGCATGACCGCAAAGCGATTGTTCGAGAACTGCCAATCGGCCCCGATCCGGCGCAACTTTGTTCGCGAGACCTCGTAGATTTTCATTCGGAGAGCGATGTTCTGCGCCCCAGAGACCTGCAAATTCTGAAACACGTTTTCGGAAAACTGCATCGCGACGTCGACGACTTGGGCAGCCATTTCGGGATTCGGAACGGTTCCCACCAACACAATCGATTCTTTCAGAGGGCGAACCGTGACATTTGCGGTTGGAAACGTGTGGTTGATGACAGCCTGCAATTGTCGAACGTCGCTGACAACGTTGACTTCAACGGTGTAGCTGCGGTCGTTGATATCAATCAGTCCAATGCCCGTCACTCCAGCTTGCAAGGCCCGAATCAAAATCTGATCCTTGGCCAACGGTGTCGCACTGATGATGGACGGGTCTTCGATGACCACTCGAGGGATGCTGTGGGGCATGGTAATCAGACGACTCGACCCCAATACAATTTCGATCGATTCGAAATCGCTTTTCACTTTGACTTCGCCTGGGGCCAAGCCAGTGTTTGGCATCTGCTGCGAGAACTGTCCATACGCGGAACCGGCAACGGTTGCCACAAGGATCATTCCCGCCAAGGCTGCGCATTTTGAAAAATAGCGAAACGACCACTTCATTGGAACTTCCTTCGAGCTGCGATTCTGATGCAGTGTAGGTGCGAACGGCAGAATAATCCGACGATCCGCTACCATCTGGAAGTTCTATCGAGAGAATACAATCCCGACGTTGAGATTTTCAGGCACGAACGGCAAAGAACCCTTCAATCGCGCAGACTACCTACTGTGAAATGTGTTTTTTATGAAAACCACTCGGCGCCGAATACTGATGGTTGGCCATTTCGCTATTGGAACGTGGGAAAATGAGCCTCGATCAATACCGCTCAGGCGGACGTCGTTCCGAACGATCTAGCGGAATGTGCCCGCCCGACGGACCAGACCAGTTTAAGGATTCTCGGGTTGCGGTTGTTCTTCCGTCGGTCTTGCCGGAGCGGATACTTCGACGGCCCCGTCCTTGGTAAACTCATACAAATAGGCAAAATCGCCTCGGAAGAACTGCATTCGAAACGGTTTGTCTTGGGGCTGCTTGGGCAATGGATCCAACGGTGTTGGAATGACCGGTTTCTCGAAGCCAATCATATCGAGGAGGTTGACAGGACCCTTTTGACTCTCCACTTCGGACTGTTCGACGTCGGTATCTCCCATGCCGCGAACGGCCAGTTTGATATTCGCCGTGGAGCTAACCAGAGTCAGCATTTCCGATTGACGTTCTGAAACCACCAAGCTGACCGTAATGTCGTCTTCATTGCTTTTGGTGTTTTCACCACTTTCCAGGGCCGTCTTGTTGCTGACCGAATAGACCTTGATCCCCCGCAGAATGGTTTTGGAGAACGACTTCTCTTCATGCACGAAAATGCCGATGATATCGACGGTGTGGCCGGGCTGTAGTAGGCCCGCGATGTGATCTTCGGCCGGCAATTTCAAGCCCACGACTTTCTTGCCGGGAGGCACCGTCACCAGGACTCGGTCGTGTTTGTCCAGTAAATCACGGGTGAAGACCGGTGTATTTTTCGAGAGGCGAGTGTTGAGTCGCTTGTCGGCGATTTCCTCGAATGAGCCGACAATCCCTTCCGGAATAATGTTCTGCGGCCATTGCTCCAAACGACAGTTCTTGTCGTTTAGTTGCGAACCGATTTCAAGCTCCTCCGAAACGATCAGTACCGCCTTGGTCGGTCCCGTTCCGCTCGGTTGTCCCATGGCCGTCGTGAATAAAGCGGCGGCAACCAATCCGAACAACCCGGAAACTCCGAGCAAGATCATGGATTTGGGTTTCATAGCAAAGATCCTTTGGAGCTAGCAAATACTGACCCGTTCCCCGTAAACTTCGGATATGGGCGAACGAGATTCGAGAAATCCTCTTCAATGTCCTACAACAGTCACAACGCGTCCTGGCAACAAAGCCTAGAACAAGCGGCCAATCCACGCGAAATGTAGGATTGTCCCAATCGCGATCGGAATACCGTAAGGCAGCAATCGCATGGTGTGCTTGCGGGCGGCCGCGATTTCGGACAGCTTTTCGGGATTCTTCACGGCCAGGATCTCGTTCAAAATGCCGAAAAACTGGTAGTAGTGCTTCGAACTGGCCTTGCTGAATACGATCATCAAGACGGCCATCAGTCCACCAATGATGGCGGACAGAAAAAAGGCCCACATGGTGATCGAGCAGTGAACCCAAGCACCCACTGCCGCCAGCATTTTGACGTCACCGCCGCCCATGCCGCCAATCGCATAAAAAGGGTACAAACAGGCCAATCCTACCGCGGTTCCGGCGATGCTCCACAAGAAGCCCATGTACCAGCCTTCGCCGGCCATTCCGTAAGTGATGCTGCTAAATAGCCAGCCGGCGATGATCATCGGGAAGGTGATCGCGTTGGGGACCTTCAACTGTGTCCCGTCGATGTACGCCGCGACGACGCAGAAAATACTGACGAACCAAAACACCCCATTTTCGGTGAGGCTACTGAATAACCACTCGGCCGACATCATATCACGATCCTCCTCAAACAACCTTTTCACGGAACCGTCTGTTCCACGGGATGACAGGGGTCGATCCCCGCAAGAAGTTAGGTTGCGGCGGAGAAAAGTGTGTCGATAAGTCAATAAAAGCGACCGAGCCAGGTCATGAAGTTACCATCGCGAGGCTTTTGACGGTTCTAACGATCGCGTAATGGGTTGCCATTGGGTCAGTTTTTGACTATGGTCGCTCTTATGCAGCACGAGCCTACCCCACTACAGCGGATGAAAACGGCGGCCTCGCCGGAACAGCGGTTTCATGAGTACTTGCAGAGCCGAGGCATGCGCAGTACTCGCCAACGCCAAGTGATGTTGGTCCAAGTCTTCTCGGAACACGATCACTTTGACGCGGACCAACTGATCGAGAAGCTTCCGCGACGCGGTTCGCCGGACTACGTGAGTCGCCCGACGGTCTATCGAACGTTGGGTGAATTTGTCGACGCCGGTTTGCTGAAGAAGTTTGAAGTGGATGGTCGTAGCGTCTACGATTTCGACTACGGTTACCCCGATCACGACCACCTCCATTGTCGGGCCTGCGATCAATTGATCGAATTTCAAGCCGACGGATTGGAGCAAGTTCTGCGACAAGTGGCCGATCGGCATGGCTTTCGGATCAAGACCCACACCTTGATTGTGGATGGGTTATGCGAGGAATGCTTCAAAGCTCGCCGCCGCGCCCCCCAACGCGTGGATCGGATCTAGGTTTTTGGTTCACTTCAAGTTTAGGGTCACCGTTGAAGCCACACCCTCTAGGTCACAATCAACGCGAATTCGTTATCCCGATCTCAGCTTAGGGGGGAATCGGGACGCCGCCGTTGGGACGGGACCTGGGTCGGCGTCTGAGGTCCTGGCTTGGGGTCGTCCACAAACAGGTCCGCCCAACCCGGAAAATTGGTGAAAGTCGGATCTTCGTTTGGCAATTGGTTGGCGAAACCCGCTTGGGCCGACTACAGTAGAACGAGCCCGCGTTCGCGCGAACGGTCGGCTCGTCGTTTGGGCTGCGCCCCGGCCGCAACGTCTCGCGTTTGGTTGAAGGTTCCTGGTCACTTTCTGGTTTTTTGCCCCATGTTATTGATTCAACGCCTATTGGCCAAATACCGCAGCCGCAAGATCGTCCAACGAAGCTCTTGCGACTGCCCGGTCCGGCGAGTCGTCCGCCCTCGAGCGAACTTGATCATGGTGGCGACTTTGACGCTGGCGATTGGCAGTTCCGCCGTGGCCCAAGATCCGTTTGGGCAAACAAACCCATTTGGAAGTGCTGACCCATTTGGTGGAGCAGCGGCTGCGGCGACTGCTCCGGCGGGGCCCACAAATCAAGGCACGGAAGCTCTGGATCCGTTGCTCTATGCCATCATGAAGCAAGATCTGTCTCAACCAGCTCAGCGGGTTCTGGCTGCGGAAACGTTGTTTCTATTGAAGAGGCCCGCTCAAGCGAATCAGATTTTGAGCGAACTGAAACAGCCCCTGTCCGGTCGTGAAGCCTACGACTTCGTGTATGCCGTAACGTCATCGCGCATATTTTGGGTGCAATCGCAGATCGAATTACAACCGACCGCAGGCGTTTGGCTCAGCAGTACATTGGCCAACGCCATGCAATACGCCAACAGCGAAGAGTCGACCACCCTCGCGATCTCGCAGCTCTTGAATGGCACGGTGGCCGAACAAACGGCAGCGACGGAAAAGTTGTTGGCGATGGGACTTTCGGCTGCGATGCCATTGTTGCAGGGAATGCAGGGAATCATTCAGAGTGGCGACTTGCAGTCGGCGCAACTGCGACGCTTGGTTCAAATCATCCAGACCGGTCCCGACGGTTGGGACGTGACCTTGCGGTCGCTGGTGGGCAGCGAATCGGCGTTGGAATCGGCCGCCATTCTCGGCTTGGCAGCTCGCAGTCGTTCGGTGCTCAACCAAGCGGCGGTCTTGGAATGGAGTGCTCGGCAGCCTGGTAGCTTGCCGGAACCTGCGTTGGCTCCCGTGATCGCCCACTGGCGTACGGTGTTCCAAGCGAAACATGGATTCGATCCCGAGCAACGAGAGTTCACGAGCCGCTGGTTGGAACAAGCCTGTCAGGCGGAATTGGCTCGATGGAACACCTTGCAATCCCCTCGCACGCAACTCCAAGTCATGCCGCCGACGGGATGGCTGTGGGATGCCAGTGTCCAAAGTTTGACACCTCAGTTGGTCGAGCCTTTGGAGCAGGTCGGACGGAATCAAGCCCTGCTGGCGACGGCTTGGCTCCGAGTCGATGCCGAAAACGACGCGGCCCTGCGGAACTATGTGGCGGCGCAGTTCAAACGCGCCAAGTTATTAAACGGGGTGGATCAGCCGTTGCCCAAGGCGGCAGTGGACGTGGCGGCTCAGTACTTGACGCCCGTCCAAATGAACGAAATGTTGCTCGCCGCGTTGGAGAGTGGACAATGGTTAGTGGCTCAGTCGTTGCTCGAGTCACTGCAAACCGTGGGCAGCAGCGAACTATTGCTGCCGACCTCGGGCAACTTATCGCCCGTGGTGGTTGCCTTGAAAGCCACCGATCAGCGAGTTCGTTCGGCCGCCGTTCAGACGATTTTGGCTTGGAAACCAGAACAAAGTTTTAGCGGTGCCAGCTACTTCAACCAAGGTGTGCGCGAATTGCTGAGCAATCCCATCGGAACCTATGCGATGGTGGCTTCGATGAACCCTTACCACTCGGCGTACTTAGAAAGCTTGGTTCGCACTTCTGGTTGGAATGCGTCGGCCGCATCGTCGGCTGGTCAGTTGATCACCGATCTCGATTTGTATCCCGCATCGTTTCTGATCATCACCGACAGCTTGGGCGACGTTCCATATTTGACAGTGGTGGATCAAGTCCGTTCGACCACCAAGGGAAAGACGATGCCGATCCTGTTGCTCGTGCGCTCAGAAAACATGCCCAAAGCTCGAACCATGTTTCAAGTCGAACGCAACGATTATTACACGGTGGTGGCCGAATTCAGTGAGAACGGTCGCGACTTGTTGCCGTGGATCGAGAAAATGAGTTCGTTGAAGGAAGTAACGGGCCAGTTGCCAAGTCTGGTGGCTCTGGAGCAAGCTCAGCAAGGTTTGAAGAGTATGTCGGCGTGGTTGGGAATCGATCGCTCACGACGGTTGTTGGACTTCCCGTCTTTTGCTCCGACGGCTCGCGGGTTGATGGGCCATTCTGCGGAAACGGACCGGTTGATTGCCGAAATCTTGTCGCATTTTGGCGATCCCGACACGCAAGTTTATTTAGCCAGTGTGGCGAGCGATGCTTCGGCGACGGCAGAGAGCCGGTCGGCGGCCGCGCGGGCATTTCGCCTGTCGGTCCAGCGATTTGGGACCCTGCTGACGAGCAAGCAAATCGAGTCGCAGTACCTGCGCCAGAATCAAAGTGCCAGTGAAGGGCCGTTCACCCAGGCCATTCTCAATTCCCTTCTCGATACGCTAGAAGCACGATCGAAACGGGTGCCGTTTGTTGACCTTCCGCCCGTACCAGAAATGTAGAGTGACTGTTCCACCCGTGTAACAATCGGGCGGTTCGAATTCTTGGGAGCAACCACGTCCGTTGTCTTGTAAGAGACCCCGGTTAGGATATAGCTAACGGGGTTCCAGCGAAGTTGCTGTTTCCTGAAGTTCAGTAGCCTACCGGCGAAGTAGTCGAGACGCATTTGAAATGAATGGCATGGGAAGTCGTTGGATCACGGGTTGGTGTTTGGTCGCGGTGATCGCTTTCGTGGGTGGCTGCAACGGCGGCGGCCAATCCAAAGAGCAGCGCGCGGGATTCCAATTGTCGGGCGTTGATAAGGCCCAGCATCAAGTTTCGGGCCGACAAAGTGAGCACTTGGCCCGAGCGATTCATTTGATCAAGAAGGATGACGTCGCCGAATGGGGCGTTTTCGAGCGAAGTGTGACGGACTCGCTCAATACGGCTTGGAACACCGCCAGGGCCTCGGAAGGGTCGGCGTCGATGGCACAGACGTATCCGACTTGGGAGCGATCGAAGTTGCTCGACACCATTCCCGCCGCGTACCAAGATTCCTTGTGGTGGAACAGTATTGCCAGCGAGACTTTTTTATATACCGATGCTTTTTATCTCCAAGAGCAGTATTGGTTGAGCCAAATTGTGGCTCGTTTGCAAGAAGAAAAAACGGGGACGCGATTTGCCTATCTCACCCACGCGGGTCGTCCCCAGCCGTTGACGTTGGAGCAAGTGGTGCAGGTCGGCAACCCTCAACTGCAGCCCGAAGGCGCGGCGAGATTAGGGTTGGCGATGAAATTGTTTGATTGGACGGTCCGAAATGTATCCGGTGAACCTTTTCCTGAAATTCCTACCCCAGAGGCGGCTGAGGAATTGGCGGTTCGGCCGATCGTGGCGGATCGCCCGTTGTCCATGTTCGGAGTTCGTGGAGCCGGCTATCGCAACTATCTGTGGCAGACCCTGAACTACGGACGAGGCGATGCGTGGGAGCAAGGCCATTTGTTTTTGCAGTTGGCGCGGCACGCTGGATTGGACGCTTGTGTCTTGGGCCTGCCTGACGCAGCAACGTCGAAATTGTTGCCGCGAGTCGCTCACCCTGCCCTCGTTCCTTGGGCCATTGGTGTTTTGATCGATTCCGAGGTTTTCCTGTTTGACCCTCGGCTGGGTTTGCCGTTGCACCATCCCGAGACTTTGGCGGTGTTAACGTTGCAGCAAGTGATCGAAAACCCGCAAGGGCTCCAATGGCAAGGCCTGACGCCGGACGAATCGACGGAGCCCGATTCGGCTTATCCCGTCCGAGCGGCGAACTTGAAGAACATCGTGGCGCTGCTGGATTATCCGCTGGAGTGTTTCGCGTTGCGTAGTCAGTTTCTGCAACGCAATCTGACGGGCGCGGAACGAGTGGACGTTTACTTTTCTCCGGATGACACGGCGGCCCGCTTTCAGGAAAATCCCTTAATCCACGAAGTACAATTGTGGGCCTTACCACTGGAGATTCAGATCTTCCGCGAATCGATTCGTGAAGCAAGGTTGCGGGCCACCCGAGATCGATTTGTCATGAGCAAGATTCAATGGCAACAACGGGAAGAGGGCTACTTTGACGAGTTTCCTTTGCTGCGCCGTTCGAGGGTCTTGTACTTACTGGGACGATTTCAACCCGACAGCGCGGAGCTGGTCACGGATTGTTTCCGCGAGTTGCAGCGGATGCATTACAGCGACGATGATTGGAAGAATATCGCCGACAATCCGGATCTTCAAAAATCACTGGGGCTGTACCGATCCGCTGGGCAATCGGCAGCCGAGTTTCGCCAGGCCTTGGATGGTCAAAAGGCCGCGATGTTTATTGTCCGCGGCGATGCCAAAATGTACATGGCGATGGCCCATTGTGAAATTCAAAATCACGGCACGGCTCTCAATTTGCTAAAGCATGTCGAGAAATTCGATTTGGAACGAAAGTGGAAACGTCATTTGGAATACCTCACCGGTCGGTCGCAGGAAGCGATGAAAAACTACGAGCAAGCAATTGCCAAATATCTGGAGTCAGGCCGGCAGTTCCGCGATTCTCGGTCGCCGCGCGATTATGGCAATATTCTGCGGGCGAGGATTCTGCGACAACGGTCTCAGAAATCGTAACCGTTGTCGCTTTTGTTCGTATCCGTTAGAATTCGTCCGGCAGGGCACGGGGTTGCTGGGTCCATTCAAGTGTTCGAGTTCGGGGCTGTCCTCCAATTCTCATGGAATAAAATTGTATGTTTCACAATTGGCAATTGGCTCGCCGCCTCAATGGTTGGCGATCGTTGGGCTGGATGTGTTTGGGGCTGTGCCTGGCTAGTGGAGTCATGGACTGCCGAGCATGCGTGCCGCAGGATGAAACGGCGGGGCCGGTTGAGCGTTGGCAAACGGCTTTCGCAGAGATTCAAGCGTTGAATGTGAAAGCCCGCGCGTTGCCGCCTGGGGACCAAGCCGAGTTTTGGAGAGACTATGAAGTCAAGAAGAAAACCCTGATGGAGTTGCGGAAAGAGATTGAACCGCAATTGTTGCAGACGGTGCAGGACAGTACTGAGATTCCTCAAGCGTTACACGACACATTGTCGCAGTTGGGCCGGATCGCACTGAGCGAAGACAACTATCAGCGCGGGTTCCGATTGCTGAAGCCGCTCGTGGACAGTGGCAGCAAAGACGACATGGTCTACGAATTCGCAGCGCTCGCCGCGTTTGGTACGGATCAGTTCAAGTTGGCTGGGCAATGGATCGAAAAGCTCAACTCAGAAGGCAAGCGATTGCGAGTCGATTTCATGCGGCGGATGGCTCCTGGAATCGCAGAACGCGAGGCCGATTGGAAAGTGGAAGAAGCGATTCGCGCAGCGGAAGCCGAGAAAGACGATCTGCCCCGTGTGAAGTTCGAGACCACGGTGGGTGACATCGTGATCGAGCTGTACGAAGACCAAGCACCAAACACGGTCGCCAACTTTATTTCATTAGTGGAAAAAGGTTACTACGACGGACTGACGTTTCACCGGGTGTTGCCACAGTTCATGGCCCAAGGTGGCTGCCCGAATGGAACGGGCGGAGGCGGTCCGGGATATGCCGTCCCCTGCGAATGTCACGAGCCGAACTTCCGCAAGCACTTCGCGGGTACACTCAGCATGGCTCATGCCGGGCGCGACACGGGCGGCAGTCAGTTCTTCCTCACGTTTCTGGCAACGCCACATCTCGATGGTCAACACACGGCGTTTGGCCGTGTGATTGAAGGGATGGATACGGTCGCGGGTTTGAATAAGGTCAATCCGGAAGCGCCCAATCCAGCCTTGCAGCCGTCCAAGATTGTGAAGGCGTCAGTATTGCGGAAGCGCGAGCACGACTACAAACCCAAAACCTTGCCCGCGAGACGTTAATGCCCCACTATCCGCAAAGCCGACTGCGCCGGCTCCGCCGTTGGCCATGGCTCCGGGATTTGGTGCAAGAGCATCATCTGCGAACCAGCGATTTGATTTGGCCTGTGTTCATCTCCAGCAGTATGGAGCGCGAGCCTATCTCAAGCCTGCCAGGTGTGTTTCGGATTCCTCTGGCCCAATTGGCGGAAGAGGTCTCCCTAGCGCAAGACTTGGGGATCCGAGTCGTGGCGTTGTTTCCGGCGACGCCACATGCTTTGAAAAGTGACGATGGCCGGGAGGCCTTGAACCAGGACAACTTGATCAACCGAGCCACGGCTTTGATCAAAGCATCGTGTCCGCAAATGGGCGTGTTGTGCGATGTTGCTTTGGACCCCTACTCGAGCCATGGACACGACGGGCTGCTGCACGAGGGCTACGTTGTCAACGACTCGACCGTCGAAGTTCTGTGTCGACAGGCCGTGGTACAAGCCCAAGCGGGGTGCGACATCATCGCTCCGTCCGACATGATGGATGGCCGCGTCGGTCGAATTCGCTCCGCCTTGGATCATGCGGGGTTTCAGCAAGTCAGCATCATGGCCTATTCGGCCAAGTACGCTTCCGCTTTTTACGGACCCTTTCGACAGGCGGTTGGCAGCGCTGCCAATTTAGGGACCGGTGATAAGAAGACATATCAGATGAACCCGGCCAATTTGGAAGAAGCCCTCCGCGAAGTTGAATTCGATATTCGCGAAGGCGCCGATATGGTCATGGTCAAACCCGGTATGCCGTACCTGGATGTGGTCAGTCGAATCAAACAGCAATTCCAGTTCCCCACGTTTGTTTACCAAGTGTCTGGCGAATACGCGATGCTGACAGCGGCCGCCGCCAACGGCTGGCTGGATGGCCCAGCGGTGATGATGGAGAGCCTGCTGGCATTCAAGCGAGCCGGAGCGGACGGCATCCTGACTTATTTCGCTCGGGATGCGGCCCGAATCCTTGGGGAAACGTAAAATTGGCCCGAAAGATGCATTGAAGGTCTTCTGGCACTGGTCGCTGCAGGATTGGCAGCGGCGAAATTCTAGTTCTTGACCTGATTCGGACAGGAGCCCGGCATGACTTTCTCTTATGACAAACTGACCACCAAATCCCAAGAGGCACTGGCCGCCAGCCAACAGTTGGCTCAAACGTCCGGCCATCCAGAGATCACTCCGCTGCATCTTCTGGCGGCTCTGTTGTCAGAACGCCAGGGTTTGACAGTGCCGTTGTTGCAGAAACTCAAGGTGCCGGTGGAGCCATTAAAAGCCGCAGTGACCGGTGAGCTCAAGCGTTTGCCGGCCTCTTCGAACGCATCGCCTCGCGGTGTGGGAAGCCACCTGAGTCAAGTGTTGACGCAGGCGCAGCAATTGGCCGAGAGCATGCAGGACGAGTTTATCTCGACCGAACACTTGTTGCTCGCACTTACAAAAGTTGATTCGACCGCCAAAACCATTTTGCAAACTCGGGCGGTTACGGAACGAGATATTCGGGAAGCCATCAAAGGAATGCGCGGCAGTGCCAAGGTCACGGACCAGGATCCCGAAAGCAAATTCCAAGCTCTCGAAAAATACGGGATTGATTTGGTCGAGCGTGCGAAGGCTGGCAAGTTGGACCCGGTCATTGGCCGCGATCAAGAAATCCGTCGCGTGGTGCAAGTTCTTTCCCGCCGCACGAAGAACAATCCGGTTCTAATTGGTCAGCCGGGCGTCGGCAAAACGGCGATCGCCGAAGGTTTGGCCCTGCGAATTGTCGAAGGTGACGTGCCCAATAGCTTGCAAAACTCGCGCGTCATCGCCCTCGATATGGGTGCGCTCGTCGCCGGCACGAAGTTTCGCGGCGAATTCGAAGAGCGACTCAAAGCCGTTTTGCGCGAGGTGGCGGACGCGGCGGGCCGGGTGGTCTTGTTTGTCGACGAATTGCATACGGTGGTCGGTGCCGGAGCGGCGGAAGGTGGCAACGACGCCGCCAACTTATTGAAGCCCGCCCTGGCTCGGGGCGAACTGCGCTGCGTTGGTGCGACGACCTTGGACGAGTATCGGAAGTACATCGAGAAAGATGCGGCCTTGGAGCGTCGGTTCCAGCCTGTCTTCGTCGATCAACCGACCATCGAGGACACGGTCACGATCCTGCGTGGTTTGAAGCAGCGATACGAATCGCATCATGGTGTCCAAATCAAAGATGCGGCACTTGTGGCCGCGGCTCGATTGTCCGCTCGCTACATCACCGATCGTTTTTTGCCAGACAAAGCGATCGACTTGGTGGATGAAGCCTGCAGCAAGTTGGCCATGGAACGAGATAGCGTGCCCGGCGAGATCGATTCGGTGCAACGCCGACTCACTCAGTTGGAACTTGCCGCTCGGCAACTAGCGGACGAGACGGAAGAAAGCGCGCTGGACCGTTTGGATGAAGTCAATGAAGAAATGGCCAGTTTGCGAGCCCAGTTGGCCAGTCTTCGTGAACAGTGGGAAGCCGAAAAGTTGGGCATGGTCGACTCGCAAAACTTGCGCAAACAGTTGGAAGAAGCTCAGCGGCAGTTCCACAAGCAGCAAGCGGAGTTGAATTCGAAACTTGCGACCGGTCAGATGGTCAGCGAAGCCGAGTATCAGAGTTTGTACGAACTGGACATGCGTCAGAAGTCCTTGGTCAAACAATTGGAACAAGCCACCGCGCGGGAAAGTGGACCGACAACCAATGAAAGCGA
>JAUXWY010000033.1 GCA_030681235.1 Pirellulaceae bacterium | reverse complement strand
GAGCCGTCTCGGGAGACCTCCACGTGGACCGGGAAGCCGCACTTCGGGCAATGACCGCTAAATCGTTGGCCATCCGCCGCCAGATAAATTCGCCAGTACACTCGGCAACACTTGAAGGTAATGCCGAGAAAGGGCCGCGATTGCTTCGGGGCGCGATCAGGTTTTGATTCGTGTTTGCTCACGGCCCGACAGTTACCAAATTACCAGCACCTTGATAAGAGCAATCGCGAAACTGTGCTGGCGTTACCAGAGCTTTTCTGCTAAATCCCGATCGCGACGGGGCCCTGTTTTCGGTGCGGCTCGGAATAGGCTCGCCGAATCAAAGCACCTCTTCGAAACCCCTTTAAGGACGGAACGCTTGCCTCGCAACGGCAGACCCTACCGACGATTACCCTGCCAACCATGGCCCGACAGGCGATGGCTCGGCCAACTTTCCTTGGCGATGGCCATCGGGTGGTTGTGGGTGCTGGTGGTCCTTCCCTCGTGGTCGCTGGCCGTCGCACAGGTTAATGAAGCGCAGGCCAATGACGCAGCGCCGCTGATCACGGTGACGCCGACGAGCAGCCTCGACACGGCGCTGGTCGGAAACACTCGCGACGAAACCACTCAGGCCTGGCAGAGTTTGATGGCGATGGATGCGGGAGAGGGACTGAACGAGCAACTGCGAATGCTGGCGCTCCAACACTTGCCCGCACAATATGTGGATGATCGCAAGTGGAATCGAATGGAAACGATCAAGACGTTGATTCCTCGTTCTGAACCTTTGGTGATGAAACACGGGACGAGTACGAAATACGAACTGCGCCCGGTTGATCCTGCCCAGACGTTGGCGGTCCGATTGACGAATGTTCGCAATCTAGAGGACGGTCGTTTGGGGTTCAACTTGGCTTGCGACTTGACGGTGGACATGGAGGCCCGACAGGCCCGGTGGCAGCGCGGAGTTCAACTGTACAGCATGCAGGCCGACATCACGACACGAGTGACCATCGAGTTGGAGTGTCAATTGGGTTTGAAGTTCGACTTGGCTACCCAACCAGCGATCGTCTTATCACCCCATATCGAATCATCGCAGCTAACCATCCACGAGTTTCGGATTCATCGCGTCAGCAAAGTCGGTGGCGAGATTGCTCAACAACTCACGCGAGCCGCTCGCAAGTGGCTGGAAGATCACGCCACTGAGCACGAAACGAAACTGACACAATCGCTCAACACTCAACTGCAGAAGAAACCAGAGAAACTGCGGATCTCGTTATCCAAGTAGTTGGTCCCCATCGAGAACTCGGATGAGCCTCCCGGATTATCAGACCCCTCGCGAAGCACAGACACCCGACCAAGTGCCGGGGCTGCTGTTGCGTCGACACTTCTTGTGTTCGGCATTATCGATGGGTCTGTTACTGGGCTGCACGAATCGATCGAAAAGCAAAACGTCTGATCCGGTATCCTTGTTGCAGAAACCCACCACGACCAGCCACTCGATTGGGGTCGAGTTTGCCCGCGTGTTGGTCCCGATCCATCGACGGCGTTTGTTGGAAGAGTTGTGGAATCAGTCCGACCAACAGTCCATTCCATTGGCGACTCGCAAGCAATTGACGCGGAATGCCATTCGAGTGGGCGTGCTTGGTCAGACGATGCCACATCCGCTGCGGTCGTTGCTGCAACCGATTCCCGTTGCAGAAGACCAATTAAACGACTTGCAACGACAAATGTTGACTGCGGGTCTGTTGAAGCCAGAAGTGGTGGTCCAAGACCATACGCGGTTGAGTTTGAAATACGGCCTGCCGCGCGATTTGGATGTGGTTGGGATCAAAGAGAC
The DNA here is from genome assembly GCA_030681235.1 of Pirellulaceae bacterium. Classification (GTDB taxonomy): domain Bacteria; phylum Planctomycetota; class Planctomycetia; order Pirellulales; family Pirellulaceae; genus M30B19. The sequence continues at coordinate 13,331 of JAUXWY010000033.1, read as the reverse complement.
GCTGCATTGGGTTTGGCAAAGTGAACAGGGTCGCAGCCAACACCGCTTCCAGCAAGCCACCGCCAAAGTCCGTGTCGTGGTGGACCGCGAGCTCAGTGGCTCGGTCCTGGTCAGCCTCGAGCCGTTGACCGGCTATGGACCGCTGCTGCCGCAGTTCGCCAATGCGATGAACCAAACTGCCAACGATTCGTTCCGCACGGGGATGACTCAACAGCACACGTTGATTTCCGAGGCCGGTGGCAAGGCTTCGTTACAGTTGGGGGAAACGTTGCTGTTTGGCCCAAGCTTTGATTTGCGCGGCCGCAGCGAAACTCCTCGCATGGGAGAAGTCTTTTTTCAGAACGAGACCGGCACGCCAGGCGATTGGTTGGTGCTACTGCGCGTGATAGAATCGCGTTTCAACGATTTGTTCGTGAGTTAGAGCCTATCCACAAAGGGATCTGCCCCGAGTCTGATCCTTTGGAGGCGAGTCATTTTCCTAAACAATTGACGAGACTCGCCGGAGAGGTTCAGCCCCCGTTTGGGATAGACTCGTATCCGAAGGCGTGTATCACCAGCAAGTTTCTCGTCGTCTCCAGTACTACCTGTTTTGCAAGTCTTTGAAATGTCCTTCAAATTATTCTTTGAATTTTCATGCTTGACCGTAGTTATATAAGCGTTACAATTTCGGGCGTAGAAAGTTTTTCTCGTCGAAACAGACATCGGAGCAGCGATGATCACATTGTTTTATGTTGTTTTCTCAGGGGTCGTCTCTCAGGGGTCGTCTCTCAGGGGTCGTCTCTCAGGGGTCGTCTCTCAGGGGTCGTCTCTCAGGGGTCGTCTCTCAGGGGTCGTCTCTCAGGGGTTTGATCTTCTTCCAGTCCTGTTTTATTTTGCAAACAGACGCCTTTTTTACGTTTCATTAATGTGTGTCGTTCTTGCGCCATTGGTTGGTTGCCGAGAAAGCGAGACCAACGGTGATGTTCTAGCTGTTCCAGTAGTTCATCATCGATTGAGTTTCATCGAGAACTCAACAACGACTATCGAAAAGCTCAAGCGAGAGGTCTATCTAACGGAGGGTCAGGGCGAGTCGATACGGCTGCAGGAGTTGCCATTCTTTGGGATGAAAGAAACCGAGGCCGTGGTGGGAGTTGAAATTCGCAATAACGGCGACACGACCGCAGAAATCATCGGATATTCCACTGGCTGTGGATGTTCGAAAGTGGAGCTTGAATCCAAGATCATTCCGCCGGGCCAGTCGGTGCAGCTTCGCATGTCGGTTAGGATCAATCCGACGAATTCAATGTCCGAACGAGTCATTGCAGTGGGGCTTTCATTTAAAGGAAATTGTAGTGCTCAGTTGCAACTTCCAATTGTTGCGATTCCAGCAATTCGTGTGCTCGGCTTTCCAGGAAATCAGCGAACGGCGTTAGACGCTGGTACGATCGACGTTCAGCAACGCGCCGACGGTAGCGGTGAATTCGCTGTTGTTGAATTTGATGTTTGCCACGATTTCCTGAGCATCGATCATACAGTCCAAGCGGAGGACGAACTGCAAGTAAGGGCGGTAGCGCCTGATGACCTCAGCTATCATTTTGCACCCACAGGCCATAATTACACCGAACGACTTGGCGAACGAGAGACACATTGGGAGCGATATCGAGTTGAATTAGAGGTTCCGAGCAACACCGTATTGCCGCAACATGTCCAAATCGAACTGTTGGATCAGAGTGGATTAAACGTGTTTCTTGGGCTCAGTTTGGACCGAAAAACGGCGTTTGAAATTACGCCAGCGACAGTTGTTTTTAAGCGAGACCAGACGCAAGCTAACGTAATCATACGTCGTTCCGACGGTGCCGAATTAGGTGCCTTAGACACAAAATATAACGAGCAATTGCTTGGCGCGATTGTTAGCCCGATTGATAAACATTCTGCGTCAATCCGATTGTCAGTCAAACATTGGCCTGACGTTCGTCTGGGACGGGAAGAACTTACACTTATTACCGACGATGGACTAACGTCAGTGATAAGAATCATTATGATTAGTCCTCAATGATCGAAAGGGAAAGAATGATGAAGATTTCACTATCAAAGTATGGGTCGTTATGCACGGCGACGATGGTAGCCGTCGTCGTTTCCGTGGGCATCTTGGCGTCGTTTGGCTTTCAGCAAGGAGGTCCCGGGGGAGGTCCCGGGGGTACTGCAACAACTGTGCCGGATTGGCTCTTTCCGACTAACGTTAACGCCGGCGGCTGTGTGGTTCCAAATATTGCTACTGGCGGGTTAGCGCCGGGAACTACCGTAAACGTATTTGGTCGCTGCGATGGGGCCACTATGTGTACACCGAAGGCAACTTGTGTTGCAACCAACACGGTATCGGGTAACATTGGGTTATCTGGATGCGCTTTTTCGAAAAGCGTAACTTGGGTTCTAGTCGGAAATTGTGCGCAGGCGGCCACCGTTTGTGAAGAATGCCCGCCTGCTATCAATGCTCAAGGCCAGCAAACGCAGTTTCTGGTTTGTCACGTGTATCGCACGTACCAGGGCAGGAATGCAAGCGGGATTTGTACAACTCCGTGTGATGAATTCATACTGAAGTTCGGCGGAATCTGCGTTGACAATGGAACGCCGTAGTTGAATACTCCGAACACAGTTCTTGAATGCAGTTGATTTCGGGATTGTCAGAGTTTTGCAATCTGCGCTGCTTGTAGTCACGAGAGTAAGTTTGAATTTGCGGAATTGGCTGTAATTCAGGAACTGGGATTCGGATGGCGTTGAGTGTTGCGCTTAGAAATGACTTCAAGCATTCTTTGGACGGACTTGATTATGAAGCAGATTCTTCGTGTCTTGATTTTCTTGGTTGTTCCGTTTTTTTTGACACAGTGGGTGCTGGGGAGCCCTGATCAGGCAGATGATATTTCTGTCGACGAATTAATTGCGTTGAACGTTGCAAATACTGATCGTTCAGACACGTTTTCTATTCGCTTTCAGGCGATTTCTGGGAAGATCGAAAATCGAAGCGAACTTTCGGGAGAATTTAGTCAGACGACAGGAAAGGTTGAGGGACGTTGGGTAAGGCTTGCTGTCAATGAGTTGTATGAAACGAGATTGGTCGGTGAACTTGGCGCGGAGTTCTATGAAGAAGCCGACGGGACTCGGAGTGCGAAAGTCCCGTTTCCAGGATCTGAAACTGTGTTGCGAAGCCCAAAGTTTGAGTTAAAGTTGTCGTCATTGGTCGGCAGTGCGGTTATTGGTAGATCGCAACGATTTCATGCGACTGCTAGTTTCGAGCCGTACCACGGAATGCTAACTAACGGCGATGGAAAATACGTAGACCCTGTCATGCTTCTTGTTGACCCGCCGGTCGCTTTAAGAAACCAAGTGTACAAAGATGGAGATCTATACGTTGTCCATTCGATTTTTGGTGAACTTGAGATCAAAACGACATTCGACGGCGCTGCTAATTTCCTGATTACGCACGCTTCTTATTCAAATGGCGGTTTGAGGACCGAATTTGGTATCCTTGAAACATATGAATTGCCGAACGGAGCATATATCCCGCGAAAGGCATTCGGACTGTTTGCGCACCGCGAAGGCGAGTTTCCTTTGACCGCTCACTTGTGGACGGCGACGGACATGAGTGTACATCCAAAGCCGGAGGAATTGTCGGTAACCGCCGATCGAACTTATCAACTTCGATCGGGAGACATTGGTCAAATTGGTGGAATTCGGGTCAATTCTGTGCTATCCCCTGAAATGTTACCAGATCTCTATTTGGCCGCGAGTGACGGGCGACAGTTCGCGACGCTGAATGTGAATACCGTAGATCCAGAAAGGTCTAAGGAGGAAACGGTCCATCTTTCGAGACCGTTGCATATAGCGATTTCGATTGCCGCTGGAGTATTAATTATGATTTGTGTCGTGTGGAGGTTGAAATCAAGGAAATGGCTCGGAATCTTTCTCGTAATTTTCGTGCTGTTTGAGTCAGGACAACCCGCCACAGCGTTCGTGGACGATTCGGAGACTATTTCGGTATATCGATTCGAAACCAACTGTTCCGGAAGTGTCGCTCTCCAAAAAATACTTTTAATCACGTCTCCAGGCTATTTTAACCATTCAGGTTATGCGTTGCTAAATTCGCCCAACGTTTTGGAAGATTTGAAATTACCCGACGCAGAGAAATCGAAGATTGAATTAGCGTTGAATGCTCAACTCTCGGCTGCACGCGCCGAGTTCCGAAAGATTGTTCCACATGATATCAGAACCTCAACCCCAAAGTTTGTACTGGCGAGCTCACACGAGTTGATCGAAAAAGAGAACGACGTTCGATCGTTGTTGTCTTCGGCCCAGATTCGTCGTTTGAACCAGATAGATCAATATCTAACACTTCGGCAGTGTGGAGCCACTTATTTGTCCGAGTTAATGACTTACGAAGAGTCTCTTGAGGAAAACCTAAAAGCGACGATCGCAACTCGAGAGTTAGATTTGAAACTGAAGGCGTTCGAAAATGGCCATGAAGTGTGGTTGGCGACGCTGAATAAAATCGCAGGATATTTCCCGGAAAACTCGGAAGCTCGCGAGTGGTGGGGAGAACGACGTGATCGTTTCGCGGATGCCATTTACGCCGACCTAATCTGTCAATTCAGCGAATTGGAGACTTTCGATGCGTATCTTAGTAGGCCTATTCACGAATGGAGCTTCCCCGAAGTTTTTCAAGTGGATTGGCAACTGCAATTGGACGCGGACGGACGATGGCGTTGGTGGAAGCTCGGGGCGGATGGGTCAATGCAGAAGTTCTTTAGGCTCGAACAATCGCTGTGGTTTCAACAACACCAATCCGACGGGAATGAACTTGATTTGTCGGTGGATCAAATAACCCATCTTTCTGACATTCGGCAACAAGTCTCCGAGGAAGCGTATGCGATTCCTGACTTAAAGCAAAGCCAGTACCATGCGATTGCACTCAAGCACATCACGCACGCTTGGAATGACGTCCTATTGCCTCGGCAACGCGACATGATTGTCGAACTAATGCGCGAGCGATGCCGAACGATGGCAGGGCCGTTGGAAGTGTTGTTTCGCCCTGAACTTGACGACAAAACCAAAGAGGCGATTCGCAAGGAATTCGAATCCTGCCGAAAACAACTTTTGGAGATTGAGGCCCAGTTGATGGCGGATTTGTTGAGTGCCTTGAAGAAAGAACTCAATATCCCCAATCTGATCACCGGACAGGCTAGGCCAAAATATTTGCAACCATCGCTCTGTTTATTGGAGCTGCACTTGATCAAGCACGGACGCCTGCCCCAGCCGAAATCCGAGATCGAATAGACTTCATATTTAACTTTAACTTTAACATTCAGCCGCAATGGCGTACATTCCTGGCCGCCGTCGCAGACCCGCACACGCCTCTATTGATCATGACGCTGTACAAAACAAACGAAAAAGCCAAAGCGAAAGAGGCTATCACGGAGACCGCGGAGCACGGAGCACGTGAAATTGGAGGAAAGCTGGAAACAAGGCCTGCCCCGAGAATTGCTGCAATCCAGCGTCGTCGAGTTAGAAAAATAGGTAGTCTTTCAAGGCGAGCTGGTTCGTTCCGCAATTCTGCGAAGAAAGGGACGCTACCTATCGTGTACCGATGCCTAACAGACCTGCCGTTCTTGGAGAGGTAGTCACGAAATAGGCGTCCAAGAGTTCGTACGCCGCACAATGTCAAGCTGTGTTTTAAGCGACCACATCCAAACTACTCCTGCAAGCCAACTGCGATTCAACGTCTCGTGGCGGTAGATACGAACTGAAACCTTCTGTGTCGAGCAAACTATCGGAATCGTTTCACAGAGAATGAATTTCGAATACACGAGTTTTCAGCCAGCTATCACGCAACCGTAACATCGGCCACTCCGCTAAACTGGCTCAATTTCTAACCGCTATCGACACTATTCGCGTAAATAATGGGTTTTTATTTCTACAAAAATCGCAATCACATGACTCTAAAAATCAGTCACTAAATCGTCAACTGTATTTCTGCCAACCTGCGAAAATGGCTGATTCTTAGTTGCGATTGACACGAAGTGTTGCGTTCCGCAATTCTCAGGGTTTGTGATCGCGCCGAACGGTGTATAATGTCGGGCGAACGATGCCCGACAAAAACCTCTACTTCGGATTCGACCATGCCCATCTCCACCATTCATCGACCCATTCGCCTGCGGAACTTGTTAAACTCGTGCAGCTCGATTGGCCTCGTCGTCGGCGTTTCACTTTTTGGGACTGCGTTCGCCCAGCAGCCCGTGGTCGACGAATTGGCCGCGTTGAAAACCAGTTTGTATTTCCATGCTCCGTTTGATGGCGGCACTGACGCGAAGGTCGCGGCCCGCGATCGACAACTGTACACCGCACCCAATCTCAAACGGGAATCAGCCGAGGCCGGTCAACATCGTTCGGATGTCGAGATCGTCGCTGGGGACGGCCAACACGGGGACGCGCTGCGGTTCCGTGGCAAAGACAAACAGGTCCTATTTTATTCGGGATCGAACATGAACTTTCGCGAGACCGATTGGCAAGGCACGGTATCGCTGTGGTTGCGATTGACTCCGGACGAAGACTTGAAAGACGGCTATTCGGACCCGCTGCAAATCACGGACAAGGCTTGGAACGATGCCTCGTTTTTTATTGACTTCGATATCGACTCGCCGCGAACGTTTCGCTTGGGCGTTTTCTCAGAATATAAGTTTTGGAATCCAAAAGATGTCAAATGGGAAGAGTGGCCGGTCGCAGATCGGCCCATGATCCATGTCCCGCGACCGCCGCTGAGACGAGACCGATGGACGCACGTGGCTTGGACGTTCCAGGGGATCAACGCGGCGGATGGAAAGCCGGCGAAGTGCCAATTTTATCTGGATGGGAAGTTACAGGGAACGTTGGAACGTCCGTTGGAGTTCCAGTGGGATTTGGAGCGAACGGCGATCATGTTGGGCTTGGATTACGTGGGCGACTTGGACGAATTGATGATTTTTGATCGGGCGTTGACCGAAGCCGAGGTCGCGCGGCTGACGACTTTCTTCAACGAAGATTGACGATAAAGCCGAAAATCGCAGTGACGGTGCCAGTAAATTTTTGTCCGACCGGAGAATAATTCGCGAATTTTCGCGACTCGCCCGATAGATTGGTGTGTAGCCGCCGAGCAATTGTCGGTTATAATGCAAACCTCTGGACAATACGGCTGAGGGACCATTTTTCGGGTTGGCCTGTACCGCTCAGGCAGTGCTCAGCACGCTTGGTACAGGTCTTTCTCCCAGCAGCTCCCATTGCTGCTTGTATACCAGAGATTTTCAAAAGGTCGCCAGGACTACGTTTTGGCGGCCTTTTGTCGTTCCTAGCTGCTACTGGTCAGGCGTCTGGGAACCGGCGGGCGATCAACGTTCCGGCTAACCCGTCCTTGGACGAATCCGGCTTGGCAATTAAAATTTCCGGCGATTTTCCGCGTTTGCCAATCATCGCTGAAATTCTCCTACCCCTGGTCCCTTTTGGTCATTCGACTTGTCGTGCGGAGCGAATTCATGCCGATCATTCCGATCCTGATCCCTCAATTAGGCGAAGGCTTGCAAGAAGCACTGTTGGTGGAGTTTCTGAAGAAGCCGGGCGACTTGATTCGCCGGGACGATCCGATTTACGTCATGGAGACGGACAAAGCGACGACCGATGTCGAATCACCTTACGATGGTGTCTTGGTCGAGTGGACCGTTGAGCCGGGCTCCGTGCTGGCCATCGGCACCGAAATCGCCAAGATGGAAGTCGCCGAAGGAACACAAGCCATGTCGGCCGGACACGGCCCAGTGGTTGATGAAGGTGGTTCGGCGCCGGCAGCAGGTCCATCGAACGACGGCGACGATCTGGAAGAAGCTTCCGCACGGGAAACCGACACCGGGGTGAAGATTCCTCCGCGCACGCGAAAATACCTGAAAGAGAAAGGCCTGCTGGCCGTCGCTCAAAAGATTCCGGCCGTGGGCAACAAGCTGATGCCGGAGGACGTGGACCGCTTCATCGCCAGCGGTGGAGTCGAAGCGATGTCCATCCCCAGCGTGGATTCCGAAAAATATGCCGTGGTGCCGCTGTCTCGCCATCAGTTGACGCTCAACTACCGCATGACACGCAGCGCCCAACAGACCATTCCCGTGACCATCCAAACGGACGTGAATTGGACGGCCATCGAGGCCGCTCGGGCGGAGACTCGGCAAACCGGGGGCCCGACCAGTTTTATCATGAGCCTGTGGTGTGTCATCGAAGCGCTCAAGCAACATCCGAAGCTGCGCAGCTCGTTGGCCTCGGATGGCAAACATTTGCACCAATACAAACACACGAACTTGGGCATTGCCGTCAGCTTGCCGGACGACGTGTTGGTAACGGCGGTCGTGCGCGACGCCGACACTTTAAGTCAACGAGATTTTTTCGAAGCTTGTACGCGGCAGATCGAATTGGTTCGCAACGGCAAAGACCAAGCGGATCAATCGACGACGCTCACCGTTTCGAACATTGGCAAAGTGGGGATGCGAATGGGCATTCCGGCGATTGTGGCTCCGGCGGTGGCAACGTTGGCGACCGGGGAAGCCTATTGGCAACCCGTCCCCAGCGGCGACGGGTACAAGTTCCAAAGCTCGGTCACGTTTACGTTGACGTTTGACCATCGGATTCTCAACGGAGTTGGCGCTGCCAATTTCATGAACGATCTGAAGCATTTGTGTGAAACGTTTAAGTTGACCTAGGCGAGGTCTGAGAGGGGTCTGACCCTTTTTCATCATTTTCATTGGACTTGCCAGCCAGGGTCAGACCCCTGGCTGACCAAGCCTCGTAGCGGAAGCCCCTCGTGGATAATCGACGACTCTTCACCACCATGATCTTGTGTTTGGTGATCTTTTTTTTCCTCCAACTGGTGGACCCGTTTGGCTTAAAGAAACCGCCGCAAAAGGACGCTCACGTTGCGCCGGAAGTGGCGGCCGAGGACCCGGACGTTCCCAAACTACATCCCACTGGCCAGCCACGGCAATTCTATACACTGGGTTCAGTGGCCGAGGATTCGAACGACTGCCTGCTGGTCACGTTGGACAATCGTGGTGCGAGTGTTCGTCGTGTCGAGTTGGTTCAACGCGACGCGAAAGGGCAGTTCCTAACTAAGGAAGTGGAAAACAAGTCGGGCTACCTCGGGTTCTTAGAACTTCAATCCGATGGAACCGAGGGCGCATTGATTCAAGCGATCCCGGCCGGAAGCCCCTTCGCACAAGCGGTGGCGATCGGCAACGCACCGTTGCCCGTTTTGGTGGGCGATCGATTGATCAGCTTGAATGACCAACCGATCCTGAGCGACGATCAATTGCAGCAATTCTTGAAAGAGACTCGGGCTGGCCAACAAATCACTGCGAAACTGGCGCGACTAAAGCCCGCGACCGCCGCTGAAGATCAACTGGTCGATACTCGGACTTGGGAAGAATACAACGCGACCATCACCGTCATGGCCCGACCCAAACAAATGATGGGACCCGAGTATCGCGAGATGGACGGTTCCGAGGCGTCGTACCCGGGGACGTTCGAGTTCAGTTTGCAAGATGCCAAGGTCACCGGCAACTGGCAAGAGTTGGACTTGGCCATGCAACACGGCAACTGGCAGGGTCGCCAATACGTTGATCCGGCGGGACGGCAATGCGTCGAGTTCACGTACCGCTTGCCGAAAGTCGTCTATCAGCGCCTGATAAAAACATCGAAAAACTTGACGGATTCGATGGCCGAAGATGTGGAAGCCGTCGTGCCGGTTGATGTGGCAGACGACCCGGATGGAGCGATTGTGGTTGTCAAACGATTTCGCTTGCCCGTGGTGGCGCCGGAAGACCGAAATAACCCTGCGGCGAAAGGCTACCACATCGAAATGGAAGTCGAGTTGTACAACGAGACAGAGCAACCGTTGGAAGTGGCCTATCGTTTGGGCGGGCCGGTTGCGACTTCGATTGAGGGTTGGTGGTATCAGATCAAACTCCATGGAGGATTTTGGAAGATTGGTTACTCGGCCGGTGCGCGGGATGTGGTGACGAGCAGCGCCGCGCGTCCCTACAACTTTTTTGGTCGTGCCGAGATCGATTCCGATGTGAAAAAGAGCGGAGCATTCGCCATCTTTCCGCGAGATGGTACGCCGGAAGAACGCACGGTTCGCTTCGCAGCGGTCGATACGCTGTATTTCGCCAGTGCGATGTTGCCGCAGTCGAAAGCCGCTGTCGGTGGCGATCCGTCAACGGCCACCGACTATGTTTGTTACAGCGGTTTTGCCGGGCCCGTCGGACGTCTGCATCCGGGTCGCGACGCGATGAAGCAAGACTTGTCGTTTCGAGTGTACAACGTGGTGTCGCTACCGGCGGCCGCCCAAGCCGAAGCCGAAAATGCGGCCGCACCAAGCCCCGGATATCAGCAATCGTTTCATCTGTTCGCCGGGCCCAAACGTCTGGAACTATTGGCCACTTATAAATTGGATGACACGGTCAGCTTCGGTTGGTTCGGCATGTTCTCTTTGCCGTTGCTCTGGCTGTTGCATCTGTTCTATTACATCGTCGGCAACTACGCCATCGCGATTATCTTGCTGACGGTGGTGGTCCGTTTGCTGATGATGCCCATCTCTCGAAAAGCCGTGATCAATGCCCAGATGATGCAAGCCTTGGCCCCTGAGATGAAGAAGATCAAAGAGAAGTATCCCGAAAATCTGGAGAAGCAAGGACTGGCCCAGCGAGAATTGTTCCGGCGTTTCAAGTACAACCCGTTCAGTGGTTGCTTGATTGTCTTCTTGCAATTGCCGATCTTCATCGGCCTGTATCGCGGGCTAAGTGTTGACTTCGAACTTCGTGATCAACCTTTGATTCCGGGCATGAGTTGGTGCTCCAATATGGCGGGCCCAGACCAGTTGTGGAATTGGTCAAATTACTTGCCGAGTTTTATTGCTTCGGAAACCGGGTGGCTGGGACCCTATTTCAACGTGCTGCCGATCGTGACCATCGTGTTGTTTATTCTGCAACAAAAAATATTTATGCCGCCGCCAACGGACGAGCAGCAGGCGATGATGCAAAAAATGATGAGCTACATGATGATCTTCATGGGCTTTCTGTTCTTTAAGGTCCCGGCAGGTTTGTGTATTTACTTTATCACGTCCAGCATCTGGGGCCTGATCGAACGAGCCATCATCCCCAAGCCGCAACTGTCGCAGGAAATTTTGGACAGCATCAATCGCGACGGCGACGCCCCGTCAGCGGTCTCGGCTAAACCACTGGCTGCCGACGGCAAGACTCAATTGGACGAAAAGAGTCGCCAAGAACTTCGCGACCGCGAAAAAGAACGTCAGAAGCGGTTGAAGGACAAACGCAAGGACTAGCCCATGTCGGCCGGCGCCTCGTCCAATGACTTGCAGGACACGATCGTGGCCATCGCTGCGGGAGCACCGCTCACGCCCCGCGGGATCGTTCGCTTGACGGGACCGCAAGTTGCGGAAATTGTTTGGCGAGTGTTCACGGCGGACGACCCCTCGGCCATTCCGGAACACAGGCCGCAACGGATCGTTGGCCGAATCCGAATTTCGGCAGGCGAAGGCGAATCCGCCAACTCGCGCGATGTCGCAACCCTGCCCGCCGATCTTTGGTTTTGGCCCTCGCCACGAACGTACACGGGCCAGCCGTCTGCCGAGTTCCACGTTCCAGGCCTGCCCTTCTTGCTGGAGCAGATCGTCCAGGAATGCCTCCGAGCCGGCGCTCGGATGGCCGCGCCCGGCGAGTTCACGATGCGCGCGTTTCTGGCGGGGCGTTTGGATCTGCTACAAGCCCAGGCGGTCTTGCAAGTCATTGAGGCCCACAACGAATCGCAATTGCAAGCGGCGCTGAGTCAATTGGCGGGCGGGCTGTCGACGCCGCTCCACGAACTCCGTGATCAGCTGATCATGGTGCTGGCTCACTTGGAAGCAGGATTGGATTTCGTCGACGAAGACATCGAGTTCATTTCGCGCGATCAGTTGATAGGCGACTTGTTGGCCGTCAGACACCGGGTCGAAACAATCTTGGAGCAATTGCGACAGCGGCGGGCGGTGGGACAACGTCCTCGTGTTGCCTTGGTCGGACCGCCGAACGCCGGCAAGAGCAGCTTGTTCAACGCATTGCTGGGCGAGTCGGCCGCGATCGTCGCGCCCCAAAGCGGCACGACGCGTGATTACCTGAGTGGCCGCGTCGCATTGCTGTCGGGCGAAATTGAATTGATCGATACGGCTGGTTTGGATCAGAATTTGCCAGACCACTTGGATCGGCTCAGCCAACAACACACTTCGCGCCTGTTGCCCACGACCGACATGTTGGTCTTGTGTTGGGATGCCCAACAACCAACGGACCCAATTGCGTCTTGGCTGCAATACTTGCCGCAGACGCCAACGCTGTTGGCATTGGGAAAATCCGATCTGGCTGCCCCGCAGTTCCCAGCGCTGCCATTTCCAATCGTCGCCGTCAGCGCGATCCATGGTACTGGCTTGGCCGCGTTGCGTAACGCTTTGAGCGATGCGATTGGCCAACGGTCGCGCGAACAGTCCCCTGATCCCGCTGGTTTGGCCGTGCAAGCGATCGATGACTTGGAGCAAATCGAGCAATCTTTGTCCGAAGCGCTGGAGGTCGCAAGCGCTCAAGGCGGCGAGGAATTGGTCGCGGCCGAATTGCATCGAGCCATCGATCGCCTGGGTCGATTGGTCGGCACCATTTACACCGATGACATTCTGGACTCGATTTTCTCGCGGTTTTGTATCGGGAAATGAACCGTTGCAAGCGGCAAATTCGTGACAACCGGAACGGCGCGGATAATAATGACCTGGAGAAGGATCGGCGTCGCTGCCGGCTGGCGACTAGCCGCAACCTAAACTTTGCCAGCGATCGTTGGCAGATTCCAACGAAACCTTTACCTGCTCCCCAACGACACCTGTGTCCCCGAGTCCTCCTAGTCTGTTGCCAAACACTTCCTTCCCCTTGCGACCGCAAGAGGACATGGAGGTTGTCTTGGCAGTTTTCGCCAAACAACGAGCCGGGGACTGGGACGGTGTCGCGGTGGCGCCCGCTCCCGTGGTTTCTCCAGGGGAGATCCAGGCAGCCCTGGTCGCGGTGGCTCGCGATCCGCTGGGCGATATCGAACCGCACTGGTACCGAGCTCGCGATTTGGCTGGGATCATTGTGAGCCTGATCTTGCATGCGCTGCTGCTGTTGCTATTGGCTCTTCTATTCATGCCGCAGCGCGCCGGTGACGGACCGTTGGAGCTGAACGCTTGGGAGTCGGGTCCATCCGTGTCCGAAGCGAATTTCGAT
>JAUXWY010000378.1 GCA_030681235.1 Pirellulaceae bacterium | reverse complement strand
CAGCAGCGCGAGAATATCGTGACGCGGTTGTGGGTCTTTTACGCGAGCATCGATGGCGATGTCCAGTAGGTCGCACATCATCCGTCGCGCCTGCAACCAACGATCCCAAGGCGTGAGTCCCAAGAATTTGATGTGCGATCGTGAAGTGAAAAACAGAAGTGGATTGGCTCGGTTGGCCAACGCTTTACTGGCGGCAAACATCCGCTCGGCCAACTTCGGGTCGTCGCCGCCAAAGATGGCACGGATGATCACGCGTAGGGAGATGTCTTGCATCAGATCGGCCGTGGAAACTTCGCCGGAGTTTTTCTGCCGGTGTTGTTCGAGCGATTCCAGCGCGATCTCTTGCATCAGACCGCCGTAGAGCTTCATCCGCTCGCCTTGAAACATCGGCGACATCAGGCGGCGTTCGCGTTTGTGACGTTCGCCATCCAGCACGAGCATGGACCCGGACCCCAACAGCGGGACAGTGGTCTGCGTGGCAAACGGCTCAAAAATGCTCGGGTCTTGGCTGTGGATCGTACGCAGTAAATCCTCGCGACCTGTCACAACGACTGGGCCATTGAGCGGTCGAAAGAAGAACGGGTCGCCGTACTGTCGAGCCCAACCTTCAAGCGCCGCACGAGGATTGCGGATCAGCTTGATCGTCGGCCCCCAAGTGCCTTTGGGGCCAGGTGGTAACCTAGTCGGCACGTGATTGAATTCAGTCGCATTCATTTTTTGGCCCAATGTAGCGGACCGCTCCGCGGTCCAACGCAAACGTTTCTAATCTAACGATCCGCCCCCGGTCCAAACTTCCATCACCACTTCGTAGCCGTTCACAGCCCAAACGCGGGCCGCCGCAAATTTGGCGGTTCGATTTGTTTTTCGACGCCAATTTGGAGTTCGCCAAATTTGCTCTAGCCACGCGGTTAACCAACTTACCTCGGTCTGCTTGCAAACGGCTAGGCCAATTCTAACCCTTGTCTTTTCGCGAACGACTGTAAACCCCTGCGGTAAAATGTCCGCCTAGCCAACCGAAAAGCAAGCTCCATGCGCAATGGCCGATGTAGAAGAACCTGGACTTGTCTTCGTATTCATACTTTGGTTGACTTGCCGATGTGTTGCCAAATGGATTGTCGCCGTCTGTTCCGAATGGATTGGACGTGTCGGGCGTAGTTTGTCGGTTTCGAAACGCGTGGCTAGTTTTTGGTCCTTTGCGCAGTGAACGTGGACTGGCCTCGGGAACTGAGAACATTCCTCCGGCGAGTGGAAATTGCTTATCGAAGTCAGGGTGAATTTTTTGATGAGCCCATTCCAAGAGGGCGTTTGTAGGTGTCACACCGGAATTAAAAAGTCGATTGGTTTCGTTCAAATTCGGCAGGCATCCGAGATAGAAGATTGCCGAAATACTGAATCCCAGCCAATAGGCACGGCGACTGCGTTCTGTGGCAATTGCAAGTAAGACTGCCACAAGAATCGTAAAAAACGCAATCGAGACGAAAATGGTTTCCCACATCGCATTAGAATAAGACAACGACACCAAGGTCAAGCCGATCGCCAACGAAAGTACTGCGAGTTCAACTAAGCTCAATCGCATTGATTCAACCCTTTGAAACAGGCATCGCCATCCTTAACATCGGCCAGCGAATGTCGATGGTTTCGATAAATATATTGGCAGAAACTGCCCGAGAGACATCCGATCAATAGCGCCCAACCTAGGTGTCCCGTTAGAAAAAAGCCATGGTTCCATTCTGGGTACACATAATGAACCGTCTGCCCGCCTCCAATAAATAGTGAATCGGTTGACCTAAACTCCGCAACGCCGTCTTTCGAGCCTGACTGAACGGCGTCGTTGAATTCCTTTTGAAACGCTTCGAAATCAGCATCTTGGTGAGCCACCATTCGTAACGTACTGTTCGGATCAGAAGAATCGTTGGTGGTCTCTATTGGCTTAAACCGTTCATGCATCGTCCGAAGCAAGTGCGAGGTTAGTTCTGGACGCCGGTTTTCATCCGTATCAAACGGCGATTCGCTCATAAAAAATAATGACAAGTACAATATCGCCGAGGTGCTAAATCCCATCCAATAGATCCTCGAAGCGGCTTTGGTGCTCACTGCCAAGAGAATCGCCATCAAGATTCCCATCGCTGCGATCATGGTGTACCAACTGCCGCGGGACACACTGAAGTTGGCCAAGATAACGCAGGTTATTATCGCGATGCAGCAGGGAGGCAATATGGAATGGAGCGGTTTGAGCATTTTGTGTTGGACCAAACGTCAGCGAGGAAGGTGTCAACGGCTTTGAAACAACTTTAGACGATCGATTAGTGTATAACTTGCGGCTTCTGCGGGCCAGCCCCAAGGAACGTCGTCCTGTTCATACGGCCCATTGAGCACGATCGAAATTCCTTTGTCCCAATTTCCCTTGTCCTTATTCACTTGATGGTGGCCAGACCCAGACATCGGTCTGCGGCAATCGGTCCGCGACAATCGCGACTATTGGATCAACTCGTGCAACACGCGAGCGGGTTCGACGCCTGTGAGTCGCAAATCCAAGCCTTGAAATCGGATGGACAATTTTTGGTGATCCAGCCCCAACAGATGCAGGATGGTGGCGTGGATATCACGGACGTGGGCTTTTTCACCAGTCGGTCCGAAGCCCAATTCGTCGGTCTCGCCAAACGTGAAGCCGGGTTTCAATCCCGCGCCGGCCATCCACATGGTGAAGGCTTCTATGTGATGGTTTCGACCCGTTGACTCGCGAACTTCACCCATGGGGGTGCGTCCAAATTCCCCACCCCAAATCACCAGCGTATCGTCCAACAAACCGCGTTGCTTCAAATCCAAGATCAATGCCGCCGAAGCTTGATCGATGTCGTGGCAAATTTCCGGCAAGTGTTTTTCCAGATTCTCGGTGGGTCCGCCGTGGTGGTCCCAGTTCGTATGATAGAGTTGAATCAACCTCGCCCCACGTTCGACCAAGCGCCGCGCCAACAAACAATTCCGAGCGTAGGTCGTTTCTTTGGGATCTTTGATGCCGTACATGGCCAGGGTCTCGGCTGATTCTGCGGACGTGTCCATCAGTTCCGGCGCGCTGGTTTGCATGCGATAGGCCATTTCGTAGGCATTGATCCGTGTCGCAATTTCTTGGTCTCCGGTTTCGACCAAACGCTTCAAGTTCAACTCCGACACGCGATCGACCAAGTCGCGTTGTTGCTGCGTCGTGATGCCGGTTGGATTCGAGAGATTCAAGATCGGATCACCTTGATTGCGCAGTGGCACGCCTTGATAAGTGGTGGGCAACGCACCACTGGACCAGTTGACCGCTCCGCCTCGGGGCCCACGTGGGCCGCTCTGCAAGACTACAAAGCCCGGCAAGTCGGTTGACTCACTGCCCAAGCCGTACGTGACCCAAGAACCCAAACTTGGGCGACCAAATTGACCCGTTCCGGTGTTCATGAACAGTTTGGCCGGTGCGTGATTGAAAAGATCGGTTTGACAAGTTTTTAGGATCGTTAGCTCATCGACAATTTTTGAAGTGTACGGCAGCAGGTCGCTGACCCAAGCACCACATTGCCCGTATTGAGCAAACGTTTGACGCCCACCCAACAAGTCGATGCGGTGGCTGCTGTCCATAAAGGCAAAACGTTTGCCTTCAATAAAACTGGCCGGGATCGGTTGCCCGTTGTATTCCTGCAGTTTGGGTTTGTAATCAAACATCTCCAATTGAGACGGGCCACCGGCCATGAACAAGAAGATCACTCGCTTGGCCCGGGGCAAGAAGTGCGGCGGTTTGGCCTGGAGCGGATTTTGGGCTTCGTCTTGAATGGATGCGAGCGAACGCTGCTCGGACAAAAGGTTTGCTAAACCAATCGAACCCAGGCCAATGCCGCACTGGCTGAAGAAATGCCGTCGCGTCGCTTGGTGGACAAGGTTGGTCTCGCGGGGAGTTGATTTCAAGTTCATGTCGTCATTCCTTTTTATCTCCGCAGATCCCTTTAAGTAATGGTTCCGAAATCATTACGGCGTACGCCTCCGGCTAACGGTTAAACAAATTATTCGCGAGAAATCGTTTCGTCTAAGTTTAGTAGCACTCGGGCGGCGTCCAACGGCGAGAGGTCCGAGAGAACCGCAAGCTCACCATCGTTGGGGCGTCGCGAGGTGCAGCGGCGAAAAGCTGCGACCAGCCCTTCGACTTCAATTCGCGTCGCCAACTGTTGAGCCAGTTCGAAGAGACCGGCGTCGTTCATCATGGTCAATGCTTGGAGCGGCGTGTTGCTCCGCAGACGGCGTGTACACGATTGTACCCCATCAGGTGCATCGAACACATTCAAGATCGGCGGAGGCACGGCTCGGTAGGTGAAGGTGTACAAACTTCTGCGAAATCGATCCGGTCCGGTGCTGGCTTTCCAGGGTCGATTGACTTGGCCCAAACTCATGGCTCCGTCGGGCATTGGTGGATAGACCGGCGGGCCGCCGATTGTGGTTGTCAAACTGCCACTGGCCATCAACACCGCATCCCGCACCAATTCTGCTTCCAGTCGCAAGCGATGCTGCCGTGCGAGCCACCGATTATCGGGATCGATTTCACGAAGCTCGGGACGGAAGTTTGAAGATTGTTGATAGGTTCGCGACATGACGATCCAGCGATGAAGTTGCTTGAAACTCCATCCGCGTTGGATCCAACGGGATGCGAGGTCGTCTAACAGTTCCGGATGCGACGGCGACGTCCCTTGCAAGCCAAAGTCGTTGTCGGATTCAACCAGCCCACGGCCAAAATAAACTTGCCAGACTCGGTTGACCATCACGCGAGCCGTCAGCGGATTCTCGGGCGCGACCAACCACCGAGCCAAATCTAAGCGATCGGGAATTTCGCCGCGTGAGATCACGGGTGGCAACACCGACGGAGTCCCTGGCGAGACCTCGGCGGCCTTGCGCGTGAAATCGCCTTTGATCAACACATGGGTCGGTCGTCGTTGCGATCGTTCTTGCAGGACCAGCGTCGTGACTTCAGGCGGTGGATCGGTTGTCGTCGTCGGGACCGAGGGGTTAGGCCACGCGACTTTCAGTTTTGGTTCGTCTTGTTGGTTGAAGAACGCGAACAAAGAATAAAATTCGGTTTGCGCGATTGGATCGAACTTGTGATCGTGGCATTGAGCGCAGCCGATGGTTAGGCCTAACCAGACGGTGCCGGTGGTGGCCACGCGATCGACCACACTTTCGATACGGAACTGTTCGACATCGATGCCGCCTTCTTCGTTTTGCGGCGTGTTGCGATGGAAGCCGGTGGCAATTTTTTGGGACTCGGTGGCGTCGGGCAGGAGGTCGCCGGCGATTTGTTCGATCGTAAACTCGGTGAACGGTTGGTCCCGGTTAAGGGCGGCGATGACCCAATCGCGAAACAGCCAGATCTGGCGCGGTGAATCGACCGAATAGCCGTTGCTGTCGGCGTAGCGAGCTTGGTCCAACCACCAACGGCCCCAACGTTCCCCATAGTGGGGGCTGGCCAAGAGTCGGTCGACGGTCGCGATATAAGCAGCTTGCGGGTCGGTTTGATAGTGGTCCAGGAATTCATCTTGTTCGGGTAGCGTTGGTGGCAGGCCGATCAAGTCCAAGCTCAAGCGGCGGAGCAAAGTTTCAGGGCTGGCGGGCGGCGAAAACTCCAGCCCCTGCTTTTGCTGGCCCGCAGCGATCCAGTGGTCGATGACTTCGCTGGGGGGGAGGTCGACGCCCGGGGCAATGTCGCTGGATGTTAGCGGTTGAAACGCCCAATGTTCCGTGTAGACCGCCCCGGCTTGGATCCAGTCTTGCAGGAGCCGTTTTCGATCGGCGGAAAGTGGCTTGCCGAATTCTGGGGGCGGCATGATCGCACCGGGATCGTCATGCTGGATACGTTGAATCACTTGGCTGGCGTCCGGATCGCCGGGCACGATGGCATCGCCGCTGCCGGAAGTTAGAGCTCCGTCGCGAGTGTCCAAACGCAGGTCGGCTTGCCGCGAATGGGCATCAAATCCGTGGCAGGCGTAGCAGTGATTGGCCAGGATCGGGCGGATTTGACGATCGAAGTCGATTTCGTCAGCGTGAACTCGGCCTTGAAGAGGCCATAGCGTTACAGCCCAACAACAGCCGATGGCAAGGAGTCGAGACCAGCTTTTTTTTAACGGAATGTTTGCGGGGCATCTTGCCATAAGTAACGATTTCAATGTGTGGTCGGCGGCCCCCCAGGGCATTGTAATCGATGATCGCGACTGATTCTTTGGCGTGCGAATAAACTTGGCTGAGGGTCCATAGCGGAAGTATAGAAAAAACCATAAAATGCGGACCGTTCGGTTGGGGGGCAGGAAGGGAGACCGGGCGGGTTGGCGTTTTGAAATTTGGATCGAGCATTGGACTGAGGGATTTGAGCATGACGAAGAAAAAAGTAGCTGCAGAAGGCGGCGAAGCCCCCAAGAAGACGGTCAAGAAGGCTGCTCCAAAAAAGGCCGTCAAAGTGGAAGGCCACGGCGGCGTGAAGGTTGCCAAGAAGTCGGCGACCAAGAAGCCCGCAAAGTCCAAGTCCAAGAAGGCTGCGGAAGCCGATGCTCGGGTGAAGTTGTTCTGGGGTGTGTTTTCGCCCACGATGAAGCGAGTGGCCGTGTTCCACTACCACGAAAAGAAGCTGGCCGAAAAGAAGGCCAAGGACATGAGCGACGGCAAGTCCCCCCACTTCGTCGCCAAAATCAAAGAAGCGATCGATACGACGGCTTAGTACTGAGCCAGTTGACTCAAACACCCGTCGTCCATCGTTTCGCAATGGCGACGGGTGTGAAAATGCACACTGCTACGTTAGATGGCCGTTAATCGGATTCGCATGACCGCAGTACGAAATCTACTTTGGTCTCGCACTCCGACGCCAGAGCCAAACCGAAAATAACACGCCGGCAAACACGGTCGACATTACTGCGACAATATTTAGCACATTTGTGCCCTGCAATGGTCGTTCGCTGGCTTCGATAGCGGCGCTGACAATGTTCCCACCAACGATCGGCTTCTTGCTGGACCAATCTCGTCCGTTCCAGTACCCGAGAAACGTACCATTATCAGCATCCCAAACTGCACTGTTGATCCGCAGCTCCATATTGGAATATGAAAAGTCCTCATCTGTAAACTTTTTCTCACGATTAAAATCGATCAGCGCAATTTTGATTTTGCGCGTGGCAGAACCATTGATCGACTCTTCGATCAAGACGCTGTCTGGTATTACAGTTTCATTTTCCGGCAAGAACGATGATGAAATTAAAATTGCTCCGAATTCACCTTCCTTCAACTTGAAGTCGAAAAACGGGTATGGAATTTCCATTTTATGCAAACGCAAAGTCGCACGTTCAATCCACGCCGTACGTACCTTGCCATTCGGTTCAACGCAATCGACTGCCTCACATAATGCGTCATTGACGATTGCTGAATCTGGTCGAATGCGACGTTGACCATTGTCGATGCCTAGGCCCACGAGTCCGCGATTGTACTCAATTGAATCGCTCGTCCAGTGTGAGCTTGGAAAGACACTCAAACCGAGTGAATGGACCGAATAACACAAGTGCTTTTCCCCGTATATATTCCGGCTCAAGGATAGCCGGTTTTCAAAACTTAGGCTCCATTGACGTTCTCTATGCATCGAATTCGAACTCGTCCACATCATTCTTTTACCACGAAGTTGCATGTCGTTGGCTGGCATGTCTATTTTGACCAATGGGCGACGCCGCAACCAGGACCGACCGTTTTCGTCGTCGACACGAATATGATATTCCATTTTTGCGGGCATTTCCCACAACTGCCCCAGTTGTTGTTCAACGACCACTTTCGCTTCGAAATTTGTGTACTGGTATCGAGCCTGCATGACACCTTCTAAAAGATCTTTTGCATTATCATCACTTGCAAGGAGCACTGAACTTGCCGTAATCGATATTAAAAGAAAGCACGAAATAACTTTATATAGGTATGTCTTCATTTGCGTTCGCCTGGTTTATGGATTTCGAAAAATCTCCGAACATCAAAGTAACTTGATGTCCGGAGTTGTCAGTCATAGCTAAAATGCAAACATGTTCGCGACATTACTCAGGCGCACCTTTGCTATCGCAAAGGAGCGGAGTATTGTCAACTTGCCATTCGCTCACATAGCAAAAAAGCCATTGATTAAAATCGGATTGACACGTATGCGTAGCACTGTTCCATACGCATACGACTTCATCGTAACAAAACTTACTAACATGCGCAAGTTTGCCATTGGTGGCCGACCGGTAACATTTGTGATAGTTTTTCGGCTTTGACCTCCAAGGAGTAGACGTACATAGAGCTTGATTCGATTGACCACTCGGACGGCCGGAACAATGAGTTGTTTCCGGTAACGACGAACAAAGTATCGGGAACCTCTGGTCCGGTTCAAAACACTCCCCCTCAGTCGGATTACTACATACGTAGGTGTCAAGCGAACACTGCTGCTGAAAAGCAGCGCCGGCCGCGATCACCAATAGGGCAATCGCACTGCAACTCAAACAAATTGATCGAAACATCTGAATTATCCTCTCAGAACTATCGAATTACTACCAAGCGAACGGTACATCGTTCGCTGACAATTGAGTCAGGCAAGACTTTTTGATACACAATCACGATCTCGCCAGAAATATGTGACTTGTTGTCGGGTCCTCCTCCTTCCAGATCATAGGTTACTCGCAATGTTGACGCGTCCTGTTCGCAGGTCACGCCGGCCAACTCCGGTGAAACAATTATTTCAACGATGGAATCAACCGCAGTACCCACGAGTTTCAATTCCGCAGTTGGATTCCGTTTCGTGAACAATACTAGGTTTCTTGGTACTGTCGTCAAATCCGGTTCACTGACGCCCGATATATCAACGACTTGAATTGATTCCTTCACGCCAATGTCCTGGCAACTTAGTTCAAGAGTTCCTCCATAATGGCCATTAACGCTAAAGACAACCGCAGCAGGTTTGATTTGCCCCCT
This sequence comes from Pirellulaceae bacterium, assembly GCA_030681235.1. Taxonomy (GTDB): domain Bacteria; phylum Planctomycetota; class Planctomycetia; order Pirellulales; family Pirellulaceae; genus M30B19. The sequence continues at coordinate 2,060 of JAUXWY010000378.1, read as the reverse complement.
GCCAAGTTCTCGGCCATTCTCGGAAACGATCTCGTAGCCGTCCAATTGAAAGTGCGCGCCCGCTACCGAAATGTTTACATCGCTAAGCGATCCACCGTCCGTTCGTTCCACCGAAAACGGAATGACGGCTGATTCACCGGACACGATGTTACCAAAGTGGATCTTGTCGGGAGTGATCTTAATTCGGTTTTGGATTTCGCATTTCAAGTGAACTGTGACTTCTGAATTTTCTGTTATCTTAGTCCCAGTTGCAGGTTTATGCCCGCACACAATGCGTACAATACCAGACAGCTCGCCGGAGCGACTTTCCGTTTTCATAATAACCGGAACCTCAACTATTGCGCCCGGTGCAATTGGCCTTGCGAAAATTGAATCGGGAATCTTCATACACCCGCAACTAGGGTTCGCGGCTAGGATGATGACGTCGCGATCCAAGACGTTGCGGAGTTCAAAATGATAACCGATTGGAACTCCCGCATTGAATTTGCCCAAATTCACAGTCGATTCGCCGACTACTTCTAATCCAGGGCGTCGAACGGTCGTCACGGACATCGACTCAACAGCTTCAATTTCCGTGGATTGTTGTTTGCCAATCCACCACGAACCAATCCCGATGGTGGCAAAAATCGCAACGAATACAAAAATTGATTTGTCGGTCATCGCTTCCCCTTACCCTAACTTTAATACGTGGTTATTCGGCAGTTTGTCCGGCGTCAGCAATCCCGGAATAGTTGTACAAGACCATCCAATTGGTATCTCGCCCGATCGCTTTCACCGAACCATCCACCAAGACAAAGTTAACCGATTGCGTGTGTGTAGAAGCAAAGCCAACGCCAGCCGATTCTTGGTAGTTGCCCAACATTTGGTCAGTCGGATCAAAAATCCCTCCAAGATCTGTCATCCATGGCGAGGCACCGCGCATGCGACCCAAGCCACTCACAACCCAGCTGTGGGCTCGCAACAATTCGTTACGATCTCGGCGCCCGAGCGATTCGCCAAACAGAATTGTCTGCGATAAACCATCCGTGATTTTATTTAGCGAAATTCGCTCGCCACTAGACGAGGCTCCACGATATTTGTTGCGTACTTGATCTGGATGAATACCGCCGGATGGAGCCCCTGAGCAGCCAAGATAATTTGACGAAACATAACGTAAGTCAAGGAGTTCCTGAATGTTCGGCGTGAAGTCCATCCGATCATCGCCCTCACTTAAAACGACTGGTTGAGTCCCACCGAAAATGCTCGTCGAACCCGTGCCTTGACTCAAAGAATCGGAGGGACAAAACAACAACGGGAAGGCTGTCTCGGCAGCGACGCGAAATCCATCGGCGTCGCCAAACCACGTTACGGCCGAGCCATCGCGGTTCTTTGCGTCAAGCAACGACTCCCCACCGCGAAAGAATGCGGGATGTAGTTTTGAAGCCAGTGGTTGTTGTTCCAGTTGAGGAAGCAACTGCACCCAAAATGAACTTGATGGAACTTTTCTCCAATAAACTCCCGAGGAATTGTTTCGAAAATCGTCCCAGTCAACCGCCTGGGCGTACCCTAGATTTCCCGCCGGCAAGTACTTTTTGGCTGCCTCGTAATTGATCGATGCCAACGCAATTTGCCGCAGATTGTTTTGACAAGCAGAGTTCCGGGACGCCTCCCGCGCATACTGAACGGCGGGGAACAACAAGGCTCCCAAGACCGCGACGATGCCTATTACAACCACCAATTCAACTAGCGTGAAAGCGCTACGGCTGCGATAAGCAATATTGGCATTGTGCTTATGCGTCTGAACTAAAGATGCCTTCCGGTGACAAACATCGAAATCTAAGAAGACAGTTGCCATTGAACATGGCTCCGTCTCAATGGTCGCAAACGGCCCGCCCGTGCTGAAATGCCCGTGCTGAAATGCCCGTGCTGAAATGCCCGTGCTGAAATGCCCGTGCTGAAATGCCCGTGCTGGAATGCCCGTGCTGGAATGCCCGTGCGGGAATGCCCGTGCTGGAATGCCCGTGCTGGAATGCCCGTGCTGGAATGCCCGTGCTGGAATGCCCGTGCTGGAATGCCCGTGC
>JAUXWY010000163.1 GCA_030681235.1 Pirellulaceae bacterium | reverse complement strand
TCGGAAAACTTCTTCAATGCGTCTAGCTGGTCGGGATTCAACTGAATGAGGTCATTGGCGTCTATCTGGCATTGCCCAATGGTGTCACCATCTTTACCAAAACGAAGGTCGTAGAGCGACCAACAGAAAAAGTAGCTGCTGGTCAGCGGACTCATGGGTGGGCCGGCGGGCATGTACTCTTCTTCGGAATCGCCAGCCAATTTCTTATACGCTTTCAACTCGGGCAATCGGGACGCCCCTTCTGCGAAGTAAGAGCTCAACTGTTGAATGTACGCATAAGCTGCATGAATAGGGTCAAGCCCATCTTGGATCAGCATCGCAATATCTCTGACGCCACCGGGGAGCGGTTCTCCGGGACGCCGTTTAGGCACTTCGGTTCGCAGATTGCTGGACTTCGAAGCAAGTTTTCGGTGCAACTCCCTGCGCCCCATTGGCCGTCCTCCAAAACAATAGCCGACCGCGTAAACGACCCCCGTCCCACCATTGCACCGCCTGTGATATGAAAGAACAAATCAACAGCTTCGAGTGCCCGGGGCGAAGATGACGGTCAGGTTGATATCACATTGAAGGACGTGTTCTAAACGTTGCAGACCGCGGACAAATTAGGACAATGGGGTTATCGCCGTTTGCATCAAGCTCAATTGAATACTCAACTTCGCCTGCTAAATCAAAAAGTGGGTACTTTGCGATCGATTCCGCCCGTTTAGTATCTCGCTTGACAAGGTGCGCATTCCCTTTCCACTCCACGACCAAAAAGACCTCGCTCGCGGAACCCCATTCGAGTGAATGAACATTTGTGATTTCGTTGGACAACGTTTCCTGGTCAATCCGTATTGCTTCATTCTGAGCACGGACATGCGTCGAATCGTTCTTATTTCGCCAAAAAACCGCTAACGCCGTCAATGGCAGAAATAGCTGGGTTGTTAATTGGGGGAAAACTGGTCGTTCATAGACTAGTGCTATGTCCATTGTCTTTGACACAGCAACATGGTCAATTCTGCAATAATTGTCAAATGGTAACGCTACAAAACTCAATGCGGCCGAATTGGTCATCGAAAAAAGATCGGCAACCAATAGCATGTTCTCGTCGTTGTCACGCCAACAAATGCAATTATTCCAGTTGCCATATACATCCAATGACGATGGTATCATTTTTTTAAATTCGGTACTTCTGTCGCGCCATTCGTCTCGATCAAGCCTAAAAACCCTCAATTGATTGCGCAACTCTCCGAAATCAGAATGAACTCGATCAATAACAAAAAAATGAGGCTTTCCGCTATTATCAACAGTCAGTGATGGAGTCATTTTAGGGTTAAACTCGCCAATCCGCGTTCGCTCCCATTTGCCATTGTCGAGTCCGTGATACCAAAAGGTTCTCTCTAAAACGGTTACAATCCAGAGTCTTTCATTGAACGAACCGCCACACAAAATTTGTTCATTGCTACTATCGCTTATTCGATGGAGTTTTCCCCCTTCTAGCAATGATGGCAATTCGCGATTGTTAGTATGTTCGAATGTATATACCTCAACATTACCTTCCTTGTGAATCTCTGTCGAAAGAAAAATCGAAGATTCGCTGCGGGCTAAGACCACTGTTCGACTATCGCTTTTGATGAATCTAGAGTTAATATCTAAGACCGGAACGTTTAGAACTTGACCGGGAGAAATTGCAACTTGAAGGCTTGTTAGTGCCCAGAGCACTACGACATCACCTTCTTCCGGAGTATTGTGCGTGAAAAGGTTTCCCCACGTGGCTCTTATTTTTGGTCAGAGTTTATCTACCCGCAAGCCGCCAGGGACTGGCGACGCACATTTCCCGTGGCTTTGTGGCCGGGATTCCACAGTCATCAAATCAGGCTTTGCTTTCGTCCAAATTAATGCCGGTCGCGTTTCTAAGGCGATCAACCGGTCTTCAGTTGTGTTTCAACTTTGCGAATGGCTTCGCGGAGATTGAGTGGCCGCGAGGCGGTCTCGAGGTTCTCATTTTTTTGCACGGCGGAGCGTATCCGTTTTTCGGCGGCGACGACGGTGCTGTGACGGCGACCGCCAAAGAACTCTCCGATCTCGGCCAAGGCTGCCGGAGTGTGTTTCCGAGCCAGATACATGGCCAACATTCTGGCGCCGCTGATTTTCCGAGTCCGTTGGCTGCCGTTCAAATCGGCGGGCTCGATGCCGCACAGACCACAAACCGCTTTCTGAATCATCGACAGCGAACACAATTGGCCACTGGTTACCGCATAGTCGCTCAGGACTTCCATCGCCGCGTTTGGCTGGACCAATGAACCGCGACTGGATTGCGTCGCCAATAATCGGAACAACGCGCCCGACAACCGCCGAGTGTCTCCCGCAACGTGATCCGCCAACCACTCGACCATTCCCGGCGCCAAACCGACTCGCCATTGCTCGCACCAACGTTGGCAAATGGCAACTCGAGCTTCGCGATCAGGCATCTGCAACGGGACCACCAATCCGCTGACCAAACGATTTTGGATCTCGGGACTCAAGAAGCCGAGATCGTTCGGATGCCGATCCGTGGTCAGGATCAGTTGCTTGCCCATGCGCAACAAACTATCGATCGTATGTTGCAGTTCAATCAACGTCGCTTTCTTGCCCTGAAAAAACTGGACGTCCTCCAAGATCAAAATATCGACATCACGAAACTGAGATCGCAGACTGGGCAGGCCCGAACCGTTTAGCGCCTGCAGGAATCGCGTGGTGAACTGCTCGGCCGAAAGCTGCAGTACGGATGACGTGCCGGGTTTCCGCCGCAAATGCTGGCCCAATCCGGTCGCCAAATGGGTTTTCCCGGAACCAACCGGTCCGAACAGGACCAATGGCGAAATTTGTCCTGGTCGTTGAATCACTTGGTCGGTGGCAGCCTTCGCCAAACTATTGGCCGTTCCAAACTGGAAGTTGGTCAATGTCATGGCGGCGCGGGCCGACGGCGGCAAGCCATACGCGTCTTGCGTTCGAGCGACCGATCCGACACCGTCGGTGGCAGTTGGCGGAAGATCGCCTTCGGTAAACAAATCGAGTTGACGCAGTTCAGGCTCGCGAAACTTGCGATCACTCCGCGGCGAAGAACCTCGAACTTTCTTGGTAACAACCGCCGGTCCGCCGTTCGACTCGGAGGTGTCGTCGGCAAATAACTTGGCTTGGATTCTCGCTTCGCGGACCTGAAACTCCAACCGAATATCCGCGCCCCACAACCGAGCAATCGTCTGCTGCAAGATGGTCCCGAATCGATTTCGAATCTGTGTCAGCGAAAATTCGGTCTCTGCGGAAACGCCCAAGACGCCGTTTGTGATTTGAAAGGTCTGCTCTTCGAAATACAGTTCATAACGATCCGCTCCGATCGACTGGACGAGTGCTGTGACCAATTGGGAGATCAATCGTTGATCCCCTGCTGACGGACCCCCGAGCATCTTGCTCGGATCCGTCTCGGCTGAAAGCGTCTTGCTTGTTGTCATCCCATAACCTTTTGCATTGCCATTTTCCTCTTCCAACGTAGTCCTACGCTCGAAGGGCTCCTTGCGAAATGTGAAGCAGATTTTAAGAGTGCTAGCAGCGTTGTCAAATCGCTGTAACGATCGGGCGAACCAATTCCACCGACTCGAACGATCAAACCGGCATTCTATCCCAAAAAACGCGATTGTGCTTCTGTGGATTTTCTTCACAGAATCGTAATTTGTTGAGCCGGGGGCCGGTGGAAAAAATGTCAACGAATTCTTGGCGAAACGTCAAAACCTAGGTTTCAAACGGGAAAAAGCGGGCAAAGACGGCTTTTTCTTCCAAAGCAGTGTAATCGGCGGCCGCGTAGACCCGCAGGGCAGGCAAATTCTCGCGGTCGACCGCCGTAATGATCCGGGATCGACCAATTTGTTGGGCTAATCGGCTGGCTTCGTTGAGGATTCGAATTCCCCAGCCCTGACCGCGCGCGCCGGGCGATATTCCGAAATAAATCAGTTCCATAAAGTCGCTGGACGGGTGATCTGCCAGAATGAACCCACCTAAGTCGGTGCCGCTCGAGCTGTTCCCGCTTGGCCCAAATGTGAGGCTGGGTAATTTGGTTGATGTTTGCGGGTCGGATTCCTGCACGATCACCCAGCCATTCTCCCAATAGGTTCCCGAGTCCATGTAGCCGGCGACGGTATTGGCCAGGGAACGACGCCCATTGATCGCCGGACAATCGCGAGATTCTTCGTAAGTCGACTCCAGCAAACGATACCATCGCTGCAAATTGCCTTCATGTGGCGGAACGACCGCGAATCGCGACGATCGGGCGGAGTGGGCCGAATAACTACCTGATGTTTGTGGTTGCGGGCGACGGTGCGCGAGTCCGTTCGGTTCGGCCAAGTTGGGACTGGCGAGATAGACCAGATCGACCAATTTTTGCAGGCCATTTTGCTTCAGCGCCGTCGAGAAGTCATCGTCGCACGGTTCTACGACGGCTTGCAGCATCTCGCATTCGACTGTCTTCGCCCAATCCATCGCCTTGGCCACCAGTTGGCATTGGAGTTCCAAATCGAGCGGCGTCGAGTCGACGTCAAGGCCGTTAGGTCCCGAGATTAGCGAAACGGGTTTTCCCATCAGCGCGGTCGCACCGGGAGCCGGGTGTCCCCAAATGGCCGCGATGGGAGTCGTGTTGACGGCGGTCCTTACGACCCACAGTCCGCGCAAAAAATCTTGAGTCGTCCAATCGCTGTGGCCGCGCCACGGCACCAGCTGCTTGATTGACACGGACAACAAAAAATCGATTTTTTGTTGTTCTTCGGCACTTCCTTGGACCAACATGGCAGGAATCAGCGTTTGACGCTCGACGGGTGTGGGGTTTTCAATCAGCATTTGAGTCGGCTGGACCTTGGACATCGCCTAGGAACTTGGCGGATTATCGGTTCTACTAACGCCGGTTTCCAAGGACCGATTCGCCCTGAGCCAGTGACCGGAGGCACATTTCTCTCGATGTTCGACGACGCGACGTTGCATCAGTCCGACGACGAAAAGGCCAACGCTAGCCAACGAAGTTTGGAGCGCGCTGGACCACCTGCGACGATCCCGGGCTACGAGCTGGAGTATCGGCTGGGCAACGGTGCGTATGGCGAGGTCTGGGCGGCAATGGACAAGACGACCGGCCGCCGCGTCGCCATCAAATTCTACACGCATCGCGGCACCGTTGATATGGCGATGTTGTCGCGGGAGGTCGAGAAGCTGGCTCGGTTGTCGGCCGTTCGCTACGTGATTCAACTGCTGGATGTCGGTTGGAACGCGTCCCCGCCGTATTTCGTTATGGACTTCATCGAGAACGGATCGATCGAAGATCTGCTGAGGCAGCACGGAACTTTGCCGAAAGACCAGGCGCTCGAGATCTTCCGTGAAGTTTTGGTGGGTTTGATGCACCTCCACAACAAGGGCATTTTGCATTGTGACTTGAAGCCGGGCAACGTGTTGTTGGATACGGATTTTAAGCCACGTTTGGCCGATTTTGGGCAATCTCGCTTGAGTTCGGAAGCGATTCCTGCTTTGGGCACCATGCTGTACATGGCTCCCGAGCAGGCGGATTTGAATGCCGTGCCCGATGTGCGGTGGGACATTTATTCGGCGGGCGTGCTGTTCTATTGCATGTTGTCCGGTCAACCGCCGCACATTGACGAAGCTTGGATGAAGCGGATGCAGGCCGCCGGAAATCTCGAGCAGCGATTGGAGATTTATCGCCGACAGATTATTTCGGCGAACTTGACCAAGCAGATCAAAGCCGTCGTTAAAGGCGATTCCGGTTTGGCTTCGATCTTGGAACAGTGCTTGGCCGCTAACGCGAATCGCCGATTCCAATCGGCAGAAAGCGTGTTGTTGGCGCTCAAGCAGCGAGAGGTTCAGCACGCACGCCGTCCGTTGTTGATCTTGGGGATGGTGGCTCCACTGATGTTATTGGCGGTCATGCTGTCGTTCTTTTCCTTCATGTACCGACAAGCTCGAATTGATACGGCTTCTGCCATTGAACAGAAGGCTGGCGAAAAAAACCAATGGGCCGCTCAGTTGGCAGCCACTAGTGCCTCGGCTCAATTGGATCGCTATTGTCAGTTTGTCTCGCGGATGGCGGAAGACCCAGCGGTCACACATGAATTGAAGCAATTGTACAACGATGTTGAATTCCAGAAAATCGCGGAGTCGTTAGCGAATCCACTGCTCAATGATGACGCCACTTTGAAAGACAATCGCAAGATCTTGTCGTCACATCCAGCGTCCGAACGTTTGAGTCAAAGTTTGCTGGCTTTCTATCGTGATCCGGAGTCACCGGTTTCTGCCAGTTTGTTCGTGAGTGATCCGTATGGCACGCAAGTGGCCAATCGATTTCAAGAAGAAGTCAACAAGGGAATTCTTGGTAAGAACTACTCTTATCGGTCCTATTTCAACGGAACGAACCGGGATGTCAATCTCGATTCACCCGCCGATGTTGAAATGTTGTCCAATCAGGATCTGAAACGTCGCTCGCGAATCAACGACGTGCATATTTCCGCCGTGTTTACTTCGACAGCCAATGATCGATGGAAGATTGCGTTTACTGCTCCGGTAACCGACGGCGACGACTTCTTGGGTGTGGTTGCCATCACGGTGGATATGGGCACGTTTGTGGAATTCGAAAATGGGGTCCATCAATATGCCTTTCTCATCGATGCCCGACCCGGAGAACATCTGGGGACGATTTTGGAACATCCGTTCTTGAAGGAATTATCGACCCAGGGGCTGATTCCGGACGAAGTCTTTAGCGCCCGAGTAAGTGACCTCGCGCTGTCGCAGGCCTATGGTGTGATTGAAGATCCGATCGGCCAATTGGAATCACTGGCCAATACCAAAGGTCGCGAGGCTTATCAAGGGAAATGGATCGCCGGTTCGGCGCGAGTGCGGTGTGGTTTTGGTCTGCCGGGCCGCGAGAACTTGCGGGACTCGGGCTTGATGGTGTTTGCTGCCGAAAACTACGCGGACGTGTTGCGTCCGTCGGAGGAGCTGAGCGATGCGCTGCTGCGTCTCGTGACTTGGTTGTTATTGACGCTGTTCGTCGTGTTCATCGCGCTGGTGATGTTTGCGATGCGTTCGATTCGTCAGGCGGAGGCCCGCTTGCAACTGCGAGATTCCGGCTCGACGGAAGTTGGCAGCACCACTCGTTAACTCCCAGCGGATGCCCGATTCGTCCATAGTTGTTTGTTTTGTCTCGATTGCCTGAAGGAAAAGTAAATCCGTGTTGCGTTGGCGTTTGTTGTCTTCGTTTATTCTGATCAGTGTCTTGACGACGGCTGCCTACTTTGATTGGCAGTGGGGACAGCCCGAGTCGTTGGGTAGACCAGGGATCCTGGCGATGGTCTTGTTGAGCCTGTTTGCGGCCTTGGCCACGGTCGAGTTTGCCATGTTGACCTTACCCGCCCTGGGTGGCACGGCGTTCCATCGGGCAGTGATGATCGTCGCGACGGTAGCGGTGGTCATTGCCGCTTGCGGCCATGGGGTCATGCCCAATTCGTGGCAAGAGACCAGCAGCATGCAATGGTTGTTGGCCAGTTTGGTGGGCGGAGGCGTCCTGATCATCGGTGTCGAGATGCTGCAATTCGGCAAGGCTACTGCCGCAGCTCCGTCCCATCAAGTCCTGGGCCGAATCGCAGCGACGGTCCTGGCGATGGGCTACATTGGCCTGCCGTTAGGTGTCTTGGGATTGTTGCGGCAAACTCCGTCGAATTCATTTGGTCTGTGGGCGCTGCTGACCGTGTTGGCGATCCCAAAGATTGCCGACGCCGGAGCGTTGTTTGTGGGACGTTCGCTTGGACGCCATAAACTCATTCCGCGGATTAGTCCCGGAAAAACGATTGAAGGTGCGATCGGAGGATTTCTGTTCGGGATGTTGGGTTCGTTGTTGTTGTGCTACGTGATTGCTCCCGGCCTCTTTCGTATGCCAAGTCCACTGACATTGCCGATGGCCATCGGGTACGGCGTCTGGATTTCGCTGGCGGGAACGCTCGGCGACTTGGCCGAATCCATGTTCAAACGCGATGCACGAATCAAAGACTCGGGCGGATGGCTGCCGGGTTTGGGTGGAATGTTGGATGTGGTTGATTCGGTCTTGGCCGCCAGTCTTGCGGCTTATTTGTTTTGGCAGTTGTTCCCCCATGCTGGGTCGACCCCGTAGCCGAATCACGTCGATTTGGACGGGTTCCGTTCCCCGGCGACGTTCGATTAAACTCATGACCGTTCCACGGCACCGATGCCGCTGAACCAATTGCGTGGTTCCACGTATCCCGATCCCAACTTCAGGTCCCTAATCCGATGCCTCGATACAACCCCGCTGAGATCGAACCAAATTGGCAAAGCTATTGGGAACAGCATCAATGCTTCAAAACACCGGAACCGCCGACTTCGAAAAAGAAGTATGTTTTAGACATGTTTCCTTACCCCAGTGGCAAGGGATTGCACGTCGGTCACCCGGAAGGTTACACGGCCACCGATATCTTGGCCCGTTATTGGCGAGCCAACGGCTATAGCGTTTTGCATCCGATGGGCTTCGATGCCTTTGGTTTGCCCGCCGAAGAATATGCGATCCAAACGAACACACCGCCGCGACAATCCACGGAACGAGACATCGCCAATTTCATTCGCCAGTTGAAGATGCTCGGGTTTAGTTACGATTGGGATCGCTGCCTGGCCACCACGGACGTCGAGTACTTCAAGTGGACCCAATGGATCTTCTTGTTGTTGTTCGATACTTGGTTCGACACCGAACAACAAATGGGGCGTCCGATCGCCGAGCTGCCAATCCCAGCAGACATTCAACAATTGGGTGAAGCCGCCGTTGGCAAGTATCGCGACGAACATCGCTTGGCTTATCAGTCCGAAGAATTGGTCAATTGGTGCGCGGGATTGGGAACCGTGTTAGCTAATGAAGAAGTGATCAACGGGCGTAGCGAACGCGGCAATCATCCGGTGACTCGAATTCCTTTGCGACAATGGATGCTGCGGATCACCGCTTACGCCGATCGCCTGGCCACTGACTTGGACGGCGTCGACTGGACCGAGGGCATCAAGCAACAACAACGAGCTTGGATCGGTCGTAGCGCTGGGGCTGAAGTGGACTTTTATGTGGGCTCAACCGATCCGTTGGTCGCGTGGCAACAGGAGCGCGCCGGTGCCGGTTGGCCAAAGAAGACCGATGACCGTTGCTTGCGAGTTTTCACGACTCGACCGGATACATTGTTCGGTGCGACCTACATGGTGGTGGCTCCCGAACATCCTCTGGTCGATCGATTGACGACCGCTGGGCAAGCCAAGGCCGTTGCCGAGTACCGCGCGACCGCAGCCAGCAAGAGCGACCGCGATCGCCAAGACGACAAGAAGTCCAAGACTGGTGTCTTTACCGGCTCGTACGCCATCAATCCGGCCACGTTGAAACCGATTCCGATTTGGGTCGCGGATTATGTGCTGATTGGTTACGGCACAGGAGCGATCATGGCGGTTCCCGCGCATGACACGCGCGACTTCGAGTTCGCCGTGCAGTATCAATTGCCGGTCGTCGCGGTACTGGATCCGAGCGATCCGTTGTCGGCCGATGACCGAACGGCGGTATTGGCCGGCTCCTTGTGTTATACGGGTCCTGGTCTTTCGATCAACAGCCAATATTTGGACGGACTAACGACGACTCAAGCACAGGCCACCATCACGGCCCGCATGGCCGAGCAAGGCGTAGGCCGCGAATCGGTGAATTACAAGCTACGCGATTGGCTGTTTAGTCGGCAACGTTTTTGGGGTGAGCCGTTTCCGATCTTGCATGAATTGGACGAGTCCGGGCAACCGACCGGCGTGGTCGTGCCGCTGGACCCCAGCGAACTGCCGTTGGACTTGCCGTATTTGGAAGATTACAAACCCCACGGACGGCCCGAACCACCGCTGGGTAAAGCGCCCGCCGAATGGTTGTATGTGGAACGCAATGGACGCCGCTACAAACGCGAGACCAACACCATGCCGCAATGGGCGGGATCATGTTGGTACTATCTGCGTTATATCGACAACAAGAATGACGCGCAAGCGTGGGACAAAGCGAAGGAAGCGGCTTGGATGCCCGTCGACTTGTACGTCGGCGGCGCGGAACACGCCGTGCTGCATCTGTTGTACTCCAGGTTCTGGCACAAAGTGCTGCACGACCGCGGCTATGTCAGCACAAGCGAACCATTCCAAAAGTTGGTCAATCAAGGCATGATCCTCGGCGAAGCAACTTATTATTGTGGTCCGGAGGAGTTCGAGCAGCATCGGACCGCGGTCGAATCCTTGGGGATCCAAGGTGTACCGGTGACCGACGACGAAAATCGCGTCACGGAGATAAGCCTGCTGAAGACGGTTGCCGGGGAAACGGTCGCGTTGTCCGAGACGGATACGCTGAAGCAAAAGGGTCAAGTGTTTTTGGTCGGTACCGAATTGACGCTCCGCAGTCGCTCCGAAAAGATGAGCAAGAGTCGCGGCAATGTTATCACGCCGGACGCGATCGTCGAGCAGTTCGGCGCGGATTCGCTGCGGTTGTATGAGATGTTCATGGGACCGTTGCAAGCGACCAAGCCGTGGAACATGGCGGGTGTGGTCGGCGTTCGCAATTTCTTGGACCGAGCTTGGCGGTTGATCATTGATGATCGCGCTGAGACCATGGCCTTGTCGGCCTCGGTCGGTGATTACGAACCGACGGAAGCACAGTTGAGAGTCTTGCACAAGACGATCAAAGCGGTCACCGAAGACATCGACGACATGGGCTTCAATACTGCCATTTCGCGAATGATGGAGTTCGTGAACGCGTTTACCAAAGACGCTCAACGGCCACGCACGATGTTGCAACCCTTGGTCATCATGTTGGCTCCGTTCGCTCCGCATATTGCTGAAGAATTGTGGCGAGCGTTGGGTGGCTCCGAGTCCGTAAGTTTTCAAAATTGGCCGACCTACGATCCGCGGTGGGTTGTGGACGAAGTGGTTGAAGTTCCGGTTCAAATTCAAGGAAAACTACGCGGCAAGATTTTTGTCAGCCCGGCGGCCACATCGGCCGAGATGTTGGCGATCGCCAAGGCCGATGACAAGATCGCGCCACTGTTGGCAGGAGTACAGATTGTGAAAGAAATCGTCGTGCCAGGCCGGTTGGTCAACTTTGTGGTGAAGCCATAAGGAAGGGATCAAACGAGTCGTGAACAATCATACAGAGTTTGCGTCTTCGCGACTTCGCGTGAACCAATCGCCGGACTCTCCCTGGTCGATAATCCAATTCGGGACGATTCCTTAGCCTCGGCCCGCTTCGATGACGAGGTTAAATAGTTGGCGACTGATTTCTGAGGTCAATTGGCCTTCGTGCAACCTCCAGGCCCAATTGTCTTTGGCTTCACCCGGTACGTTCATGCGGGCTTCGTTGCCCAAGCTCAGAATGTCCTGAACTGGGATCACAGCGGTATCTGCCACCGAATGTAGCACCGACGCAATCAACTGCCACTGGACGGGCTGCTTCGCCAAGTCTGGATAGGCCGCGACGAACTCGCGAAGGAATGGTGTCACGACGTCGATCTGTTTTGGATCCGTCAAATACTTGCGGTACCATCCCAACAGCGTGTCGTTGTCATGCGTGCCGGTATAGGCCACGCTGTGAACAGGAAACTTATTCGGCCGATGGAAATCGTCGGACTCGGTACCGAAGCCGAACTGCAAGACTCGCATGCCGGGCAATTGCGTCGTTTCCAATAGAGCGTTGACTTCCGGGGTGATCAATCCCAAGTCTTCCGCGATCAACGGCAATTCGCCCAAATGATGTTGCAGGGAATCAAACAGTTCTTGTCCAGGACCTTTGACCCATTGACCGACGATTGCGGTTGTTTGATCCGCCGGGATTTCCCAATAGGCTTCGAACCCTCGGAAATGATCAATCCGGAGCAAATCAAAAATCAAGAACGAATGTCGGAGCCGCTGGACCCACCATCGGAATCCGTCGGCTCGCATGGCATTCCAATTGTAAAGTGGGTTCCCCCAACGTTGTCCGTCTTCGCTAAAACAGTCGGGAGGTACACCCGCGACCACCCGCGGTTGTCCGTCATCGTCCAAGTCGAACAGGCGACGATTGGCCCAAACATCGGCGCTTTGATGGGCGACAAAGATCGGCATATCGCCGTAGATTTGCACCTCGCGTTGGTTGGCGTATTTCTTCAACGAGGACCACTGTTGATCGAACACAAACTGCAAGAACTTCACGTACTGAATCTCGTCCCGCAGTTGATGGTCCCATTCGGTCAAGGCGGAAGGAACTCGAGTCTTGAGCTCCACCGGCCAGCGTGTCCAGTCCGAGAACCCAAAGTGTTTGGTCAGAGCCTCGAAGCGGGCGAAATCGTCAAGCCAATGGGCATGGGTTCGACAAAAAGTCACAAACCCGTCGCTGGGCAATCCGCTCAGTTGTTGTCGAAACCCGTCCCAAGCTTTTCGCAGCAGTTCGGCTTTGAGCGACGCCACGGCCGAATAGTCCACGGCATGCGGATTGCGGTTGGTCTCGCGCAATCGCAACAAGTCTTCTGGCGCGACCCAAGCCGAATGCAGGAGAAAGTCGGGGCTGATTAGCCAGGGGTTTCCGGCGAACGCGGAATAGGCGCTGTAAGGCGAGTTCTCGCAAGCCGGCGGCCCGAGAGGCAGCGTTTGCCACAACCGTTGGCCCGACTTCACCAGGAAATCGACAAAGTCGTAGGCGGCAGGTCCCAAATCGCCAATTCCATAACGACTGGGCAGGCTAGTCACATGGCAAAGTAGTCCGCAGCTGCGTGGCAAGTGCATCACTCACCTTTCATTGGGCGAACGGCCCAGATTTCGTCGGCGTATTGTTGGATCGTGCGATCACTGGAAAACCAACCACTGTTGGCCGAATTGAGAATACTCATTTGGGTCCAGCGAGTTTGGTCGACATAGGTAGCTGCGGCGAGGGCTTGGGCGTCAATATAGCTGCGCAGATCCGCGATGGTAAGCCACTGATCATGCGGGTTCCGCAATCCAGCAGCCAACAGATCGAAAATGCCGGGTTCGCGCGGGCTGAAGTGCCCACCTTCCAACAGTTCCATCACGCGTCGGATGTCGTCGTCGGCCGCAATGATAAAGTTGGGATCGTAGGTATAACGCGTTTCCATCACGCCTTTAGCATCCAAGCCAAACAGGAAGAAGTTTTCGGCTCCAGCCTTTTCGCGGATTTCGATGTTGGCACCGTCCAGAGTTCCAATCGTCAGCGCGCCGTTCATCATGAACTTCATGTTGCCGGTTCCGGAGGCTTCCTTGCCAGCCGTCGAGATCTGCTCCGACAGTTCGGTACCGGGACATAGAATTTCCATGGCCGATACTCGATAGTTGGGCAGGAAGACAAGTCGCAGTAGATCTTTCGTCGCCGGATCGGAATTGACAACGTCAGCCACGTTGTTGACCAACTTGACGATCAATTTCGCGATGTGGTAGCCCGGAGCGGCCTTGCCGCCGATCAGAACGCAGCGGTTGACCATGCCTGCCACATCACCTCGGCGAATGCGATCGTACAGGTGAATCACATGTAGGACATTCAGCAATTGTCGTTTGTATTCGTGGATTCGCTTGACTTGCACGTCAAATATCGCGTCGGTCGGAAACGCAACCCCGGTGTTTTCTTTGACGTAATTCGAGAAGCAAACCTTGTTCTGGAATTTGACTTCTCGCCACTTGGCACGAAACGCGGCGTCGTCGGCCAACGGCGCGATTTTTCGCAGGTGCAGCATGTCGGTTTCCCACGAATCGCCAATCGCGTCGGTGATCAAGGATCGCAACCTGGGATTGCAGTGCGACAACCAACGCCGGGGGGTCACGCCGTTCGTCTTGTTGTTGAATTTGTTGGGCCAGAGTTGATGAAAATCCTTGAATAGTCCCGCCTTCAACAATTCCGTGTGCAAGTGAGCGACGCCATTGACCGAAAAGCTACCCACAATGCTCAAATAGGCCATCCGAACGTGCGGATGATCGCCACCTTCCACTAGGGACAGTCGCTGCAAGAGTTCCGGTTGATTGGGAAACCGCTTCTTGACTTCGCCCAGGAATCGCTCGTTGATTTCGAAGATAATTTCCAGCAAACGCGGCAACAATCGAGCGAACAATGCGACCGACCAGCGTTCCAAGGCTTCCGGCAACAACGTATGGTTCGTGTACGCCATGCAACTGGTGGTGATTCGCCAAGCGACTTCCCATTCTAAATTGTGTTGATCCATCAACAGACGCATTAGCTCAGGGACGGCGCAGGCGGGATGCGTGTCGTTCAATTGAAAACAATTCAATCGCCCAAACTCGGTGAAGTCGGTCCCGTATTGCTTGACCCAATCGTCCAACACGTCTTGCAGACTGGCAGAGACAAGAAAGTACTGCTGTTGCAGCCGCAGCTCTTTGCCGTTTTCGCTCGAGTCGTTTGGGTACAAGACCATCGAGATTTGCTCGGCCCGATTCTTCTTGACCACGGCGTCGGTGTAATTGCCTTGGTTGAATTCCGCCAAGTTGAAGGCGTCGGTGGCCGTGGCCTTCCACAGTCGCAAGGTGTTGACCGTGTCGTTTTTGTGCCCAGGGATGGGCATGTCGTAAGGGACAGCCAGCACATCCTGGGTACCCACCCAGCGTGCATGGAAACGACCTTGAGCGTCAATGGACCGATCCGTATGACCGTAAAAGCGGACGATGCGTGTATCTTCGGCTCGTTCGATTTCCCAAGGGTTGCCCTCACGCAACCAATGGTCCGGAGCCTCAACTTGACGCCCTTGCTCGATCCGTTGGTGGAACATGCCGTATTCGTAGCGGATGCCATAACCCGTCACCGGCAATCGCAGTGTCGCACAGCTATCGAGAAAACAGGCGGCCAATCGACCCAAACCACCGTTGCCCAGCCCGGCATCCAGTTCTTGTTCTTGGAGGTCTTCGAAGCGGAGACTGAGTTTTTCCAGCGATTCGCGGACCTCTTGTTCGAGGTCCATGTTCATAACCGCATTCCCCAACGAGCGGCCGAGCAAGAATTCCAATGAGAGATAATGCACGCGCCGTTCTTCGGACTGTTCCAATCGTTGCCGAGTCATTCGCCATTGGCACGACAGTCGATCACGGACGGCCAACGCCAACGCAAAGTGGCGATAGCCGTTGGACGAACCGTACATTTGATGCCCCAAAGTGAAGCAGAGATGTCGTTGGAACTCGACCGGAAGCGGACCGAGCAGGTCGTACGACGACTCCGAGATAACCGAATGCGGATTCAACATGAGACAATCCATTTGTCGAAAAAAACATGACAGCGGTCCAGCCCCGAATTTGGACTTTGCGAGTCCGACATTCTTGCGAAACCACGCCATTCTGTCGACCGCAATGGGAGAACCAGTGACGGTCCCGTAAAGTTACCCGCTTGAGAAGGACTTTGCGGCCGAAAAACACCGGAACAACTCGGGATTTGTTGACCGGCGACTCGAACAATCCGCACAGCTTAACACCCGTGATCAAAAGCGTGAAATCAACCTCCCGTTTGCCAAACTTCAATGCCAGACGGAATCAACCGGGAATATTGGCGAGTTTTTTTCTTGACAAGTGGTGGTAGGCATTTTTTTTGAACAGGCTACAATTGGCGGGCTGAACGGACAGGAAGACGAAAAAACGGAAGTCACGAAAACTCTCGTTCTCCATAGTCAGCCATTTTACAGGCCGTTTTTAGGGATTTAACCTAGAATTATGGCAGGAAACAATCGCGAATAGGCCGCCAGAAACCCGGAACTCGGGCAGATAATACTTGAAAACGATGAGGGACTGTTGTGAATATGAAGCATCCAGCGTTGGTCAATACGGAAGTATTGCTGATGCAGACCGAATTCAATAAGCTGCGGGAAAACTTGCTCCAGCCACAATTTGCCGATCGGCGAAAGCGGCCCATTCTGTACTGGTCGAAACCGGACGACCGGCGCTTGCCGATGGCCCTGATCGACCTGACGGTCGACCAATTGCTGGGGATGTCCTTTGAAGATCTTTGTCTCACGCGTGGGATTGGCGTCAAGAAACTCCGTATGTTGCTGGAGCTATTGGAACGGACCATTGCCGGCGACCCGCAACTGCCCGAACCCGTGGCCAGCGGGAACGAAACGATGGTTCCCAACCACGCCGCGAAACTCACGGAAGCGTTGGAAACCTTCAATTCTCGAGCCGTTACCGAAGGGCAATGGGCGAAATGGAAGACAACCGTGGCCCGGCATCGCCTCAATTCGCTCCCTTTGGGTCGCTTGGCTCGAAACTTGATCGAGATCACGTCGGTTATTTGGAACTCGCCGCTGGGCAATTACTTGCCTTATTCGTTGGAAGAACTGCGGCAACTCCGAACTTACGGTGAAAAACGAGTCAGCTCCATTCTCGAAGTCTTCTACACCATCGATCTGAGCATGACGGCCATGCCCGAGGGTGGGCACCTGATTTTGCGATTGGAACCACGAGTTGTGTACGAAATCGAGACGGCGATCTTTGACATCATGTCCCATGTGGCAATCCCGCAAGCCAAAGTCGTTCAACAAATGGTGATTACCCCGGTCCTGAATCAGCTACGAATCGACATGGGCGACTTTGCTTATGATTTGGTGCGGGATCGAGTCGGAGCTGGGGCGAAAGCCAAAGCGATTCGCGAACAAAGCGAAGAACTGGGGCTGACCCGGGCTCGTTTGTATCAAGTCCTGGAAGAGTGCGCGTTGGCGGCCCATGTGCGTTGGCCGCAAGGTCGCGTCATGCTCAACGAGTTGATGGTCTTTTTGACAAACCGAGAAGGAATGGAAAAAGTGGTCCGGCAACTCCATCAGTTGATCATCACGTTGTACCCATCAAAATAGCGAGAGGTGGGCGGCCATGTCGGATTTCTCTGTCATTCTGCCTGCGGCTGGGCAGAGTCGCCGCTTTGGGGCTGCGGGAAACTCGAGCCAGAAGAAAGTCTTCGTGGCACTCGATGGGCGGCCTGTTTGGCTGCGAACCGCGGATTTGTTTCGCGATCGGGCCGATGTGCGGCAAGTGATTGTCGTGATCGCAAAAGAGGACTGCGACTACTTTATCGATCGCTTTGGGTCGGACTTGGCGGTCTTGGGGATCGATTGGGTGGTCGGGGGAGCCGAACGCCATCACTCGATCGCCAATGCATTGGAACGAGTGGATGCCAAGGCCAAGTGGATTGCCATTCATGATGCCGCGCGGCCTTGTGCGGTCGAAAAAGATATCGACCAAGTCTTCAACCTAGGAAAAAAAACCGGAGCGGCGATCTTGGCCCAACCGGTGCACGCGACGCTGAAGCGAATCTCTCCCGAGCAACGCGTCGAGAAAACGGTGGATCGACGCAACCTTTGGTTGGCGCAAACACCGCAAGCCTTCGAAAAGACGATTCTGATCCAAGCGTACGCCAAGTTTGTCTCACAGGCCAAGGACGGTTGCCTGGGCGGAATTCCGATCACGGATGATGCGCAAGTTGTGGAAGCTGCGGGACACCCCGTGTCGGTCGTGACAGGTACCGGTTCGAACATCAAGATCACTACTTCTGAAGACTTCAAACTGGCGCAGGCCATTCTGAGGGCGCGACCCAAAGGCCCCAATCTGTTTCACCCGTTTGCGGACTAGGAATTGTCCCGGCTAAAGCCATCACAAAGGCTATTTAGCGAGCGCTGGTGTACCGGCTTCAGCCGGCGGGGAGCTGAAAAGAGTTTTTTTACTGCCCCCTCCGGCTGAAGCCGGTACACCAGCGCTTGCTAAACTGATGGCGTAACAAGTTCTCGGAGTCTGGTAGACCGATCGCCCTGCGACAAGTTGGAGTTTTCCTGGTGCCAATCGTCGAATTCTGGCGAGGAGTTGGCTAGAATGATGGCGGGACAAGGGAATTGCGACCGGATTAGCGTCGTGGGTATTCGAGGGTTTCTATGCGTGACCATTTGCCAGGTATTGTTCGTTTTTTGGTCTGTTTGCTTGCCGCGATGAGCGGTTCAGCGTCGGGCTTGGCTCAAGACCCTGTCAGTTATCGCCAAGATATTCAGCCGATTTTGGCCCGTCATTGTTTGGCCTGTCACGGTCCCGATGCCAAACAACGCCAAGCCGACTTGCGATTGGACCAAGAATCTGAGGCCAAGGCCGCTGCGATTGTCGCCGGCCAACCTGAAAATAGCCCATTGATCGAGAGGATTTTTTCCTCGGATCCAACGACCGTGATGCCACCCTCGGAAACGGGGCACGTCTTGACCAACGAAGAAAAAGAGACACTCCGAATTTGGATTGCCGCAGGCGCTCGCTACCAAAGCCATTGGGCCTTTGAAGCGATCCAGCGACCGATCGTGCCCGCGAGCGTGAATGCCTGGCCGATCAATCCCATCGATCATTTTGTGGGAGCCGAACACCAACGACAGGGCCTTGAAGCCTCCCCAGCCGCGCCACCGCACCAGCTTCTGCGGCGAGTCCACTTCGACTTGGCGGGCTTGCCACCATCACCGGAAGTCGCTCGGGATTTTCTGGCGGAGCCAACTGCGGCGAACTACGCACGAATCGTCGAGAGCCTGTTTGGTTCGCCTCACTACGGCGAACACATGGCGGTGACTTGGTTGGATCTGGCTCGTTATGCGGACACCAACGGGTACCAAAACGATTTTTATCGTAGCCAATGGCCATGGCGAGATTGGGTGATTCGCTCATTCAATCGACACCAGCGATTCGACGAATTTTTGGTCGAGCAAATCGCCGGCGACATGTTGCCCGCACCAACGACGGAACAATGGATCGCCACGGGCTTCAACCGCAACAATCGCTCGGTGACCGAAGGTGGTTCCATCGAAGAAGAGTGGCGAATCGAAAATTGTGCAGAACGTGCCGAGACAACCTCCGCGACGTTTCTAGGTTTGTCAATGCAATGTGCTCGATGCCACGATCACAAGTACGACCCGATCGAACAACGCGACTACTATCGGTTCTTTGCGTTCTTCAACAACATCGACGAGCAAGGTGTTTACATCGAGACCCGTGGCAACACCGGCCCCCAAATCAAAGTTCCGACACCGCAGCAGGTCCAAGAACTTGCCGTCGTCGACGAACAAATAGCGGATTTGCAAAAGCGAATCGCCAACGAACCAACCAACCAACCACTCGACCGAGTGCTTGCTCATTGGGCGGATACGTTGGCTAACGACTCGAGCAAACTGCCAAGTCCGACGTTCGAATCGCTTGGGCATTCGAATGCAACGGGCGCTGAGGCCGCGTGGAGTCCGATTGGGTCGGCCACGGCCTTTACTGGACAAGCGGCCAATGAGGGGCTGGGGGCCCAATGGGATTCGATCGACCGCGACACTCCATTTTCGTGGTCGTTGTGGGTTCATGGTTCGGTTCGCGGCGCCTTGTTCGCGAAGATGAACGAAGACGAAAATTATCGCGGCTTCGACGGGATCGTGATCGAGAATGGACGACTCAAGATTCATTTGATTCACCAATGGTCCAGCAACGCGATTGCGGTCGTCTCCCATCGGGCCTTGAATGGTCAAGCTTGGCAATTGCTAACCGTGACGTACGACGGGTCCAGCAAAGCGGCGGGGCTCAAGTTGTACTTGGATGGCGTGCCGCTAGTGGTCGACGTCGAGGTGGATTCGCTGACCGAATCGATTCGGAACCAATCCACGGCGTACTTGGGGCAACGCAGCAAGTCGCTACATCTGCACGGCCAGGTGGCCGGATTTGCTTGGTTTGACGAAGCGCTGAGTTCTGCGGCCGTGATAAGCTGGCAACGACAGTCCATTGTCCAGGCAGCGGAGCGAGCAAGAACCTTGCATCCAGCAGCTCAGCCCTTGATTCAAGAATACCTTTCGAACTTGAACCAAGGTGAACTTGCGGGGCAATTAAGAGCGGCCGAGGCACAACGCGAGAAACTACTGGCGTCTCAACAAACTTGCATGATCATGCGGGATCGAGCCGAGTATCGTCCGACCTTCGCGTTGAGCCGTGGACAATACGATTCGCCGGAGATGTCGGAAGAATTATGGCCGTCGACACCGTCGATTTTGCCGCCGATGACGGACGATCAACCTGCGAACCGGATGGGCTTGTCGCGGTGGATGATCGATCCTCGCAACCCCTTGGTCGCCCGAGTGACCGTCAATCGAATATGGAACCAGTTTTTCGGACGCGGGCTGGTCGAAACGCTTGATAACTTTGGCGTTCAAGGTTCTCCTCCGTCGCATCCGGAACTGCTCGATTGGTTGGCGTGTGAGTTTCGGGATTCGGGTTGGAACGTCCAGCACATTCAGCGTTTGATTGTGACCAGCCGGACGTACCAACAAGCTTCGGATCACCGCGCGGCCGTTGCGGAAGGCGATCCCAATAATCGTTGGCTTTGGCGTGGACCACGACAGCGACTGTCCGCGGAACAAATCCGCGATCAAGCGTTGCAAGTGTCCCAACTTTTGACCACGACGATTGGTGGTCCGTCGGTGTTTCCTTACCAGCCGGACGGTTTGTGGGAGGAGTTGGCCGGTGGAGCCAACGATGGACCTTATCGAATATCAAATGGTCCAGACCGGTATCGCCGAGGACTTTACACCTATCGGAAGCGGACGGTTTCGCATCCGACCGTCTCGACATTTGATGCCCCAAGTTGGGAGATATGTTATGCCCAGCGCGCGATCACCAACACACCTCTGCAATCGTTAGCCTTGTGGAACGATCCGACCTATGTCGAGGCTGCTCGGCATTTGGCTGAAAGATTGCTAGACCGTTATCCGCAGCTCAATGAAGACATCACGCCGTTGGACGACTCCGCCTTTCGACAAGCAGTTGCGGGGGCCGTGACGACGGCTTTTCAAACGACCTTGTTTCGTGAGCCTAGTGAGACGGAGCGACAGCAGCTGGAAAGCAGCTTTGGCGATTTCTTGACATTTTATCGAGGCAACGTCGCGGAAGCGGACGAGTTGGCGAAAATTGGGCAAGCGACGGCTGACGCGCGTTGGCAGCGCCCGCCGTTGGCGGCCATGACCATGATGGTGAGCGTCATCATGAATACCGACGAGTTTGTGACCAAGGAATAATGAAATGAATCAGAATTCAATCATCGGATTGGGAGCGGCCGAGGCGA
>JAUXWY010000149.1 GCA_030681235.1 Pirellulaceae bacterium | reverse complement strand
CGAACCGACGCACATCCTGTTGCGAGGCAATCCGCACGTGTTGGGCAATGCCGTCCTGCCCGGGTTTCCATCCGTCTTATCTCCACCGGAACCCCAGATTCAAACTCCGACCAATGGTGAATCCACTGGTCGGCGATTGTCGTTGGCGAAGTGGATCGCCCGTGCGGAAAATCCCTTGACCGCGCGAGTGATCGCCAACCGTATTTGGCAAGGCTACTTCGATCGCGGGTTGGTCCGTTCGGCGAGTGACTTTGGGTTTCAAGGCGATCGCCCCACGCATCCCGAGTTGTTGGATTGGTTGGCGCTGCGATTGATCGGCCATCAATGGCGATTAAAAGCTTTGCAGCGTGATATCCTGTTGTCCAATGCGTTTCGCATGTCGTCGTCGCTGAATGAAGCGGCTTATGCCGTGGACCCCAACAACGATTTGTTTTGGCGGACGAACATGCGGCGGTTGGCGGCCGAAGAAGTTCGCGATTCGATTCTGGCGGCCACGGGGCATTTGAATTTGAAAATGTTTGGGCCGAGCATTTTTCCGATCATGCCGCAAGAAGTTTTGGCCGGCCAGTCGCAACCTGGCTCGGGTTGGGGGCAATCGTCACCGGAAGATCGCGATCGCCGCAGTGTTTACATCAAGAGCAAACGCTCGTTGGTACTGCCGATCATGAAGAACTTCGATGTGGCCGAGGCCGATTTCAGTTGTCCGGTGCGCTTCAATACCACGCAACCGACCCAAGCTCTGGGGATGCTCAACAGCGAATTCACGAATACGGAAGCCCAGCGGATGGCTCAGAACATCTTGCAAACCGTAGACGTTTCAGATGTCGCCGGCCAAGTGACCCTTGCCTTGCAGCGGACGACGCAGCGAGACTTGGCCGCGGACGAGGTGCAAAAGGGTGTCGAGTTCGTCCATCGCCTCCGCTCACGTGACGGAGCCGACCCGCAACAGGCCTTGGCTCGCTTCTGCCTGGTGACGATGAATCTGAACGAGTTTCTCTTCGTCCGCTGATTCACACGACTTCCGTGAACCGTTACGAATTCTTGGGGCGCGTTACGACGGCTTGCGACACTCGACGAAGATCGAGTCGGGTTTGCGAACTTTGCCAGCGACTTGATCCAATTCATAATCCGCGAATCCTTCCAAGTAGCTTTCCTTCGCGCCACAAACTCGGAAATCGGTGAAGCGACACCGTTTGGTCAACTCGCGAAGGCTGTGACGATCGTACATCCAACGATGGACTTCGCCACTGTCGAGGAACTGGCCCACATCAAGCCAATGGAGCGCTTGTGGACCTAGCAGCCACTTGATCAACTTTCTCGCCCAGCGAACGCGGGCCGGCGGACGCCCGTTGCCGGCGGGTGGCAGGGGTGTCGATGATGATTTGGATGGTGCCGCGGGAGCCTGAGCGTAGCACACTTCATGACCCAAGCGTTGGGCGATATACGCCGCCATTTCGCTCTTTGCCGATTGCATCGCCGGGCCCATCAAGCCGCCGGAAGTCTGTCGAACCATTTGGTCCAACAACTCCAGTCTCATCCATTCGCACTTGGCCGAACTCCGAGCGCGATGTTCGTCGGACGACGATTCTGCAAGACTGGGACAGGCTTCCTCCAGGGCGGTCAAATAGCCGCGCGCGATTTGCTCCAGATCGGGGACCACAATTCGTAGCACGCCATCGGGTTTGAGAACGCGGTAACATTCTTCGATCAATCGCTGTCCATCCGCCGGGGTCAGATGCTCCAAGACATGCGAGTGATAAACCATGTCGTACTGATTTGGTTTGGAAGGCAAACCCAAACGCAGATCGTGAGCCTCCACCTGCGGGTCGTAACTGACCACGTCAATGTTCCGCCACGCGGGATTGAAATGCCGACCGCAGCCAACATTCAACAATTGACGATTTTCGGCGGTCGCAACGCTCAAGCCAAACGCCCCTGTGAAGGATGCGGCTTTACTGCCAAACGCCCGGTGTAATCCAGCCGATGCAAGAACAGGTCGGGCGCGTGTGCCGCCAAATACTGATCGACGGCCTGGCGACAGCCTTGCCAGTGCCCGTAATCATCGATGATCAGGATGCCACCCGGCACCAGACGCGGGTACAAATGGGTCAACTCATGCCAAGTGGACTCGAACCAGTCGGTGTCCAGTCGCAGCAAAGCGATCTGGTCGGGGATTTGCTGCGGAATCGTATCCTCGACTTTACCTTGGACAAAATGCATTTTATCGCGAGGGTAGCCACATCGTCCAACGTTGCTCTGGACGTCTTCCAGCGAAGCCTCACACCACACCGACGTCGGAGCCACGCGGTCCTCGCGATCTCGGTCGAGCAGGTTTGCCGCCGGGTTCCCGAAACAATCGACATCGTGGTCGGTTGGTGAACTCATGCCTTCAAACGTATCGTAGAGCCAGAGGTCGCGACTTCGAACATCGTGGTTCAAAAGGCTGCGGATCATGGCCACGGAACTTCCACCGCGCCACACGCCACACTCGACAAAGTCGCCCGGCACCTCCGCCTTCAGAACGTGATCGACGGCTTGGCACAGACCAAAGATACGTTCCGGCGACGTCATGGTCAGCGACTTCACCGCGAGATACGTCTGCCGAGAGCTTTCCGGGATATCCGGAAACTTCGACGCCAAGGTGGCCGCCAATTCTGGGCTCTCGTCCCCGAGAGATGCCGAAGTTGACAGTACCGTTCCCGTTCCAGCCCGCTCAGACCCCGCAGGCCGAAATAACTTCCTAATTTGACTCTTGAGACCCATGTTTTCCTCCGTGTGAGGGGTATTCTCAAGCCGAATCGATTCAATTGCAATAGCAATCGGAACAGGTACGACACCTACAATCGACAATCCAATAAGGAGTTTGCAGCCCTTGGCCGATGTAGCTCAGAACTGCCATGGAGGAACGCAATGGTGTTGGGACTTGATCGACAGCCGGTTTCAGACGCACCAAAGCCACAAGGTGCCATTGCTCAGTTGCTGCATCGCTGGCAGTACTTGACCTCTCGGTTGGCGTGTTTGCAGCAGGACGGTCATGAAGAGCCGACTCTGTCGCAGGCCAAATGGCATTTGTATTGCGCCTGTTATCACAGCAGTTCATCCCACTTCACCGAACGGCCGACTCTCCACGAGGGCGACTCCGAAAGCTCGGCCTCCACTTTGGCGTGGGTCGCTGACTTGTCCGCCGACGCCCAACAGTCGGTCCGCCGAAATCTGATCGAAGCCGAAAACCTGCTCGATGAATTCTCGATTCAACGCCCCGAGACGATCGACGCTTTATTGCACGATTTTGATGGCGATGGCGACGCGGAAATTCGCGTGGCGAACTCGCACCTGATCGCTTGGCTCGACCCAGCAGCCGGCGGCCAACTCTTCGGACTTGACGCTCGTTCCGTAGGCCAAAACGTATTGGCCAGTGGCGTGCCCAGCTTTGTGGAGTATTTTTGGTATCCTCAGATTCAATCGGGAGAAGTGCAGGACTATTTGAACCGAGCGGACCACAGCTTCGCCAACCATAGCTACCATGGACAACTGCGACAGGGCCCAGGTCGTGTGCAAATTCTACTCCAACAGCAAGCGATGGTTTATGACCTGCCGTTGCGAGTTTCCAAAGCGATTACGATGCTGGAATGTAGCGACGAATTGGAAGTCACCTACGTGATCGAAGGATTGCCAGACGGGCTGCTGTTGAATTTTGGTTCGCTATGGCATTGGGCTGGGGTCGGTTCGGATGCAACCAACCGTTTCGTTCATGATCTGTCGGGACATCGGCTCGGTTCCGGCCAACGCTCGTTGTATTTGCCGCAATCGGCCGGGATTGGGTTGTGCGATGTTTGGTCGGGAATCGATCTGCAACTGAAGACCCCCGAAATTTGTCGCTTGGTCGCCAGTCCAACACACCCAACCCAGACCTCGACACAGGTCGCGAGTTATTTGGCAGTGATGCCTCATTGGATCGTTTCAGGTGACACGCAAGGCAGGTGGAGCGTCAAGTTTAAACTGCGAGTCGATCCGACGCCGACCGATGTTCGGAAGACTCCGACATGATCCGGGCGTGGTCGACCAGGTTCCGCAATGCGTTTGCGATCGATTTGGAAGTGCTAGCAATCTTTCGCATTCTCTTGGCACTGATTGTGATTTGGGGGTTGTTGGGACGAGTCCAGATCCGCGACTATTTGTTCCCGTTGGAACCTTCTTCGGCAGATCAGGCCGCGGACGAACGGGACTCGGAAGACGTCTCGCTGTTTTCCAGCAGTGAATCGCGTTCCGCGTTGACCTCTTGGCATTGGTCATTGCTGTGGCTGGATCAAGTTGTGGAACAAGCCCATGGGACGCTCATGAGTGTCCAAAACGTGGAAGGGGTGCCTGCTGCCAAGGACTCCAAGCACGCGACACGCCCGTTGCCAGTCTTGCATGCCTGGCACGAACCGCTGCAACGGTTGACCGATTTCCTACGCGGTCGGTTCTGGTTCGACACCGTCATCGGCTTGGGGATCGCCAGTGCGATTTTGTTTGGGCTGGGGTTGTTTACCAAGACCTCGAACGTGCTCCTATGGATTGTGGTTGTTTCGGTCCAGCATCGCATGCCGCTGTTCAACTCTGGAGCCGACTCATTGGAGCGTTTGTTCTTGTTTTGGATGATGTTTTTGCCGGCGGGGGCGGTCTTTAGTTTGGATGCATGGTGGTTTTCGCGGCAAGGATTTTGGCGCAAGCGGATCAACCAAGCCCAATCGTTGCGGTATCCAAACCATGTGACTGCGGGCGAACCGCTGACACGTAGTCACGCGATCTGCAACTGGGCGACGGCAGCGATTCTCTTGCAGTTGATCGCGATCTATTGGTATTCGGCACTGGAAAAATGGAACGCCGATTGGTGGGCAGGATCTGCGGTTGAAAGCGCCCTGCAATGGAGCTTCATCACGAAACCGCTCGCGACTCAGTGGTTGGCGCAACCGGGCTTGCTGCGGATCGCGACCTGGAGCGTGTTGGTGATGGAGTTGCTCTGCCCGCTGTTGGTTTTTTGTCCTGGTCTGTTCGGTTGGACGCGAAGAGCCACCACTTACTTTTTCTTGCTGATGCATTTGGGGATTGCTGCGACATTGACGATCGGCACGTTTTCGGCGATTTGCGCGGCCGGTTGGTTGTTGTTCTGGGCATGGCCTACGGGTCCATCAGGTGGTTGGAGCAATCTTTGGCGCGACCGTCGCGATCAGCCGCAGGAGTTACCCCAGTCGCTCGCCAGTTCCAGTCGCCCGTCCGCGACGGGCGCCGAGTGGTTGGTCATCATCCTCGTGTCGTTGATGGTTTGGTGGAACCTGTCCCAAGCATCGCTATTGTCGAATTGGGTCAAGTTTCCGCGCGCATTTTACCCTATCGTCTGCCAATTGGGTCTCGACCCCAACTTTCCGATGTTCGGCCGAGTCCCCCAACACAACTACGGCTGGGTCCATCGAGTCGAATTGGAGTCAGGCGCGTCGTTTGATCTGCGCCGCGAATTGCCATCGCCGCTGAATGTGACGAATCAAATGGAAACTTGGTGCGAGCCACACGCGGTGTATTTGTGGCGACAGTTGCATGTCAACTTGTTATACTTGGAATCGCAGCAAAGCGATTTTGTTCAGTTGGTGCGCGAGCGTTTACACCATCTCGAATACACCACCTGGCGAGAGAAAGCTCGGACGGCCGGGCAGTTGTCGGCTCACGAAATTGATACCGCTTATTCGATGTTGTTGTTGATTGATCAAGAGACAGGCGAAGATGCAACAGAAAATAACGCCGGTTGGGGCTTCACGGAATTGTGAATACGGAATTTGGAAAGTGTTGTCGCAGTGACCGATATTAGCGTTGCTTTCCTTGGCCCAGCTCACACGTACAGCCATTTGGCAGCTCAAACGGTTCAACCCGATGAAACGTTGCTCCTGCCTTGCGACACGATCGATCATGTGTTTGCGGCGATCGAGTCACGACAAGCTCGCTGTGGGCTTGTCCCCTTATTCAATACCAGCAGCGGTCTGGTCAGTGATTCTGTGGTCGCTATCGTGCGGCGTCTGGTCGATAGTTCGAATCCTTCCGGCGTTGGTTCGCCGGGCTCGCTGCAGGTGCCGAAAACGTTAAGTCAGGATCGACCAACGGCTCAACTGTGTATTTCCGAATCGCTTGTGATTGCGATCGAACATTGTTTGGTCAGTTGGGGCACGCTTTCGACGATTCGAGTGGTCTCGAGCAAGCAGCAAGCCTTGGAGCAATGTCGTCAATGGCTGGACGAACATTTGCCGCAAGCCACCCGAATCCCAACCGACAGCTCGGCCGCCGCGCTGAACGAATTGCGGCGGCACCCGGAGCAAGCGGCGATCGTGAGCCGACCGGCCACGATCTCGTTAGCGGCGCCGCTGTGTCTGGAGTCCATTCAAGATCAGGTCGAAAACGCCACCGAGTTTGTCGTGGTGCAATTGGATTCCGATCAGAAACCGATTCTACAACTGCAGCCGGATCGACCGAATCAGGCCCGATGCGAGTATCTAATTTCTGAAGTCCGCGCCGAAAGCCGAATCGCGGCGCTCGAATACCCAGCCGCGAACCTGACGACCCTGGGCCAGTGGAGCGGGCGCGTGTGCCACGGTGGCGTGTGGTACGAAGCCTGCAAGCGGCCACTGGAAATAATCGTGTCTCCGTATCAACCGTGGACGGGGGAAGTCACGATCTCGCCAAACATGACGGAACCAACGAAGGATGCGAACCAGCGCGCCTGGCGGCTCGGGATCGGATAGAAGGAACTTCCTGGCACGCTCGGTACATATCGGTTTAGCGAGCGCTGGTGTACCGGCTTCAGCCGGCGGGTAGCTGAAAAGAGCGTTTTCACGACTTCCCGCCGGCTGAAGCCCAATACCGCTAAGTTAATATCCGGATTGCGTCGCGAAAAGGGAGCTTTAAAGGCTGTGTTTTCCGGTGTTTTTCACGTTTCTTGGACCATTTGCTTTGCTGTTTCTTAATCACACGTGGATTTGTCCT
>JAUXWY010000142.1 GCA_030681235.1 Pirellulaceae bacterium | reverse complement strand
TGAAGCACGTTCGGTTCTACGGCCTCTGATCCTTGGGCCAGTCAGCTTCGTAGTGGTTAATCCTCGCTCCACTGGCGTAAAGCCAAGTGGCGACGGTCTGTACCCAAGATGAAAACCGATCGGCCTACTTGCGGACGTATCTGAAGCAAGTTCGGTTCTACGGCCTTCAAAACCAGCCCCGCTGATGTAGCGAGAAGCCGAAACAATCCGCCGAGTAAATCGGCGGGATTTTCCGCAAGCCTGGATGCTTCGTACCCAAGACGAAAACCGATCGGCCTACTTGCAGACGTATCTGAAGCAAGATCAGTTCTACGGCCTTAAAACCCGCCCCCGCCGTTGTAGCGAGAAGCCGAAAAAATCCGCCGAGTGAATCGGCGGGATTTTCCTGTACACTTAGTGGTGAATCATCGCCCCACCGACAACAAGGTCGGCGGTGGCGGAGTTGCCGATGCAGGACACTCAATAAAGACGGGCCAAAATGACGGGCCAAACGGATTCGAATACCTCTCTTTAGGGCCTGCCGGGGATCGGCTAAGCCGATTATGCGGGCACGTTTGGTCGATTGGGAGCCAACCGGATAGGTAATTTGCATTGTTTTAGGTAAAATCGGCGGGCAAAACTTGCAGTTCCAATTCGGGCTCTTAGAATAGAGTAACGCGAAAACCCAGCTCGCATCGCCGTCGCGGCGTCATTGGACGTCATTCGGATGGTTTTTTGAACTTCCCCTGGAGCCTTGCCCCCATGTCATCGGAACTGATCTCGTTAGCTGAAGCAGCCAAGATATTAGGTGTTTCGACCGAAAAATTGCTGGAAATGCGTTCCAGCAAGCAGATCTTTGGCATTCGCGATGGATCCAGCTGGAAGTTCAAGAAAAGCGAATTGGACCGCGTGGCCGAGGACCTCGGTTTGGGCTCTGGCCAGATTTCTGATTTGGACACGCCCATTGAAAACATTTCTGACTCCGCGAATTTGCTGGATGGCAGCGACGAATTGATGTTGTCCGACAGCGGATCAGGGTCGATGTCCGGAATGCCGTTGCGGGACTCGGACGAAATCTCGCTGGAAGATTCACCCAAGCCCAAAGGCAAAAGCAAGCCTGACGATACGGACAAAGCGAGCAACAAGGACAACAGCGACAATCTGGATTTGCTCGATGACGAATTGTTTCAATCCGATGAACTGAGCCTGCAAGACAGTGCCGGATTGGACAGTGGGGAAATGAGCAGCGATTTCATCGACAGCAGCGACGTTGTCGTCGACGACAGCGACTCGGATGGTTCGGATAGTTTGCTCCTGGATGACGAGGACTTGATTGTTAGCAATCAAGGCGTCGAAGAAGACGACTTCGAGTTGTCCGATAGCAGCATTCTGAATTTGGACGCCGGCGGGGCCGATGATTTTGACTTGGAACCGATCGGCGAATCATTTGACGATCAATCCAGTAGCTCGCAAGTGATTGCACTCGAAGACTCCGATTTGATGGATGACTCGCACCCCACGATAATGGGTGGTCCAAGTGGCGATCTGCTTTCCGCTGACGAGTTTGGTGATTCGGGCGCGGTACCATTGGAATCATTCAGCGAGTCCGTATTCCCAGTCGGTCAAAGCGTGGGTGGTGGTGGAGTGATGGCTCAACCGGAAGCCCCGTATTCCGTTTTGCAGATCCTATCTTTGGGTTCGACGTTGTTGGTCACCGGTATCCTGGCGATTTTAAGCTTGGATTTAGCTCAAAACATGTGGCAACCCAACGATTCGAGCTTCAACAACACCATCGCCAACTGGTTGGTCACCCAGATGCAGTTTAACAAATAACGGTGCAGTTTTACAAAGAACGACCAAAGAACTAATAACTCGGTCCAAAAACAAAAAACTCGACTTGAGGGCCACAATTCCCAAGTCGAGTTTTTGTTTTTCGAACCACAAACTTGCATCCATGCATTTGTGTTCGCGACTGACTCGTGCGTCCTTGCACAACTCAATTCGCTGTTCGAATATAGATTAATAAATCAAGCGAGCTCCAACTTGTCAATCCCAAGTTGTATTCTAGCGCCGCGCGGCGGCATGTTTCAGTGGCAACCACTGGCCGTTGGCTTTGCTACTCGCCACACATTGTTGGATGAAATACATTCCTTCCACACCATCGTAGACGTTTGGGTAGATCGTGTTTTTCATCTCGATCGATTGCCCGCTCGCTCGCGCGGCCATGGCATCGTATGCGGAGCGATAGACGTTGGCAAACGCTTCGAAGAACGCTTCCGGATGGCCGGATGGCAAGCGACAAGAAGCGGCGGCAAGCGGCTTCATGTAGGGTGCGTTGGGATCGCGCGTGTAGATCTTATGAGGTTGACCGTTTTGGCGCACGACGAGTTGGTTTGGTTCTTCTTGCCGCCATTTCAACGAGCCCAACGTGCCATCGATTTCGATTTCCAGATCATTCTCACGGCCGTGGCTAATTTGGCTGGCAGTGACCGTTCCCATCCCAC
This sequence comes from Pirellulaceae bacterium, assembly GCA_030681235.1. Classification (GTDB taxonomy): domain Bacteria; phylum Planctomycetota; class Planctomycetia; order Pirellulales; family Pirellulaceae; genus M30B19. The sequence continues at coordinate 8,925 of JAUXWY010000142.1, read as the reverse complement.
CGTTTTCGTACGTCACCAGGGCCGTGCCATAGTCATCCAATTGCCGACCGGGCACAAAACTGCGCAATTGGCAACTCACTTTGTCGGGCAACAAGCCCGTCATGAAACGGCCCAGATTGTACGCGTGTGTGGCAATATCACCGAAGGCTCCGGCAGCTCCGCTCTTGGTAGGGTCGGTTCGCCAAGCAGCTTGTTTTTGTTCTTGATCTTCCAACTTGGTGCGCAGCCAACCTTGGATGTATTGAGCACGGATGGCTTGAATTTCGCCCAATTCTCCGCCCAAAATCATCTCGCGAGCCTGGCGGACCAGGGGATAACCGGTGTAGTTGTGCGAAACCGCAAAGACCACGCCCGCTTTTTCGACGGCGGCCATCAATTGCTCGGCCTGAGTCAAATCGAAGGTCATTGGCTTGTCGCAGATCACATTAAATCCCGCTTCGACACCCGCCTTGGCGATTTCGAAGTGGGTATGATTGGGCGTTGCCACCGACAGAAAGTCGATCCGTTGTCCATCGGGAAGCGCCGCTTCCTTGGCCAACATTTCAGCGTAGCTACCGTAAGCCCGATCGGCGCAGATATCGTAGTCCGCCGCACTGGCCTTGGCTCGTTCCGGATTGCTGCTCAGCGCGCCGGCCACCAAGCGTGCGCGATTGTCCAACACAGCGGCCGTTGCATGTACGCGACCGATGAACGCGCCTTGACCGCCACCGACCAAAGCCATGTTCAGTTTGCGATTGAGGGGTTGGTTGACTCCCATGACAAATTCGACTCCCAAAATTGTTGCTGAATACTGGCGTCCCGATTCTAAACGCCGGAACAATAGATCGCCCCAGAATATCTCTGGGCAGCGTTTAGAATAACATACCGCGCAGTCGTTGCCGACCACCGGCGAGCGACCATCCGCCTATTCTGAATCGTCTGAAGAACTCAAGTCAGATTGGCTCTCGACAAGGTAACGGAGGCCATCCAAAACGCTCAGGACTTGGCTTTTGGAAACTTCTTTCCAGCCTTCCGTCTTGAACCGGATGATGGAAAGCTTGAAATCTTCAACCAAGTCGCTAAAGCCGTCGGGCAAGGCTCCCGCCGATTCAAACGGGCGAAAATTGGCCACCGCGTTTTCATTGGTCATCGTGACTCGATCGGGATCTCCGATCGCCGCCAGATCGTCCGATTGAGCGGCCGCCGACCCCGCGAGATTTCCCGGTTCATCACCGAAGTCAGGTCCCTCTTTTCGCGGACTCGATTGAAAGTCCGAGTTGTCGCCCTTGCGATCGCGCGGTTCCAGGTCCTCGTCCAATTCTCCTTGAACGACATCGCGTGGATCGGGTTTTTGATCGGCCAATTGCCCCATGGTTTCCCAGCGTTGATGCCGCATCTGGGAGACACTCCAGTCCTTTCCGACGGCGCCTTGCAGCCACAATTCCGCGTCGTCCCATTCGAGTGCCGCGTGGAAGTGGCTCCAGAAGAGCCCGGCAAACGTCGTTTGGTTCTTTCCAAATCGCAGATGCACGCGCCGTAAACGGCCGACGTGTTGTCCCGTCACTCCGCCGACCAAACGGCTCCAGGCCTCGTCCGAGTACTCGATGGAAGGCACGCCTTCTTTCTCCAGGGCCGCCCGCCATTCCATGATCAGCCGGCCTTTTTCCCAATTCGTTTGACTCACCAGTCGATTCCACTGCCCGACGAATTCGCAACTGGAGCGATCGTGTAGTTGGCGATCCGGCATCCACTGGTCCGACGCGATCGGAGACGACAAATCGCCTTCCGCTAGTCCAACCGCATAGTCCATGCCCATGCGTTCGTTGTCGATGCGATCGTTGGCACGTTCGCTCTGCCAGGTGATCGCATTTTCCTGCTTGGCTTGCCCTCGCGAATCGTCCTTCGTGGGCAAATGATATTCTCGCCGTGATGCTGAGGGATTGCCGTTGGAACGCTGTTTCGACTTTGCCATCAATCTGTCCTTGTCAAATGACCAATCTTGCTCAATGCCCACCCCGGGAGGATGACCACGGGCGATGGCCACGCGGTTGACCTTTCGGGCCCAGCGAACCTGTCCAAGCGATCAACCGTCGCTCCCGACGGACCGCGTTTTTCGCGTGGGAAGTGATCTAAGGTAGCATCGGGAATCGCGTCGAATAGCCCAATTTTAGATTTTGGAAAAACCTACCGATTGCCCGGATTACACACCGCGAATCGTCCGCAAAATCCTTCATTCTTGCCAACAAAACGGTGGCGACTTTCGTTCGATCCAACGACGCGCGATGGTGGAGAAAATGTCAATAGTTTCGAATCAATCAACGCGCCGCTGATAATCCTCGAATGCGAGGTCGAATTCATTGCGTTCGTCTGCCGTGTAAAACTGACGTTCAACGCACTCCCATTGTCGCCAATCAATCGCGGGCATCCACACGTCCCCGGCGACATCGGCCATGACCCGCGTCAAATACAGTGTATCCGCCAAGGGCAGGGCCGCTTCAAATATCGAATGTCCGCCGATGGCAAACACGCTACGAAGGTTCGTGCGGCGGCCGTAGTCCCAAGCATCGGCAAAACTAGGGAATACCAAGCCCTGTTCGGGAGGTGTTTCCACCGGCCACCAACCACGGACGTCGGCTTGGCGACTAATCACCAGGTGTTGCCGACCTGGGAGAAATCGTCCTAGGGATTGAAACGTCAATCGCCCCATGATCAGCGGTGCCCCCATCGTGAGTTGCTTGAACCTCTGCAAATCACGACTCAGTCGCCACGGCAATTTCTGTTCGCGGCCAATAACTCCGTTCTGAGCGGCGGCCAAGATCACGGCCAACTTCGTCTCTGTGCTCAAGCAAAGCCTCCTCAACGACCAACGATCAAACGGCAATCGGAGCCTTGATCAGGGGATGTGCTTGATAGTTGAGAATCTCAATGTCCTCGAAGCGAAATTGGTCAATCTCGGTTCGCTCTGGATTCAACTTTAGTTCTGGCAACGGGTAAGGCGCCCGGCTCAGCTGCAACTCGGCTTGTTCCAGGTGATTGTCGTACACGTGGCAATCACCGCCCGTCCAAATGAACTCGCCCACTTGGAGCCCCACAACTTGCGCCACCATATGTGTCAGCAATGAATACGACGCGATATTGAACGGCACGCCCAGAAAAATATCGGCGCTCCTTTGATAGAGTTGGCAACTGAGCTTGCCGTCCGCCACATAAAACTGGAACAACGCGTGACACGGAGGCAGAGCCATGTCCTCCAATTGTCCGACGTTCCAAGCCGAAACGATCAAACGGCGACTATCCGGCGTGGTTCGCAATTGACGTATGACCGTATCGATCTGATCGATGGATCGTCCATCCGGGGTCGGCCACGACCGCCATTGATATCCGTAAATCGGACCCAAGTTTCCCTCGTCATCCGCCCATTCGTTCCAAATACTGACCTTGTTCTTTTGCAAATAGTCAATGTTGGTCGCTCCCTGCAGGAACCACAACAATTCATGCACGATGGACGGCAGATGCAAGCGTTTGGTCGTGACCAATGGGAATCCGTCACTCAGATCGAATCGCATCTGATAGCCGAACACGCTCCGAGTTCCCGTTCCAGTGCGATCCGATTTGTGGACGCCGTTCTGCAAGACAAATCGCATCAAATCCAAAAACTGTTGCATCGTTATCAATGACTCCAAACCAAAGCAACGCATTGGGCCGCGATGGCCTCTTGGCGTCCGATATGTCCGACCCCTTCGCCCGTTTTCGCTTTCACTCCAATTTGTTCCGGATGAACTTCCGCCAAAGCATGGGAAAGAGTGGCCGCAATTTCTTGCCGAATCGCCGGCCAGTGCGGCAACAGCTGCGGCCGTTGAGCAAAGACGATACAATCCAAGTGCTGCAGTCGCCATCCCTGTTCAACCAACGGGTGCCACGCCAACCGCAGCATATCGCGTGAATCTCGGCCGCGATTCGAGGGATCGTTATCCGGGAACCGTTGGCCAATGTCGCCATCTCCCGCTGCCCCTAGTAAGGCATCGGTGATCGCATGCAGCAAAACATCGGCGTCGCTATGACCGATCGCATGATGATCGTGCGGAATCGCCACGCCGCCCAAACGCAGCGGTCCGTTGGGCCCCAATCGGTGCGTGTCGTGTCCCAGCCCAATTCGCAATTTTTCCCACATCACCCACTCGTGCGATTTCGATGGAAAGGTTCTACTGGCTATGCGTTCGATATGGTAACGCGAATCGCCCCACCCGAAAAGCCTTGGAGGCTCGCCTCCCCCAAAACCATGCCGCTGATTGAAATTGACCAACTAAGCAAGCATTACCAAGTCTACCAAAAGCAAGAAGGCCTCTGGGCCTCGGTTCGAGGTCTATTTCATCGTCAGTATCGCCAGATTACGGCTCTGGATGCCATCAGTTTGCAGGTCGAACGGGGCGAGTTTGTCGCGTTCTTGGGCCCAAACGGTGCTGGGAAAACCACCACGCTCAAGATTTTGTCTGGAGTGATCCATCCCACTTCGGGAACGTGTCGCGTGATGGGGCATGTCCCCTGGCAACGTGCCAATGCGTACCGGCGCCGGTTTGCGTTAGTGATGGGTCAGAAGAATCAGCTGTGGTGGGACTTGCCAGCTCAAGAGTCGTTTCGCTTGCACCAACATATTTACCAGATTCCCGCTGAACAGTTCCAAGCCACGCGCGACGAGCTGGTCGATTTGTTGGGTTTGGCAAAATTGATGCGACAGCCCGTTCGCGAACTGTCGTTGGGCGAACGGATGAAGATGGAGCTGACGGCCGCGCTATTGCATCGCCCCGAGATTCTGTTTCTCGACGAGCCAACGATCGGCTTGGACGTCGTGGCCCAACACAACATCCAACAATTCCTCAAACACTACCAAGAAGTCCGCTCCATCACGATCTTGTTGACCAGTCACTACATGAAAGACATTGAAGCGTTGTGTCAACGCGTTGTGATCATCAACGAGGGTCGAATTCAGTTTGACGGTTCGTTGGCCGAAATCGTGGGGAAGTTTGATCAAGAACGAATCGTGTCCCTGCGATTGGCGGACACCACCGGGATCGCTGACTTGCAACAATTCGGCCGAGTGACTCGGTCGCAACCGCCGCAGGTTCAGCTGCGAATTCCACGATCTCAAGTGACGAGCGCTCTGACGGAAATCTTGAATCGATACCAAGTCGACGATGTCTCGGTCAGCGATCCTCCCTTGGAAGAAGTTTTTGCACACCTGTTCACGCAAGGTCGGGAAGCGACGGACCAGGGTGCCAGCGCTCCAAAGGAAGACATGGCCGGTTCGCGACGCTTGACTGGGGAGGCACGGCATTAAGTGATGACGGTTTGGCGATCTCGCGTGCGATTGTGGTGGGCCATCTTCCGTGTTTCGGTGGAAGAGCGGCTGGTTTATCGCGGCGACTTCGCGTTCGGAACGCTGATGCGTTTCCTGCCAATGTTGACACAGATCTTTTTGTGGTGGGCCATCTTCGATGCCATGGCGGCCCGACCCGGCGAGACCTCCGACGTCAACGCGATTCGCATCAAGGGCTACAACCTGCACGACATGATTGCCTACATGTTGTTGGTGATGTTGGCCCGTGCGTTCAGCAGTATGCCCGGCCTGACGTCGGGGATTGCCGGCAGTATTCAAAAAGGCGAAATCAAAAAATTCCTGATTCAACCCGTCGATATGCTAGGGAGTTTGTTGATCCAGAGAATCGCTCATAAGTTGGTCTATTATCTGATTGCGATCGGTCCCTTTGCCCTCGTCTTCTTCTTGTGTCGCTCCTTCTTCGACGCGGGTTTTCCTGCGCCGGACCAACTATTTGGCTTGGTGTTGGCGTTGGTAGGTTCGTTTCTACTGGGGTTTGCGATGGAGGCGTGCCTGGGATTGGTCGCTTTCTGGTTGCTGGAAGTGACCAGCTTGGCTTTTATCTTTATGTTATTGACGTTCTTTTTGTCGGGCCACATGTTTCCCTTGGACCTGATGCCCGCTCCCTTGGATCGCTTGATTGGTATGCTGCCATTTCAATACTTGGCGTATTTTCCTTCAGCCGTCGCTCTGGGCAAAGTGACCGGCGAGGATCTGGTCTGGGGACTGGTGATCCAGTATCTCTGGGTGATTGGCTGTTGGGTACTGTGTCGGTGGCTGTGGGTTCGTGGTTTGGTGCGATACGGAGGTTATGGTGGCTGACGACGTACGGACAAAACCCCAACAGAGCGCGAATCGGATCGTCAACGAACCAATTCCGGACGCGACCGCTGGGGATGGAATCACTGGCACTGGCCCTTTGGTCTATTGGCGAGTCTTTCGCACCTTTGTCCGCAATTCATTGGTCCGTTCGATGGGATTTCGGGCCAACTTTTGGCTGGAATGTGTTTCATCGGTCTGTTGGACGATCATGAACTTGGTGTTCTTCAAGATCGTATTTTCCTACACGGATTCGATTGGCAGAAACACGGGCTGGGGAGAAAATGAGTTCTTCGTGTTCTTGGGTACGACTTGGATCATCACCGCCTTGATCCAAACTTTTGTGATGCCCAACGCCCAAGAATTCAGCGAGTTGATCCGAACGGGTCACCTTGACTTCGCGCTATTGAAACCAATCGACACCCAGTTCTTGATCTCGTTCCCGCAGATGGTTTGGTCGAATTTGGCCAATCTGTTTCTGGGCATTTTGCTGGTGGGCTATGCCGTGTTGCGATTGATGGCCGACGAATCGAACCCGTTGACGCTCGGGTTCACACAAGTTGGCTTGTATCTGTTTTTTATCCTGTGTGGGTTGGTCATTTTGTATAGCGTCATGATCGCGATGGCCTCGACCAGCATTTGGCTGGGACGCAACCAAACGCTTTACACGTTTTGGTTTTATCTGACCAATTTTTATCGGCAACCGATGGAGATCTACCAACAAGGGATGTGGGGATGGACTCTGTGGGGGTTCTTTACGTTTGTCATACCGATCCTTTTGGTAGTCAATGTTCCCGCGCGGATCCTGGCCGAACCCTTGCGGCCAGGTCTGGACGAACGGACCTGGAGTTTGGCAGGATTGACGCTTTTGGTCACCCTGTTGATGCTCGGGTTATCGCGTTGGGTCTTTCAGGCGGCTTTGACCAGTTATCGCAGCGCCAGTAGTTAGCGCGCGGCGTCAAGAGTTTCGGCAAGCCGTAGCGAAACTCGCCAAGAGTTTCGGCAGGCACGCGATCTATCCAACGCCCGCCGAAAGTCTTGGCGACTTTCGCTACGAACCTGCTAATAGTCTTCGCGATACGAACCGATGGATGGATTTACCAGAGTTCAAATCATTAATGAGGGTTCACTCTACTTCGCCGAATACTGAGCCAGTACCGGACGGTGCGGCCGACGGATAAAGAAGTACAACAATGAACCAATGAACGGCAATAAGATAATCAGCAACAACCAAACAAGCTTGTCATTGCCTTGACTGGGCTCATTGACGGCGCAATCGACAAGTATCCAAATCCATAATGCTAGGCCGACAAGACTGAAGAGCCCTGCAATCGCCCAAACCGCCAGTCCAATCGAAAGCCCGACACTCATTTCGCTCACCTATATTTCCGATGCTTTTCATTGAACGACGCCGACCATCAACTCCGCCGTAGAGGTGTAGCAGCGTAGTGGCGGGTTCGTTCAAATGGGGCAAATATTGGAAATAATTTTCGAAATCGTTTACAGCACACCCTTGGTGCTGGGGATTCCCGTTTGGCGGGGGTCTAACGACACGGCTTGGCGGAAACTGCGTGCGGCGGATTTAAAAACCGCTTCGCTGATGTGGTGCCCGTTGGTGCCATGGTGCAGGACGGCGTGAAAATTCGACTGGCTTCGATTGGCCACGCTGTGCCAAAAATGCTCGACCAATTCGGAATCGAATTGCCCGATCGTCGCGTGCGGGAACTTCACCTGAAATACAAACCCATACCGACCCGCCAGGTCCACGGCGGTGGTCACCAAAGACTCGTCCATCGGCAAGGTAAAATGGCCGTAGCGGTGAATTCCGCGTTTGTCGCCCACCGCCTCCAGAATCGCTTGGCCCAAACAGATCCCGACGTCTTCCACCGTATGATGTTGATCGACATGCAAATCGCCGCTCGCTTGTAGTCGCAAATCGAACAGACCATGTTTGGCGAACAATTCCAACATGTGGTCAAAGAAGCCGATCCCTGTTTTGATTTCAGCTTGACCTGTGCCGTCCAGATTCAAATGCAATTGAATCTGAGTTTCACCTGTCTTACGGTTGATTGTCGCAGTACGAGCGGGATGTTGGGTCATGGGTAGGACTTCAAAATTTGTTCTAGTTGTCCCAGGAGGACTTGGTTTTGTTGCGGGGTGCCAACCGTGATTCGCAGCCCAATCCAAGGCGAACCGTAGTCCATAAATCTTACCAGAATCTGACGGTTTTTCAGCTCTTCATAGATCGCTCGTTCCTTTTGTTGTGGATGCTGGCACCATACGAAGTTGGCTTGTGACGGTTGTACCGTCAATCCCAACGCTGCCAACCGCGCTTCCATCATTTGCCGCTCCGCGACGACTCGTTGCACGTTGTCCTTCAGCCAGTCCTGATCACTCAAGGCCGCGGTCGCCAAGGCGATCGAAATCGCATCGCAATTGTACGAGTCGCGGAGTGTATTCAAGTGCGCGACAATCTCTTCGTTAGCGACCACATACCCAAACCGAAGCCCCGCCAATGCATACGACTTGCTCAAAGTGCGCGACACCAACAAATGGGGGTACTCGCGAACCAGACTGGCGGCCGATTGGCCAGCGTAGTCCGCGTAAGCTTCGTCGATCACGATGGGACATGTCGCTCGTTCGATGATCGATCGCAACTGCGGCAAATTAAAACAAGTGCCGGACGGACTGTTGGGGTTGGCGATGAAGATCAGCTTTGCACCGGACGTGAACAATTCGGTCGGCAGTGTCCA
>JAUXWY010000376.1 GCA_030681235.1 Pirellulaceae bacterium | reverse complement strand
ATCGTTTTTTGTTGATTTGAATCTGCCGATCGCCTTGACTCGTGGTGATCAAGTTTCGCTCCCCGTGGTGCTCTACAACTACTTGGAAACCAAACAGACGGTGAAGTTGACCATCGCTCCCGCCGATTGGTTCGAACTTATCGAAACGGGCGACCAAATCAGTGGCGACGATCGCAGGATTATTGAAATTGAACTGGAGCCGGGACAAGTTCGTTCGTTCCATCTGCCGATTCGTGTGTTGCAAGTTGGAACGCATCAGCTAGATATCACCGCGGTTGGGGTCATCGAGTCCGATGCCATCCGCCGAGAAGTCGCGGTCGTGCCCGACGGTGTACTGCAAGAAGAAGTGTTCAACGGTCGCGTGTCGAAGGGGAGCACCGAATGGACCTTGCGGGTTCCGGCGGACGCCACGCCCCAAAGTGGAGCGGCGGTGCTGAAGTTGTATCCTTCTTCTTTCAGCCAAATGGTCGAAGGGCTGGACGGCATTTTCAAGATGCCCTACGGTTGCTTCGAACAAACGTCGTCGACCACGTACCCGAATGTTCTGGCCTTGAACTACTTGCGTGAAACAGGGCAGACTCGACCGGCGCTGGAATTGAAGGCTCGCCAGTACATTCACCTCGGATACCAACGTTTGTTGAGTTTCGAAAGCCGGAACGGTGGGTTCGAGTGGTTCGGGCGAGACCCGGGCGATATTCGACTGACGGCGTACGGGCTCTTGCAATTCCAGGATATGTCGAAGGTTCACGACGTCGATCCGCAGGTCATCGATCGAGCCAGGAAGTGGTTGCTGGAAAAACGCCAACCCGATGGTAGTTGGTCGGCGAACACGCGCATGACCAGCCATAAAGGCGCCTCTCAGTTGGAGAGCACGGCGTACATTGCTTGGGCAGTGTATTCGCACAGCAAGTCACGGGACGAAGACCCTTTTCGTACGCTGGAGTACTTATTGCAATCATCGCCAAGCGACTTGAGTTCACCCTATACACTTGCGTTGGTCATTCAAGCGATTTCCGCGATCACGCCGGATCACCCCGCACTTGCGGCCTATCGCCAGCGACTCGCGTCGTTGCAACAAACGTCGGCGGACGGACAGTCGGTCTGGTGGACCAAACCAAGTGACCAGCGCACGTTGTTCTATGGGAGCGGTCTATCAGGGTCTGTGGAAACAACGGCGTTGGCGGCGTTGGCATTGCACGAGTCCGCTGAACATCAGGCGACGGTCGATCAAGCACTGGCGTGGTTGACCTTGCAGCGGGACGGAAACGGGACGTGGCATTCGACCCAGGCCACCGTCCTGGCGCTGAAGGCGCTTTTGGCGACTGGGGCCAGTCCCGTTCAAGTGGCCGCAGAATCTTCTCCGGCGCGATTGCAAGTTTATTTGGACGATCAAATGCTTCGCGATTGGAAACTATCGGCCGATCAACACGATGTGATGCAGTTCGTGGAAACCAGTCCGGCTTTGGAATCCGGCCGTTCGTATCGAGTGCGACTAGAGTCCGATGGCCAATTGCCGCTGCAATTCCAGTTGGTGTTCCGTCATCATCTGCCGCAGGGTAAGGTCGAAGTCGCCGAGCCAAGCCCGTTCCAAATTCAAGTCGATTACGATCGCAGATCGTTGGCCGTCAACGATTTGATCCAAGCTTCTGCGACTGTTTCGCAAAACGGTAACGCCGCGATTCCGATGGTGATGGTCGACTTGCCGATCCCGCCTGGGTTCCAACTAGTACCCGACGATTTGGAAAAGTTGGTGCAACAACAAGTCATTGAGAAGTTTGAGGTCAAGGCAGGTCAATTGCTGGTGTACCTCCGCGAACTACGACCCGAAGGGCCAATCAAACTGGGGTATCACCTTCGCGCGACGATGCCGTTGGAGGTGAATGTCAACGGAGGAACGGTCTACGAATACTACGATCCCGCCAAACGGTCCAACAGCCCAAATGTCACCGTCAAAGTTCGTTAATTCCATTGAACACGCCTTCGTTCCAAGATCTTCCAAGAACCCAAACGAATCCTGTTTAGCAAGCGCTGGTGTACCGGCTTCAGCCGGCGGGGGTTGTGAAAAGGCTCTTCCCAGCCACCCGCCGGCTGAAGCCGGTACACCAGCGTTTGCTAAATGAGCGTGCTACAACGTGACCAATCGATTATTCCCGCTTGTTTGTCTAGAATGGAGATAAGGGTCACTGACAGATCGAGAATGGCTGATGCAACGATGTAACCTCTTTGGTTTTGCTTTTTCGTCCGACGCGATACGAACTCGCTCTTGGTATTGCTGCATCTTGGCTGTCATTTTGTTTGGCCACTCAACTCGAACAATCGCACAGTCCACTGACGAAAAACCGCCGACGATCGACGAGGCGCTGTGGAATACTTTGGAAGGCAGCGAACCTTGGCCGACCGAGTTGATCGAAGTTGGGGAACTTCCAGATCCTGACGATTCGATTGCCCCACTTATTAAAACCGGCAACATCGAGTTCAAATTCTACGACGCCAACAAAATTCGTCGCCGATTCACTGGTGAAACTCGGATGGCGATGAAGTATTACACGGACGTGAAGTTTCGCTGGCGATTGGTTCGAGCCGCCGGCAAGCGACAGTTGACGGTGACCGTCGAGCACCGACCGACTCGGTTCGAAACGTATCACCAGATCTTATTGCCTCGTGAACATGCCCATGCCCAAATGTATTCGGTGCCGTTGGTCCTGCATGAACTGGACCATGTAAGAATCGTTATCGATCCGCGATACCAGGCCCAATTCGAAGAGTGGTTTCAAGAGGACACGAAGTCGCTCACAATCGAATTGGACTCCAGAACCAAAGAGAGCGAATTTAATGCCTTGATTCAAGCCGAAATCCAAGCCAAGTCGGTTCCATGTTTCGAAAAGGTGCTGCAACTCATTCAAATCCGCAACCGAGAGCTAGACCGACGAACGCAACACGGCCGAGTGCCATTGGACGAGAAGTTTTTTGGCAGCGATGAAGATCGCTAATGAGATTCTAATCGCTAATAACTTGGTTCAGCAATTTCAACCGGAGATCCTGTCCCTTCCTAATTCGGGTCGCTTGATCTACTTACGAACTCGGCTCCATCGTCTTCTAAGCTAAGGATTTGTCCCGAAATAAGTTCCGGATTTCG
>JAUXWY010000375.1 GCA_030681235.1 Pirellulaceae bacterium | reverse complement strand
TCCGATCTACAACTACGTGACGGCCAACGAGCCGGCGCTTTGGCGCCGCAGCATCTATCGATATGTCGTGCGGACGACTCCCGATCGTTTCCTCACCACATTTGATTGTCCCGATCCGGCCAACCTAACGGCCAAGCGAATGACGACAACGACGCCGTTGCAATCACTTGCGTTGTACAACAACGAGTTCATGTTGCATCAGGCTCGGTACTTTTCCGCGCGGGTCGAAATGGAAGCGGGCAGTGATCCCGAGGCCCAGGTACGCCGCGCGTTTGGACTGGCGTTCGGTCGCGAACCGACGTCCGCCGAGCTGGACTTGGCGACCGACTTCAACCGCGCCCAAGGTCTGTTCGCTCTTTGCCGCACTTTGTTCAATTCAAACGAGTTTATCCATGTCGATTGATCACTTCCAAAATGTGTTCCGATCACAATCGATCGGCAGCAGTCGACGGGATTTTCTGCGGGCGGCGGCCGGCGGGTTTGGCAGTTTGGCGTTGACCGCGATGATGGCGGGCGAGTGCCGCGGGGCAAACGTGCCGCTACCGAAGGCCAAGCGAGTCATTCAGATTTTCTGTCCCGGCGGTCTGAGTCAAGTCGACACTTTTGACTATAAGCCGGAACTGGAACGCCGCGCGGGGATGCCGTTTGATCCCGACGGGAAGCTGACCTTCTTTGCCTCGAAGCCGGGGAATTGTCGTCCGGGATATTGGCCGTTTCGACAGCATGGCGAGTCGGGTTTGTGGATGAGCGATCTATTGCCGAAGTTGGCGAACTGCATCGATGACATCGCGTTCATCTATTCGATGCACAGCAAGACCGCGCTGCATGGACCGGCCTGTTTCATGATGAATACGGGGTTCACGTTGCCTGGGTTTCCGAGCATGGGAGCTTGGGTCACGTACGGATTAGGAAGTGAAGCGGACGATCTGCCGGCATTTGTGGTGCTCCCTGATCCTCGTGGTCTTCCGCCTGGGGGCGTGATCAATTGGGGAGCGGGTTTCCTGCCAGCCCAGCATCAAGCGACGACGCTCGATTTGGCGAACTCGGCCCGACCGATCGCCGATCTATTTCCGTCGACCAACTTCCCCGAAGTGACGCCGGAAGGCGATCGAGCGGGGCTGGAATTTCTCGACCGGCTCAATCGTCTCCATCAAGACTCACGCCGCGAGACCAGTGAACTGGAGGCTCGGATCAAGGCCTACGAGATGGCCGCTCGACTGCAGCTTAGTGCTCCCGAGGTGACGGATCTGAGTCGGGAGACGGCCGAAACTGCGGCGCTTTACGGACTCGACGATCCCGAGATCGGACCGTTCGGCAGGCAGTGTTTATTGGCTCGCCGTTTGGCTCAGCGCGGCGTGCGATTCGTGCAGATCTACTGTGGAGCCGAGAATACAACGGCCAAGAAGATACGTCCGAATTGGGACAGTCACGAGGACCTTCCTCGCGATCACGGTTATTGGGGAGCGGTGCTGGACACCGGATCCGCCGCGTTGCTCACTGACTTGAAGCGGCAGGGCATGCTGGATGACACGTTGGTCATCTGCACGACCGAGTTCGGTCGGCAGCCGGCGGCGCAGGGAACCGACGGGCTGGGCCGCGATCACAACGCCGGAGCATTCACGGCCTGGATGGCTGGCGGTGGCATCAAAGGCGGCGTCGGCTACGGCGCGACCGATGAATTGGGATTTGCAGCTGTCGAATCACCGGCCTATTGTTACGACCTGCACGCGACCGCGTTGCACCTTTTGGGCGTCGATCACACGAAACTCACGTACTACCACAACGGCATCGAGCGCCGACTGACCGACGTCCACGGCCAAGTACTTACGGAACTATTGGCGTGAGGTAGAAAAGGTGAGAGGGAATTTGGGACAAGGGAATTTGGGACAAGGGAATGAAAACGCGGAGAATGGAATTGCAATGGGGCGATGTATTGAGGGGAACGGTTTTTGTTCGTATGGTTGCTTCTTACGGAAACAAACCGTCTGCAGTATAATGCGAGCGAAGCGGTTTTAGCAGAATGATGTTGCGGAGCTAGTGAGGCCCGGAATCAAGTGAGCTTTGGGAGGTGGTTATGGGAATCGGTTGGCAACAGCTGTTGGTAATCCTTTTTATCGGTGGGTTCCTGGTCGTCATTCCAATTTGCGTCGTTGTGCTTGTGGTTTGGATCGTAATGAAGCAAAAGCAAAAGAACTGACCATGTGGAAGAATTTCTCCGCGGCGACGGCTTGGGCGGTAGTTTTCTTGCTTCAGACGGCGGCGTTGGCCGAGCAAACTTGGCGAATCGTCGCTCGGGCGGATAACGATTTGGTACGAGTACTCGCGGATGCCGGTGCGACGATCGAACGTTTCGACGATGCAGTCGAGGCCGTGAATCAAGCTCCAGACGGATCGGGCTTGTTGGTTCTGGCGGACCGATATCCACAACAGACGACGCCTCTGAGTGCCGAATGGTTTGAATTGGCTCGCAACAAACAACTGCGGCTCTATGTTGAATATCCGTCGTTGGTTCCGCGACTGGAGATCGGTCCACCTTGCACCTTGAAGACCGGGCATTGGGGCAACATTTTAGAACGCACGGTGGTGGCCAGCGAGGCGTTTGGCGATTCGTTGAAACAACATCGCATCCTCATGATTCACGACTGCCATTATTTGCCGATCGCTGCCGACCACCCGCATTTGGTGATCGCTCAAGTCGCGGGTTATGACGACGCCTTGTACGGATTGCCGACCAACACCGCACAGTCAATCCTGTTCGAGCATCCGGACGGCGACGTACTGGTTGCCACGACGAAGCTTAGTCAATTCGTGACGGCCCGCTACGCTCCGATTGATGCGTGGGAACCGGTTTGGCGAATGATTCTGCAATGGACCGAGCCGGACGCTCAGGTTCCGCCGTTGCGATGGACGCCGACGGTTCAACCGTCGTTTACGCGAAATGAATTGCTGCCAGCGGATATCGAACGACAAACGTTGCAACGCGGGGCAGAATGGTTTCGCAAATCAGGACTGTTGGTCAGTCCTTCGTCCCAGATACTCTACGATCGACCTTCGAATCAGGGCCCGCCCACGGAAGACTGGCCCGACGGACATCGCGCGGCTCCGGCGTCTCGCGTGGTGGAAACAGGCGATGGCAGTCGCGGTTTGTTGGAAGGTTTTCGTTCCAAGATTCACTACGATGGTTCCCAGTCCGTCTTGTGGTGGCGCCGAGCGGACAATGTCGCGGAATCGGCCGGCGCTTTGACACTGGCAGGTTCGGTACTTGAGCAACCCGAATTCAGCGACATCGGCTCGAACCTCGCGGATTGGTTGACTCGTGAATCGCGACTTTACAATGGCAACTTCGCCGACCCACAACATCCGACGTTTGGCTTGGCCGGTTGGAACGACGTCCCGCGCTATTTTGGCGATGCGAACGGTTACGATCAATTGTGGGGCGATGATAACGCGCGCGCCTGGTTGGGGCTGTTGCGAACGGCGGCGGCATTAAAGACGGATCGGTTCGACGAACGATTGACGCAACAACTGCTCGCCTTGACAAGATTGACAGGGCGAAACGGTTTTGTCGTGCCGCATATCGATGCGCCTTCGCTGACGAGCGGTGGCTGGGAGCGTCACTTTCACGGAACTTCCGAGGACTTGTCGCCACACTATCAAGCGTATGTCCAGGCCTGTTTATTGTGGGGAGCCCATTCGACGGGCTCGCCGTTATTGCGGGAACGAGCGATCAAGGGGATTCGCCGAATGATGGAAGCCTATCCGCACGGATGGTCGGCGACCAACGATCAATTCAATCAAGAACGAGCTCGGATGCTGTTGCCCTTGGCATGGTTGATCCGCGTCGAAGATACACCCGAGCATCGAGGGTGGCTGCGGCAAGTGGCGACTGATCTTGTCGGCGACATGGATTCCACGGGCGCGATATTGACCAAGATCAAACACGGGCCTAGTAGCAATGAAGCCTATGGCACCGCCGAAACGACATTGATTCAAGCCAACGGCGATCCGAACACGGATTTGCTCTACACCGTGAACTTCGCATTGGTTGGATTGCATGAAGCGGCGGCCGCGACCGGCGATCCACTTTATGTGGACGCCGAAGACAAGCTCGTACAATTCCTCTGCCGCGTGCAAGTGAAGAGCGAAACGCAGCCGCAGCTCGATGGCGGTTGGTTCCGTGGGTTCGACTATCAACGCTGGGAGTATTGGGGCAGCGACGCGGATGTTGGGTGGAGTTTGTATTCGATGGAGACGGGGTGGATCTCCGGCGAGATACTTTCGGTGTTGGCTTTGCGACAAATGAAAACCTCGCTTTGGGAGTTGACCTCCGACAGCTCGATTCCACACCACTTTCAAATCTGGAGCCCCCGAATGCTCCCTCCGGAATCGCTGGGCAGGGAATAGATGCTGCACTAGGTTCGGAAAGCCCGAAGGTTGAAGGTGCTGGGTAAAGGATCAACGCTGCGGTGAAGGCGAATCTTGAGTAGAAATCTTGGTCGTGGGCGTCACACCAGAGGCCAAGTTTTGACCCCCTCACCCCCAGCCCCTCTCCCCCAAATGGGAGAGGGGAGCCCAGTACCCTGAGCGTGGCACCGGGTTCAAAAGCTGGATCGCGTTGCGGCAGAAATTCACTCAGTTTTGCAGGCCCGGTTAATTCGAGCACAGGGTGCAAAAATTCACTCAGAGTTTTGAAGCGAAATTCCGCTTCGTGTACAGTTCTCCCCTCTCCCATTTGGGGGAGAGGGGCCGGGGGTCCAGGCTACGCCGTGAAGGATTTTTTAGAC
>JAUXWY010000122.1 GCA_030681235.1 Pirellulaceae bacterium | reverse complement strand
CCGGAGAGAGCTTGGGCTTTTTGCCGGGCGACCTGCTGCAAAAGATTCAACCCTACTTGCGGCCGCTCTTGGACGCCATCAACGAACTGATGGGATTCGAGACGGGGCAACGACTGTTGCAGACCGACGTTGTTGAAGTCTTGCCATTGGCCTACATGCGCGGGCGGACATTGAATGAAGCGTTCATTATCTTGGACGAAGCACAAAACACCACCGTCGCACAAATGAAAATGTTTTTGACGCGAATGGGCATTGGCTCTAAAATTGTAGTGGCTGGTGATCCCACGCAAATCGACTTGCCGAAGGGCACGAACAGTGGCTTGATCGATGCGGCTTATCGGCTCAAGAACGTCAAGGGTATCGCGTTTGCTCGCTTGACCGAAGAAGACATCGTGCGTCATCCTTTAGTCCAGAAGATCGTCCTTGCCTACGAAAGTATGGCGGAACGTGATCCCCAGAAACCGAAGAATTGATTTTGCCGATAATCACGGCAAGGTGTTTTAGATATGGTTAGTCATGGCTCGAGAAAATCTCGATTATCGCCCCTCAACGATCCCGATACGGTCTGGACCCAAGCCAATCGGATTTGGCATTCGGCGGATTTTTGGGGTCGCATCGGCTTTGTGTTGGCTGCCATGTTATTGTTGTGGATTGGAACCGAAGGTTGGCGCCCGGCGTTTCCCTACCGCTGGAACTCGATTCCATTGGTCGTCCCACACGCTCGAGTGGACTTCGAAATTGTCGATTCGCAGCGCACAAATGACGCCCGATCTCGCGCCCGGCAGAACGTGTTGGCGTTGTATGAACTGGACAACAAGCCACTGGAGGAACTGAAGAACAAGCTCCACGAGCATTTGTTTCGAATTCAGCAAGCGAAAGATTTTTCGGAGCTAGATGTCGCGGTGTGGGTGGGCTTTCTCGACGAGGAACAACGGTCCACGTCCGTAGAAGCACAGGACCTTTTGTATCAAAGAATCCGAACCGCCCTGCTGGCAGATACGGGCTT
The DNA here is from genome assembly GCA_030681235.1 of Pirellulaceae bacterium. Classification (GTDB taxonomy): domain Bacteria; phylum Planctomycetota; class Planctomycetia; order Pirellulales; family Pirellulaceae; genus M30B19. Next base: position 5,146 of record JAUXWY010000122.1, on the reverse strand, counting down.
GGAATCGTTGGGGCGCGTGATTCAAAATGCGTTGGCCCCGCTGGTCGAGCGCGGTTTATTGGAACAGGTTCAACACGAATTGGATCGTTACAGTATTTCCCAAATCAGGGTCTATGCCAAACATCCAGACGACGCGAAAGTCGTCAGTGTCGATGACGTGCGGATCCCTTTGGCCCTGGAACGACTGAAGCCACGTTTTTCTGCTGAACTTCGACGCGAGTCCGCAGTTTTGGGCGACGGCGATGTGTTGGCAAGTTTTCTAGGCACTTGGTTTGAACGACAAAAGCTGCCAGTGACGCTGCGGTTTGCCTCCGAGGAAACCAAGCAGGCCGCCGATTTGGCCGAGGCGCAGGTTCCACCCCAACTTCGAAAATTTCGAACCGGGGAGCCGATTGTCATCAGCGGGATTTCGGCTGCCGACGCGATTCCCGGATCGTCTCCTCAGCCACTGACCGAGCCGGCGCTTGCGTTGTTGCAAGCGGAACATGAGGCCTTCGTGGCCAGTTGGACTTGGTCGCGAACCTTGAATTATGTGGCCGCGCGACTGGGACTGTTCGTCGCGATCTTCGCTTTATGTGGAATCTATTTGTGGTACGACCATTCGAAGTGGTTGATCGAATGGCGGCATTTCTTGACACTGTTGATGCTGTTCTCGTTCGCCATCATTTCAGCCTATTGGCTGTGGCTCGCTCCGATCCGCATAGAACTTGTTCCGATCGCTTTGTTTTCGATGGTTATCACGATCCTGTATCGGACGCAGCTTTCGCTCTTACTGAGTGCGGCGTTGTGCCTGGTGACGGTTTTCAGCATGGGGCAAGGATTGGGGGAATTCGTCATGATGGCCTCCGTGGCTTGCATTTGCAGTTTCTTGTCCGGAAATGTTCGGACTCGAACGCGACTGATTTTTGTGGGACTTTGGGCAGCTTTGGCAGGCGTTCCCACGGCCATCTACGTCAAGGTCGCGTTGGGATGGACCCTCAGTTCACCTTTGGTTTGGGACAGTTTATGGATCGGCTTGCAGGTGATCTTTGCCGGCGTTGCGCTGACGGCTCTCTTGCCATTCTTGGAGAAGATCTTCGATTTTCAAACCGATATCAGCTTGCTGGAATTGGGTATTCCGACGCATCCACTCCTGGCCGACTTGGTCCAACGGGCTCCTGGGACTTACAACCACAGCATCAGTCTAGCCGCCATCGCGGAGACAGCAGCCAACGCCATTGGTGCCAATGGAGTCTTGGTACGAGTGGGCGCGTATTTCCATGACATCGGCAAGGTCCGCAAGCCCGAGTATTTCGTGGAGAATCAGGCCAAGGGGCAGAATCGTCACCAGACGCTGCTCCCCAGCATGAGCACCTTGGTGATTGTGGCCCACGTGAAAGACGGGGCCGAAATGGCTCGGCAATACAAGTTGCCCAAGCCCATCATTGACATGATCGAGCAACACCATGGGACGACGTTGGTCGAGTACTTCTACCGCCAGGCCAAAAACGAAGAACGCCGTGATTCTGGTTCGGTTGAAGAATCCGATTTCCGGTATCCCGGTCCGAAACCGCAATCGCGCGAAGCCGCTGTGATGATGCTGGCCGACGCCTGCGAAAGCGCCAGTCGGGCCATGAAAGAGGCCACGCCCGCTCGTCTGGAAGGGTTGGTTCAAGATATACTGCAGAAGCGATTGCGCGACGGCCAATTTGACGAGTGCGGAATCACGCTCAAAGAACTTCGCATCGTGCAGGAAAGTTTGATCAAGTCGCTCAATGCCATGCACCACAGCCGCATCAGCTATCCCGACGCCATCAAGACCGGTTAACACGCCGACGAAATCCCTGCCATGAATATTGAACCAACGGGAGCCGAACCCGACGAAAGCTGTTTTCAGGTCGAGTTCTATTTTGATGATGTCGACCGCGGGCGACTGTCCCACACGGATTTGACTCTGCTTCGGCGGGCCGTGATCGCGACTCTCCATTCCGAGAGCGTTCGTAGCGCCGAAGTCTCGGTAGCAGTGGTTTCCGCGACACGTATGCAGCAGTTGAATTGCCAGTACCTGCAACACGACTACGACACCGATGTGCTCAGCTTTTGTTTGGAGTCAGAAGAAGAACTTGGGTTCTTGTTGGGCCAGCTGGTTGTTAGCCTCGATTATGCACAACAGCAGTGTGAATCACTGGGGCAACTACAAGGAGTCGAGGTACCACTGGTTCACGAGTTGGCCTTGTATTTGGTCCATGGTAGTTTGCATTTGACCGGGTATGACGATCATGAACCTGAAGATCAAATGGAAATGCGACAGCGAGAACGCGAGATCCTGCAACCGCTGGGCATCGCGCCCGTTTGGGCTCCAACTGCGGATGATCCAACTTTCGATCCTCCGTCGCATCTGGGCCAATGGGTTGATACCCCGGTCGAGCGGCCATCATGAGTGACTTTGCGCTTGGATTATTGACGATTGTCAGTGCCGTGGCGGCAACCCTTTCGGCGACCGCAGCCAAAGTTCTGAACGACTATCCTCGCCATGAATTTGAGGATTATTGCGAACGAAGAAAACGACCGTGGTTGGCGAAGCGAATTGTCGAAGACTATCGACAATTCTGCCTGGGCGCGGAAGTCATGGAGATGTTCGCGATCTCGATCATGCTCTACGCCGGAGCCATTTGGTTGTTGGGAAACCCCAACGAGCAGGTCTGGAGTTTTTCTAACTCCATGTTTTGGACCACGGTGCTGTCTGGCACAGGGGTCCTTCTGTTGAGCAGCAGTTGGGTTCCTTGGGCGATTGTCCGTTACCTTTCCTCGCCATTTTTGTTTTATACCTGGCGACTATGGTGGCTCCTGGCGATCTTCTTTCAACCGGTACTGATCGGGATGGAATTGATCGGCGAAATGCTCAAACGGTTGTCCGGCCAAGGAAACGAGCCCGACGACGAGGAAGAAGACGTGGAAGACGAGATTCTTTCGATGGTCGCGGCTGGGCAAACCGGTGGGTTCTTACACAGCGAAGCGCGGGACATGATCGAGGGCGTCATCGAGTTGGATGAATTGGTCGTCGAGACGATCATGACCCCTCGGAGCCGTTTGCAGTTGATCGACGTCAACGCCGATTGGCCAGCGATCTTGGAAATTTGCCGCAAGAGCCAGCACTCGCGGATTCCGGTCTATCAAGACTTGTTGGATAATATCGTGGGAGTAATGCACACGCGGGACGCCCTGCTGGAGGCTCTCAAGCCTCCGAGTGAACGACGATCGATCCGCCGCTGGATGCGCAAAGCGTTGCGAACACCGGACACTCGCTATGTCAACGAGATGTTGAAAGTGTTCCTGCAACCAGGGAACAACATGCACTTGGCCGTTGTGTTCAATGAGCATCAAACGATGGTGGGCGTGATCACGATCGAAGATATCTTGGAAGAAATCGTGGGGGATATCACGGACGAAACCGATCGCGAAATCGAACCTCGGATCCGCCAAGTTTCTGAGAATGTCCTGGAACTACCGGCCCGATATCGCGTCGATGAACTCAACGATGAATCCAGTTTCGACATTCCGGAAGACGACGAGTACGATACTGTGGCCGGTTGGATCCTCTGCCGACTGGGCGAAGTCCCAAGACTCAAGCAAGAATTTGTCGTGGATGGAATTCATTGCACCGTGCTGCGGGCCACACCCCGCAAGATCGAATATGTCCGGTTGCAACGGGTCGGCGACAAACCAATTCCGAACGATGTGGTAGCCGAACCGGTGAGCTAAAACCATGTTGATCACGATCCGACAAATCTTCTGGACCTGCGGGCTCTTGGTCCAAATCATGGGAATTCACACATCGCGGGCTCCGGATCCCATGCCCGACGGTCATATCAACCGCGACATTCAAGTGTTGGTTGAAGATCGCGAAATGAATGTCGAAATTCGAATGGCCGCCACGGACCTCACGTGGATCGAAATTATTCGCTTGGCGGAATCTCGGACGAATACCCAAGCGCTCCAAGAGTCTGGCGCTTCGGCGTTCTATTCCGAAAGTCCCGCAGAGAATTCTCTGATCCAGCCCATTCCAACCGACGCCGCGGAAATCACAAGTTGGTTACAACACGATCCGAATCGGCAACTGTTGGAAAAGTGGTTGGCCAGTCATTGTCGGGCCGAGTGGTGCTCGGTGGCGCTGCCGCCCGTGGAAAAAGTCGAATCCCGTTCCGATGGTCGCCATCACTTGGCCGTAACTTTCCAATTGAAGTATCAGATCGTTCCCGGCCTCGATGCCGGTTTGTTGAATTGGCACCAAACACCCTTCGCAGATTATCCGGGCAAAGTTCGGCGCGCCATCAAAACACGCGGTGAATCCATGATTGATTCAACCGATGTCAGTCCATTGGTGGTCAGGGCAGAATTTGAACTGAAGACTGAGGAGCAAGCACCGACGGAACGTGCCGAGTCGATCGGGGCCGAACTCCGGCTGCCAACCGAGTAACCCAATTCCAGTCCGTAGCACGGCTGCAACGTCTGATTCAGCATCCAGTCCAACATCGGCTCCAAGCAAAACGCACGTGCCCTGCAACGAGGATGCCCGCAAGACATCGCTACACGGTAAGCGATTGGGGCCATCGGAATGGCGGTCCAAGTACAATGGCTGTCGGCAGTGCGGCGAGCAGATGGAGCGAGTAGCTCAGCGTTCCCAGCACATGACGACGACCATTCTGCAAACCGTTGGTTAACTTCTGTCGTTGTTGAGTGTCATGCCGTGGGACGTGATGCTCGAGTTCTTGCAGCAATTGCGAGTCGGACGGGTCGACCGCAGTCGCTGGCCGCCCCCAACGTGTTCATCCGGTCGGAGCGGAAGCTTTGTGGTTAGAAAAAGACCACGAACACGAACAAGAGACGCCCCCGACCGGTTTATCCGGTCGGAGCGGAAGCTTTGTGGTTAGAGAAACGCCCAGCGCAAAGAAGCGGTCGAGGAACAAACTTGTTTAGCAAACCAACTCCCACCGAGATCGCAACGGTTCACGCTCCCAAGTCCGCTCGGTCTGTACCCAAGACGAAAACCGATCGGCCTACTTGCGGACCTATCCGAAGCAAGATCGGTTCTACGGCCTCTGATCCTTGGGCCAGTCAGCTTCGTAGTGGTTAATCCTCGCTCCACTGGCGTAAAGCCAAGTGGCGG
>JAUXWY010000121.1 GCA_030681235.1 Pirellulaceae bacterium | reverse complement strand
TTGCTAAATTCCCTTGTGCCGGCAGAACCATCAAAATCAGGAACTTATTTCGGGACAAAGCCATAGTAGCCATTGGACCTAAGACTGGCCTCAGCCAAATTTCGCTTCACGGAATCGCTCATTGCGTTTTCGCTTGTGGCGGCGGATTTTGAAGATGTTTGAATCGGGCAGATACTGGTAGAAGCCCTGCACCGAAACGGCCGCGATGATGGGCAGTAAAACGTACTGAAATCGAATGGTGCCCCAAAAAACCACGCAAGTTAATGTCAACGCAATGACCAACGACAACACCAGTGGTCTGAACGTGAACTCTCGTCGCAATTGATAGAAAAACGAGCCCAGGACCACGGCGTTGAGAGCAATCAGAGGCAGCTTCAGGCCCCACCACCATCCGGCCGCATCAAAGTAAACACTGGGCGACCACAACCGCAACGGCTTCAACAAAAAGTGTCCGACCACGTCCAAAAAACTCGAGGCGCGGAGACTGGCCCAGCCCGCCTCCCAGCGAACTTTGGAACTCAAAATCTCACGCTCCATTGGATCAGCAGCGTCTAGTCGGGACTGATACTCCGCCGGCAACGGTTGATTGGTCCAAGATCCTTTGGCATTTGCAATTGTCTCGGGCGCATGTGCTCCCCAAAAGACTTCGCCCGAGCCGGTCGTTACCGGGACCCAATGCTTCAGGGCTCGGTAATTCCGATAACTCCACGCACCCAACGGAATCAAGGCCACCAACACGAAAATCAAGCCAAATGCGACTTGCGACTGACGTTGCGAAGGTGGACTAAATATCACAGCAATGATTGGCACAAGAACCAACACGGGTAAGAGCGTCGGCTTGCAAAGCAGGGACAAACCCAAAAACAGACCACTAGCGGCGACCCAAGAACCATGCTTTTGAACACGACGTCCGACAGCCCGCGACCGAGAGCTAAAAGCCGGCCAACACCAAACCGAGATCCCTAACAACACCGCAGCCAGATTTTCCGGCATCACTTCTGTTTGCAACAACCACCAGTAGGAATTAAGCCAAACAATTCCGGCTGCCAACCACGCGGACTTTAGCGACTGACTCAAGTTGTAGGCAATCATCGCGGCCAAGGTGGCCATCGCTCCCGCCAATAGCCAATTGAAACAACGAGCCGCCACAATCCCAGTCCCGAATCGCGAGTACACATTTCCCAAAACTACCGGGAGCAAAGGCGCGCGGTAGGCCACCTGATCGGCTTCACCAAAAATCCCAGTCGACCTAAACTTGACTGCGAGGCGATGATAATCACCTTGGTCGCCGGTCAAATTGTCCAATTCGGAGGGACCAATCGCAAATTGAGCGATGGCTCCCATCAACAAGGAGATCACAAAAATGATGACAAACGGGACAGCTGCTTGATAGCGAATTTTCATTTTACCGCGACGAAGGGATCTACTCGTGGTCGGAAGAGCGAGGAAGACACCGGAGCAGTGTCATGAGAACATAACTGGTCCCATACGATTCATGATAATCATACAGAGGATAATCCCACCACGCCCCATTGGCTTCCTGTCGCGCCAACATCAAATCAGCCAACATCGCTTGATAGGGACCACGTTCGTCGGCCGGCAATAACTCCATCGACATGGCGGCGTAATAGTGTCCGTAATAATAAAAGTAACCCGCCACTTGGAACCAAGATTCGTGCGGAACCGGCCGTTTGCGACCGATGTCTAACCAGCCATTCCGCAAATAAAGTCGCCATAACCAATGCTTGACCACGTTGTCGCTGATTTTTTCGTCACCCCAATATCGAAGAGCGAGGTTGCAACTTTGAGTGCGGCCCAAACTGCCACCGGGTCGATTGATTCCGTTCATTGGTCGGAATTTTTGGTTTTCTGCATAGAGATAAGTAAAATCTGGCTTCTGTTGCCGTTTGATGGAATCGACCGCCCGATCGACCAAACGTTGAGGAGGAACAATGCCGATCGCTTTGGCCTCGTGCAACCCCACCAGGATCGAAGCGGTCGTGAAACTGGTCGAGTCCGAAGTGGGTTGCGCCGCCTGGTAGCGGAAATCGTAATATCCCCAGCCGCCATCGACCGATTCGTAGCGCTGCAACGACTCGAATTGCTTCTCAATCAACTGGGCAATTTCCGCCCGAGTTGGATCGTTTTCGGAACGCCGTTGGTGCATCCGCACCAGTGCTTTCAAGCCGTACCCATGTCCCCAGACGTTGTAAATGGCATCGCCAGTGGCGCGGCGTAAATTGGGCAATCGCTCCATAAGCCAGCGTTCGCTGCGTTCGATCGCCTGATCAATTCGTTGCGCTCGCTCCTCGGACAGATCTTGAGAAATGTCCCGCCGAATTTCTATCAGCGCCGAAATAGCCAGTGAAGTTGTTCCCGTTCGAAACGCATCGTGAGCGCCCGGAACCGGAGCATAAATATTTAGATCTTTGGTCCGCGTCGCTGAACCCCACGATCCATCTTTGTTCTGTTTGTCCAACATGAAATCAATGCCGCGATTCATGGCCGCCAAAACTTGCTCGCGATCTACCGGGGCAATCTCCGGTAGAGTTGGAGGCTCCGAAAAATTCATCGGTTCGTCAAAGATCTCAGGACGCGTTTCTGTAGTAATTTGCGCAGTGCCGTACAACGGCACCAACGCACATACCACCATCGCACCCATTAGCCACTGCCAACGGACGATCCTCAACCAAGTCGACGTGCATGAGAAAACGGTCATGTGGACGAGTCCAAAGAGTAATTGATCCATGTTAACAGACGCTTGGCGCGGCGTTCCAACCCACAGTCTGCCGAATGCCGCAAGGACAAGGAATGGCTGGTAGCGGAATTCCTGCGGCATTCAACATCCGGTCGATTGGGACGCGTTCATTACTTCTTCGTGGCGACCAATGTAACCGCCAACCCTTCGTCTGTGGTAATCGTCGCCGTGAGAGAACCACCTTCGAGTTTGAATTCAGGTTCCATCGGACCAATCGGCGTGTTTAACTTTAGCACCAATTTGTTTTCGCTGCGGTGAAACTTGCCCGAGTCAATCGGGATCACTTCACCGTCAGCAGACATGGAGCCAGTCACCGAGTCATTATCGGCCATCTTCAAATCCATCTCGAAAGTAGCCACTTCTTGGCCTAGGACCTGCACTTTTCCGGCCCAGCCGCCACTGATCGGGTCTTCAAGTTTCGCGGGCTTGGTCTCTTCCGTTGCAATCGCTTCGGCGACCGGCGGCTCCGCCGAGGCGGTCGCTGCCGAATCGGTATTTCCCGGCGGGGCAACGGCTTCACCAGCAGCTTTGTCTGCCGGCTTTGCTTCTTCCGACTTTTCTACTTTCGCGGCAGGCTTGGTCTCAGTGGCCGGGTCCAAATTCGGGAACTCGACGCGACAGCCGGTTGTGGGAACCAATCGTTCTGCCAATTTGCCAGCATTGAATTTCACCACGCAATCAAACTTGCTGCCCGAATACGGAACCGTCGAAACAGACACGACTTCGCCTTTCATCGGCTCGTTCGGGAAGATGTTCGAGAATACTTGAACCTTGGTGCCTTTTTTCACGTGCCGCAATTCGGACTCGGCGATGGTCAAGCGAACTCGAAGTGGCTTCGCGGGCACAATCGTGACCACAACCTGATCCGCAGTCAGCGACTTCCCGGCTTCAAATGGGGCAGGACGTTCTGGTTGAGCACCGCGCGTCAAAGCACCGTGAATGGCGTAGCCAGCCACAGGTGACTTCAACACCATGTTCTTCCGCTCCGCTTGTAGTTTTTCCAGATTCTGTTTTTGTTCATCGAACTTAATCTGTTGTTTCTTCAAGTCCAATTCGCGGCGGACACGAGCGAGCTTCAGATCCAGTTTCGCAGCAGCAAACGCCATTTCGGCTCGCTTCATACGTTCGGTTTGTTCGACTTCATTGCGAGGCAAGTTCTCTTCGACGTTGCGGCGATGTTGCTCGCGTGTCCCTTCCAAACGAAATAGCGCGCTTTCGACATCTCGTTGGGCTCGTTTCAGAACAATCTCCTCTGATTCCTCGGTCAAGTCATCTCGGCGATACATTTTTTCCAATTGGTTGAGTTCTTCTTGAACATTCTCCAATCCATATTCCGAAAACTTCAAATTGAAATTGGCCGACTTCAACTGGTAATCGCGATCCACTTTCAAATAGTGTGCATAATCCAGTTTGGCTTTCTTGATCGCACGTTCGGCAGCGGCATGATCCATCTCCTGAGCCGTCAAAAATTGTTCGTGTTTGAAATTCGCTTCGTCCATCGCCATGTCGGCCAACTTCAATTCGATCTCACTATCACGAATTTGCTTGTCGGTCGCGTCGGTTTTCAACCAAACGACGGCTTGGTCTGCCTGGACCATCGTCCCATGCGGCACGATTTTCTTGATGACCCAGGATTTGATTTGCTCCCCGGAAACCTTCAATTCAGATGCCTTGGCCGACTCGAAGACGCCGTTGATTTTGACCGGTGCACTCGGCGTTTCCTGCGCCGACAAAGCGCCCGTCAAACACTGGCCAAGAAATGCCCCCATCACGACGATGGTCAAAAAGCGAATGGTCGAGAAAAATCGCACACGAGCCATAATTTAGGGTCACCGAAAATGAGGGTACGAAGTCCAAATCAAGCCAAGCGATTCGAACGCCAAGGCACATCGCTATGTTAATTCGGTGGGTTCCCGTTGTCTAGCGACAGGCGCACCTGGAGCTCCACCTCGGAACGAGGCCGGGCCACCGTTCTACGTCTATCAGCTCGCGCACGGTTTCGGCCGAGCTGTTCGGGGTTCAATATATTGACCTTGAACCAAGCTGTTTCCGAGCCAAACAGGATGCCAATCCGCCCAAGATCACGGAGATTGTTCCAAACACGATGCTCAATTTCAAATCAAATCGCACTTCGCCCCATACCCATTCTTGTGCCAACATCAAAGCCGCGACGACATCCAAACCCACAACCAGGCCCACGACCGCATCGAATTGGTCGGCAGACGAAACCAACCGACCCAACAGGAACAACCCCAAAACCCCGGTGCCCAAGACACTGGAAATGGTCCACCACGCGTCCAAGGCCGATCCGCTTAAGCTTACCAAGGCGATCGCGCCACCAATGGACGCGAGTCCAGCAATGACCGTCACGAATCGCAACAATAAAAGTTGCTGTTGATCCGTTGCATTCGGTCGCCAAACACGAAGGTAGAAGTCGCTCAGGACAATCGTGGCTATCGAATTGAGCGACGTCGAAATGGTGCTCATGGCGGCCGAGAAGATGGCGGCAATCAGCAATCCCTTGATTCCAGGCGGCAAGTATTTGGCAATGTAATGCGGAAAGACACGGTCGCCCAGTTTCACTTCGGGCTTTTGGGCCGTGGATTCCGATCGATCTTCGCCTGCGTCACTGGGCGCCTTGCTTGGGATCGCCCCGTTCGCGACTTGTTGTTGGCGTTCGACGATTTGACGAACTTCTTGCAGATCGTTGGGATGATGCTGGTAGAACACAAACAGACTTGTTCCGATCAACAGGAACAAGGCACTGATCGGCACGTACAACAATGCCCCAAACCACAAACTCCAAACAGCATCTTTGGGATTGGCCGAAACATAGCGCTGAATGTAGTTCTGATCGACGCCAAAGTTCCGCAAGTTCTCGAATAGACCGTAACTGAGCACCAACCAAAACGCTGAGCCCGTCCAAGTTCGCAAGTCGAAAGTTCCGAGAGAGAATTTGGACGTGTGTTGTTCATTCGCGGCTTGCCACACGTCGCTGAATCCATGAGGTAGACCGTTGACAATCATTCCAAGGGCAACCAACGCGCCGACAGACAAAACGACGGCTTGAATTGCATCCGCCCAAATGACTGCAACAATCCCGCCGAACGCAGCATATAAAATCACGACCAATCCCGTCAGGACAATCAACAGTCGAATGTCCCACGAGAAGATGATTGCCAAGGGCAACGCCATCAAATAGGAAACAAACGACATGCGGGCAATTTGCACCGCGATGAACAAAACACTCGCGGTCCATCGAGCCCACAACCCAAACCGTCGCTCCAACATCGAGTAGGCCGATGCATCTTGATTCTGACGGTAATACGGCAGAAACCAACGTGCGGCGACCCAAGCCGCAACAGGAATGCTCAAGGAAAACACAAAGAAATTCCAGTCGCCCGTGAACGCCATCCCCGGTAACGCGAGAAACGTGATGCTGCTGAGAAACGTCGCAAAGATCGACAAACCACACAGCCAACCCGAAAGATTGCGACCGCCGGAAGTAAATTGCTCCGAAGTTGATTTTCCCCGCCGCCAAAACCAAAATCCAATCCCGATGGTGCCTAAGAAATAGACGACCAAGACGAGATAGTCGATCGAATCGAATCGAGCTGTCATGAACGGGCTAGCCTCTCAAACCAAGTACAATCGTCACATTCGTTCCCTTGCACACCAGCGTCAGCCGTCTCGGTCTTTCGCTTTCAATTCACCGCATCAAGCGTTTCGCGACAGGCGCTCGTTGGATTACCATGAATCGGTTCGCTATCTCCCTCGACTTGTCGCTGGCGTTCCCCGATGCAATTACTGATTGCCTTTGCCCTGTTATTGGCCGTTGCGGCCAACGAATGGCCCAGTCCCCTGGCTGGAGTCCCGGACACGCACCGGCTGTGGGCAGTGATCTCCGTCCAGACGCTTCTGTCAGGAGTGGCTTGTTGTGGATGGGGCCGTTGGGGCCAATGGAGTCCGGGTCACACGTGGTTTCCCGTACTCTGTTGGTTGTGCGGCTCCCTCATTGTGACACTTGGGCTTGGTTGGTCCCAGTGGGTTGCGCACCATTGCGGTGCCTTCCACGCGGGCAGCGCCGTCCTGATTCTCGGTCCACACTTGGCCAGCCTCGTTCTGGCCTGGGCAGTTCCATTGGCCGTCCGTCGTGACAGCTCCAGCCGTCTCGCGGGCCAGAAATTTGCGGATCGCTGGTGGACCGTTGTCAGCCATCTGCGAGTTCTTTTCCAATGGCAGCTCTTTCCGATCTTGCTGCCGCTGCTAACGGTCCTGGTTGCTCGAGACTTGCTGGAACAAAGCACCCTGTGGCGGCAGCTGACCTGGACGATGCAAGTTGCTGTGCTCGCTGGCTCTTCGATGCTGGTCGTATTGCTGGGCTTCCCATACCTGATCAAATTTTGGTTGCCGACCCAGCCGTTTTCCAATCCCGAGTTTCAACGACAGGTTGACGAAGCCGGGCGCCGTTTGGGGCTGAATTTGCGGGAAACCGTCGAATGGCAAACGCAACGACGTATCGCCAACGCTTTGGTACTGGGTTGGTTACCGGGAACACGTCGCATTTTGATCAGCGATGTCTTGAGTTGGGCGCTGACGACTCCGCAACTTTTTGCCGTGTTTCTTCATGAAGCCGGGCATCTCAAGCAACATCATCTGTGGTGGCGCCTGTCCGTGATCATTCTCGCGGCAGAAGTATTGCTGTTGGGATCGATCGCGACGCAACGCGAACTCGATCTCGCGGGCGCCGCCGCA
>JAUXWY010000104.1 GCA_030681235.1 Pirellulaceae bacterium | reverse complement strand
GGCGGCGCGGGCGCACTCTTCAAGGGAGCCAAACAACTCAAACAAGGCGCCGGCGTTGGGAAGATGGCTGCTGGTCTGGACGACGCTGGCCAAAGCCTTCGTGGCGCTTCTTTTTCTTCGAAGGCTGATGACCTTCGGCAATCCGCAGGGTCTTCTTTTGGGTCAAAGTCGAAACCGTGGAAGGGTGCGTTTGGCGAAGCGTCCGTTAGGAAAGGACTAAAGGGGGAAGCTCACACCGGCCCTCCGCTCTTCGAAGAATCTGATTGGTTGGTTTTCCGGCTATTGGGCGTGAAGAAAATTAGCTTTCCAAAGGCGAACTACGGTATTGCAAAGAACTTGTCCGCAGAAGAGTTCGCCGCGACCACTCGACATGAATTGGCGCATCTCGACTTCTTTAAATCGTATCCAAGGACTGCCCACTGGGCTGGTAGCAAAACAGGAACTCCGGGTCAGGGGATAGCCAATTTTATTATCGAGTTTCATGGTAACATGGCTGAGCATTCCGGCCATATTGGAAAAGCGTTTCTTGGTGCACTGGGCAAGGACACACCTTGGCAAGGAATGGCGATCGACGGGATTTATGTGGGTGCGGGTGTTGGCGGGTACTTCGCATGGAATTGGTTTAACCGGAAAAATTAGAGACTGTCGCTATGCTTTTCGTCAACTGCGTCATCATCTTTGCAATCGCGTTCTTCCTTTTTTGTTTCGGAATGATGTACTATCAGATCGTGCAATGGAAAAACTACATGTGTGTCGAGGGCGTCTGGAAACCATGGAAAGAGGTGCGTAGTCAACTACGCTTGGGTAGAGGTGTACTTTTTATTGATTTTGGTGGACCTTATGTCAGATCTTGGTGGGTACCCAATCCAACTACAGACGATATTTCGATCATGGAGGCTGAAACGGGATTCGCGACGTACTGTCCGCTCTGGTACCGATTTCAGTTCGTATTTCGTACCGCATTTCCAAATTCGAAACTACATCAATCATTCGACAAGTACTTTCCGTAAGACCACTTCTATCGATAGACGCACCCCTTGCATCAGCGGCATTCATGAGCTGTGAATAAACGATCGCAGCGATCGCGAGCGTTGCAGCTGTTGGGCTGATCATCGGGGGAGCGATGGGCGCCGGTAAGACGTCCTCTTCCTCAGTTAGGTCTTCTGCACGAGACATCAACAACACCGCCGCGCTAACAACGACAACACCATCGGGCAACTACGCGCAAGTCCAAACACACATCGCCGACCTGCGAGTCGGCATGCGCGTGGCGGCGTTTAATCCGGAAGTCACTTCCACCCAACGCGCGACGTTCCAAGATCCCGACCAAGCGATTTGGCGGACGTTGGTACTGGAGTTGCCCAAGGCTGCTGGGGGCGTGCTGGAGATCACGATGCCCCGACCGCTCGAGTGGTTGGAGGGACATCAGGCGCAGGTTGGCCGCTCGATTCATTTGGACATGTCGGAATTAGGCGCGACGGGTCAAGCGAAAGTTCTGGGGATTTATCCTTGCCCCGCGATCCAAGAGGGACCTGGCCAAGTCGTCACCGCCACGTTTGCCCACCCAGCGACTCACCAAATTCTCAACGTGACGATCGGCGACGGCCCTGACGCCGAGACCATCGGCGTGACCGAAACGCATCCATTTTGGAGCGTGAAGCACAACGCCTTCGTCCCGATTGGCCAGTTATCCGTTGGCGACGAGGTCCTAACGCTCCACGGCCAAACCAAACGCATAGAAACCCTCCTCCCCCGCCCCGGCCCCGCCGAAAAAGTCTACAATCTAGAAGTCCACGGAGAACACACCTACTTCGTTGGACATCAACAACTGTTGGTGCATAATAATTACATCGTTCCGCGACACTTTAGTGAGACGGATGATGGAGTTCGTTTGTTTAAAGATGCAATGTCTTATCGGCGTCAGCTTCCAGGTTCGGTGGACTCAAAAGCATACCGGAACATCGTGACCGCAGATGTCATTATTGATGGACAGCAACGCACCGTTCGATTCTTGAACACACCTGGCGGAATGCATTCTGAAGAAAGGCTAATTTCTTGGTTTAGCACAATGAGGAACGAACGAGGACGTGATGTGAAAATGTTGCGGATTTTCTCAGACAGAATTCCGTGTAACGACAATTCGGCGAACTGCCTTTCGAAACTGAACGATGCATTCGGTCCCGATATTGACGTCTATTACAACATCCTACGCGGCGCGATTAAATGACACCAAGAATGACCGAGAATAAATCAGCAGCAAGATATCGCCTTCTATCGGGCGAGTTGATGCAATATTCCTTCTTACCCGTTTCAAATTACGTTCATTTAGTCCGGGTAATCGTAAAAACGACTGGCGAAATCGAAGTGGGAGATTGGATATTTGGAGCGACAGCAAAGAACTTCTCCCATCGAATCGTGCAAGCTAGTGCCGATAATTATTCACGGTTACAAAATGTTCTGGAAACGCTTGCAGGTGTCGCAAGGAAATTGCAGATTGAATTCACTGAAGCAGACTTTGAAGAATTTGAGGGCAGGGAGCGAAAAATGATACGTTATTGGGAAAAAGAGGCCGAAACCGAGCTTTGCTTGCTGCGTGATGAGTACTATCGAAAATATGATATTAGCCATGCCGAGCAAAACGAATATAAGACTGCATTTGAGGCTGTTGTGTCTATTCTACCGATTTTGTAGCATACCAACCTGCGCCAGCGATTCTCGCAATTGCCGTTCGAGCCCTGGAAACATAGGTGCCATCCATCCTAAGAACAGGTTCCATCCATCGAATTTGAGTCCAATCGCGGCTTTTCGCGTTGGGACTCGGGTTTTGGCAGTTGCTTGATTGATCAAAACGAGCTGAGTGGAAATCCCGCCGATTTTACTCGGCGGATTTTTTCGGCTTCTCGCTAGATTACGAAACCAACCGAACCGTTGCCCGTACGATCGACAACAAAGAAACCACGTTTGCTGAGGACGGCACCGTCACTCGGAAAACGCTGTCCAACGCTGCACCGTCCG
>JAUXWY010000092.1 GCA_030681235.1 Pirellulaceae bacterium | reverse complement strand
AGCTGAAAAGAGCGTTTTCACAGCTCCAGCCGGCTGAAGCCGGTACACCAGCGCTCGCTAAACCGATATCGTTTCGAGTTCTAGATTTTCCAGAGCCCGACTCGTCCAAAACGGGAATTTGATTCAGGACAAATTCTTAGTGTTTCATTCTATCCCGAACAGGAGAAAAACGCATGAGCAAACAAACGCTAGTCCAGACGCTCGTCGCAGTACTGGCCACGTTGGTGGGAATCGGTCCGAATTTCAGTCCAATTACGGCGCAAGAGGCGGTTGATTCGACGTCGACCGCGAACACGAAAACAGAAGTGCAGAACCCTGATACCGGCTTGATCGTTCATGAGTGGGGTACGTTTACAACCTTTTCGGGTTCCAACGGAGTTCATCTCGATTTTCGCCCGTTACGGGATCAGGAGTTGCCCCGATTTGTCTTTGATCGGGCTAGACAGGATGGATTTGTGTGGCTCGGCAAGGCACGTTTGAAAACTCGAGTCCGCATGGAGACACCGGTCACGTATTTCTACACCGATGTCGAGCGAAAAGTCAGTGTTGATGTGGAGTTTCCCAAGGGAATGTTGACCGAGTTTTACCCACCAGTTCGCGCTCAGGAGCCTGCCTTCAATTCGGACAACGCATTTTCGGACATGGGTGAACCGATAGGAGGTGCGAAGCTACATTGGGGGGAAGTCACCTTGATCCCAACCACGTTGCTCCGGCCTGCGATTTCAGATGAAAGCACTGCTCGTTGGATGGGGCAATGTGCCGAGCAAAGAATTTTGCCAAACGCCGCTGGCAATCACTACGAGGCGGCACGAGCCACCGATTCAGCGCTGGTCCATATTCGATTGGAACCAAGCAAATCGGCAATCGGGAATCGTCCATCCGGCGACTATCTGGAAAAGTTCCTTTTCTATCGCGGCGTAGGAAAATTCGACATCCCAGTTACCGTGGTCAGCGACGATAGTCGCGTGTTTCAAGTATCGAACCATGGAAAAGAGACACTGCGTCGAGCGATCGTCTTTCGTTTGCATGGCGAGCAATTCTCGTACGGTATCGTTCCCGATATTGCACCTGGACAAACGGTTGCCGTGTCGGAACCCAAACGATTGGTTGAACTGAGTACCCTGCACGAAATCATGCAGCATGAGTTGGTGGCGGCTGGGCTCTACGAACGCGAAGCGACGGCGATGCTCAATACATGGTCGACGTCATGGTTTGGGGAGCAAGGAACGCGAATGTTCTATTTGGTTCCGCAGGAAGTTACCGATCGAGAGTTGCCCTTGAACATCGTTCCGCAGCCGGACCAATTGCTGCGTGTCATGGTCGGTCGAGTTGAGATCATGTCGGCGTCCGAGGAACAAAGGTTGATCACCGTCGTCAAGACGACCGCCGCGCAGCGAAAAGCCGAATTGGAAAAAATGGTCGAGCAAGGAATCGAAAATCCGTCGGTGCCAATCCGAGTCCCCGACGAACTCGTCGCCTTGGGGCGATTGGCGGAGCCGGCCCTTCATCGATTGATCGAAATCCAGTCCGACCCAGTCGTGCGTCAAGAAGCCGAGGGGATGTTGTGGCAATTGGCTCAAGAACGTGGGTTGGAGTGATAGTTAACCGCGTGGCTAAAGCAAATTTGGCCGAGAAATGGCTCACAGAGCATTCGTGCCGTGGGCAGACACTTCGATCATCACGCGTTCCCCCGTTTTTTCACCAAGGTAGTGGAAAAGAACCACGCTTTGTTGCACAATCCAGTAGTTGCAGTATCACGCAAATGTACTGCGTGATCGGACTGCGGTTGGGAACGGCTTGTTCGAGGCGAGAGATGAAGATCTTAAAGAACATCGGTGCAGCGATTTTAGGGATGGTGACCGGCGGCATTTGTGTGGCTCTCGTTCAGATGATCAGCAGCACGCTTTATCCACCTCCCGCCAATCTGGATTTTAATGATCGGGAAAAGTTGGCCGAGTGGATCGAGACGTTGCCGACGACTGCCTATTTGCTCGTGTTGGTTTCGTGGGCCGCTGGGGCGACGGTCGGTCCACTTGTCGCGAGAATGGTAAGTCCAGGTCGAGCCGCATTGCCGGCAGTCATCGTGTGGTTGCTGTTTGGTGTCGCAACCTTTGTGACTTTGAGTTCGATCCCTCACGCGTGGTGGATGTGGCCTGCTGGGCTGGGTGTTTGGTTGATGTTTGGCTTCCTGGGGATGGCGTTTTCAGCTCCGACCATCCTTCAAGTCGCCGTGTCGCGCACGATTCAATCGCCATTGCACAAGGTGTTCGAAACGCTTGCCCGACCGGATCGATTCTGCGAAGCGATTCCGGACATTGTCATGATCGAAATCATCTCGGATCAAAAATATGGTGTCGGGACTCGTTTTCGCGAGACTCGAAACATGAACGGCAAAACGGCCGTCGCGGAAATGACCGTGTCCGAACAAGTCGAAAACCAGCTTGTACGGTTGGTCGCCGAAATGGGCGGCGCCGACTGGGATAGCTGTTTTCGCGTGTCTCAGCTAGGGAAAGACGTGCAACTCGACTTGGTCATGATCGCGCGCCCCAAAACGCTTTTCTCAAAATTCTTGACGCCCATGATTATGGGAATGGTGGGCAAAGCCGTCGGCAGCGATATGGACCAAGTCAAAAACTACTGCGAGAAGTCGTCGACATAACGGACTGCACGCGATATTTCGGAAGTATCCTAGCCGGACATCTCTCCGCCAACTGGCCTGGAATCTGAACGCGTCCTCGGCTCAAGCCGACCGAAGCAACCAAGTGCGGCCTGTTTTGTGAGTCGGGGACTCGGTAATCAGCGGCGTTTTCTCGAAATTTGTTCCACGCGATCCTCGACCGCATTCCGCAACTAACAAACCCAATTTTGATCACGTGACGAGAGCCGAAAAAAACTAACTCGCTATACACATGGTAGGGGCGTGACGTTACACTTTGACGCATCGCAAGGCTGGAGTATCTTTTGGCTCGACGAATCTAGATATTTCGGCCTAAACTCAATGCCTTTCAACGAAGGATTGTTCCCGCTTCCCATCGCTCAGCGACGCCGAGTTGGGCGGCATGGGCGGTCGATTGGGCAAGGTAGGTGTCCGACCAGATTTGCTCTGCGTAGCGGTTGAACGAAAATTCAACGGCAAGGGTCCTTAACAGGGAACAAGGGACTGTCAGAACCTCGGCGAAATAGCGAAACTGCTTTGAGATCACTTCGCGGAAAGGCTCGAACAGAAGACTTGAACTAGCGCTGGGCGGTCATAAAATGCCGTTTCGTGGCGGGATTTTTGCAACTTTCAAAGGCACAGCAAAATGCTTTCAGCACCCCTGCCCACCTCATCCGAACTCATTGCAATTCTGGATGCGGTTGGCACGATGATCATCACAACCGACTTGGCCGGTACCGTCCGGATCTTCAATCCGGCGGCCGAGCGACTGCTTGGCTGGCGGGCCGCTGAAGTCATTGGCAAGCAAACTCCGGCGTTGTGGCATGATCCGGGGGAAGTCGCGTTGCGAGCTGCGGAGCTTTCACGCGAGCTTGGTCGCAAGGTGTTGCCGGGGTTTGATGTCTTCGTGGCCAAGGCCACGGCCGAGGAGCCTGAGCAGCGCGAGTGGACCTTTATCCGCAAGGATGGCAGCCGGTTTCCGGCGCAACTTGTCGTGTCTGCGATTCGGGATGCGGCGGGAACGATCACCGGCTCCCTCGGCACGGCTCCGGATCTGACGGCTCGTGTGGAAGCGGAGCAGGAGCGAGATCGTCTGTTCAACGTTTCCGTCGACATGCTTTGCATCGCCGGTACGGACAGCTATTTCAAACGGGTCAACCCCGCCTTTCACCGGACCTTAGGCTGGTCTGAAGATGAACTGTTGGCCCGTCCGTTTCTTGAATTCGTGCATCCGAAGGACAAAGCTGCCACAATTCGAGAGGTGGAGAAACTTGCGGCCGGGCAGGTCACCGTCCAATTTGAAAACAGGTACCGCTGCAAAGACGGTTCGTGGCGCTGGCTCTCGTGGAACACGATGCCTCAAGAAGACGGACTCCTTTACGCTTCGGCACGCGATATCTCGGATCTCAAGCGTGCTGAAGAAAGCCTTCGCCAGAGCCGCCGCAATCTGGAGATCACGCTCAACTCGATTGGCGACGCGGTGATCGCCACCGATGCCGCGCGACGCATCACGCGGATGAATCCGGTCGCGGTACAAATGACCGGCTGGACCGTGGCCGAAGCCGCGGGGCGGTCGATCGAAGAAGTCTTTCGCATCATCCACGAAGAGACTCGCGATCCGGCGGTTATCCCGGTCGATGATGTGCTGGCCACCGGGATTGTCCACGGGCTGGCCAATCACACCGTGCTCATTTCCCGCGACGGCACCGAACGGCCGATTGCTGACAGTGCGGCCCCCATTCGAGATGACGCAGGGCAAATCACCGGCGTCGTGCTCGTGTTTCGCGACGTGGCCGAAGAACGCCGGCACGAGCGGGAACTGCAACAACTCAATGCGGACCTGGAACGTCGCATTGAGGAGCGCACCAGGACTCTCGCGGAGAGCGAACGACGTTTACGGAACGGCAATCGCATTCTCGAAGCGCTGAGTTCCGACGCATCTCTGGAACAAACGCTCGATTTGATCGCTCGGTCCGTCGAAACGGAAGATCCATCGGCACTGTGTTCCATACTGTTGTTGGACGAATCGGGGAAACACCTCCTGCATGGT
>JAUXWY010000077.1 GCA_030681235.1 Pirellulaceae bacterium | reverse complement strand
ACCAATTGCTGCCCGAAAACACTCCAAGAGCCGAATAATTCACGGAACAACGCGACGATCATTAGTACCAAGCTATATCCGAGTCCGTTTCCAACACCGTCCCAAAAGCTGTCGTGCACGTTGTTCGACATGGCAAAGCCTTCGGCGCGTCCCATCACGATACAGTTCGTAATGATGAGGCCGACGAACACGCTCAATTCTTTGCTGACGTCGTACAGAAAGGCCTTCAAGACCTGATCGACAATGATCACCATCGAAGCGATCACGGTCATCTGAACGATGATTCGAATACTTCCGGGAATGAAGGAACGAATTGACGAAATCGCAGCACTCGACACAGCTGTAACCGCAATCACGGCAATCGCCATTGTCAAAGACTTGTCCATCTTGGTCGTCACGGCCAACGCACTACAGATTCCCAGCATTTGGAGCGCGATCGGGTTGTTGTCCAGAACTGGACCAAACAAAATCTTGCCCAATGATTTCTTTTGAGTCGACATTATGGTTTCTCCTGTCGCACGCGTTGCAGGTAGGGCCCAAACCCTTGGTCGCCCATCCAATATCGCACCATGTTCTCGACACCTTTGCTGGTGATCGTCGCCCCCGACAAACCGTCCACTTCCGAATCGGTTTTGCTATCGCCTTTGACAACCGTCAACTGGACGTTGCCATCATCATCAAACAAGACCTTGCCGTTCCACCGTGATTTCCACCCAGCGTTGTCGACTTCACCACCAAGACCTGGAGTTTCCGCATGCGAGTAAAACGTCAAATAGGCAGCCGTCTTCAAATCCGGCTGCAAAGCCAAGAATCCCTTTAACGTCGACCACAAGCCCTTGCCACGCACTGGAAACACGTAGCGTTCGGTCGAATCGGTTCGAATATAAACATGCGAGTGATTTTCCCGACGTTTGATTTGGCCCAAATCGGAAGCGGTTGGAATATCCGTGTACTTTCCGGCCTTTCGCAGTTCGGCAACTTCAATCTGCCGATAGGAGGCCAATCGACCCTCGTATTGATCCGTCACTTCTTCCCCGGTCGCCAAATCGATCACAATGTCCCGGAAGTTCTTGCCGAAAAAGTCTTTGACTTCTTCTCCGCTCATTTTCTTGAATTTTGATCGTTCGTCATCGTCGGCTGCGGAAGCCAGCAATATGTTCCGCTGTGTATCGACTTGGACCCAGTACTCTTGGTAGGGCTTCAGGCCAATAGCGGCTGCCGAAACGAGAAAGGCACAGACCGCACAAACGGAAGCCGCAACTTTAAAAACGTTAATAGTATCACTCTGCATTTCGCGCTAACCTCCGCTTGATGTTGGCATAAACGACGCAGTAATCGATCAAAGGAGCACAACAGTTGGCAAACAATATCGCCAACATGATCCCTTCGGCATAACCCGGATTCAACGCGCGTACCAAAATGGTCATGAAGCCAATTAGCACGCCGTAAACCCACTTACCAGCTTCTGTCATCGATGCCGATACCGGATCCGTCGCCATAAATACGGTGCCAAACGCAAAGCCTCCCAGGACCATGTGCCACATCGGGTTCGCAGCGCTGATCCCAATCTCGGAATCAACTTGGCTCAGCAAGAAACTGAATCCGCACAGCCCAATCACGGACCCGGCCATGATCTTCCAAGACCCAATTCCCGAAGCAATCAAAACCACGGCCCCAATCAAACAGGCTAAGGCCGAGGTCTCGCCCATCGAACCGTGCATGTTGCCGATAAACGCATCCCACCACGTGAGCGGTTGGGCAATGACTTGGTCGGCCACGGACCCCTTCAAATTTGCTAACGTTCCTGTGACGTCGCCGCCGGTTCCCTTCACCGCCAAAGCACCCAAGCCGGTGGCACCGGTGTATCCGTCGACCGAAGTCCAAACATCATCGCCCGAGATAAAGGGAGCATTATTGAAGTACAGAAAAGCCCGAGCCGTCAGCGCTGGATTCAAAAAGTTCTTGCCGGTGCCCCCGAAAATTTCTTTCCCAACCACCACGCCGAACATCATCCCCAATGCCACTTGCCACAGCGGCATATCGGCCGGCAACGTCAACGGCAATAACGAGCTGGTGACCAAAAAACCTTCGTTGATCTCGTGACGGCGGATCATCGCGAAAAAAGCTTCGCACAAACCACCAGCCGCCAAACCCATCAACCAAATCGGGAAGAAATACAAAGCGCCGTGCAACAGAGACTTTCCCAAATGTGAGGGGCTAAGAAAGTTGCCGCTAAACGTGCCGGCGTCCTCCCAGTCGAATCCGAACCACTCGAGGATCGGCATCCGCCAATTTGGCAACTTTTCGTTGCTGGTGAAGACTCGCAAGACATAATCACTTGTCGTGGCGTCCGCCGGAGGCGTGATCTTCAAGGCCACTTTGGCCGCAGCCAAGTCAATACCTTCCTGCTGCATCTCCTCGATGGCCCTGTCGTAGATCAAATTGGCTTGAAAGCCCGTGTTGTACAACGCCATGAATACGCAGGGAATCAGGGCGACCACAACCACACTCATCATCCGCTTAAGATCGATCGCGTCGCGAACGTGAGTTGCCCCCTTGGTCGTTTCGCCCGGCGTGAATAAGAACGTGTCGTGTGCTTCGTACAGCGGATACAACCGCTCCAGCTTCCCGCCTTTGTGAAACCAACGTTCCACAAAATCATGTTGCGCGCGAATCATCTTGCCGATCAACTTCAACACAGCGATTAACCCTCTTTCTCAATCAGAGTCAAGTTCTGACGTAAAGCCGAACCGTAATCGTATTTACCCGGGCAGACATAGGTACACAGTGCCAAGTCTTCTTCCTCCAACTCCAACGCACCCAGCGCCTGAGCCAGATCGGTATCTTTCGTAATCAGCGCCCGCAGCAACTGAGTCGGTAACACATCCAATGGCATGACTTTTTCGTAGCTGCCATTGGGAACCATGGCCCGCTTGCTACCGCCGGTCGAGGTCGTGAAATCAAATCTCTTGCCCAAGAGCAGCGAACCCAAATATATTTTCGCCAACGAGAACTTGTCAGCACCGGGCATTTGCCAACCGAGGAACTCACGTTCCGTGCCCTCTTCCAAAACCGCGATTTGTTGATGGTATCGACCCAAATGATGCTCTTCGGAACTCCGCTGTCGACCGTTGAGAATCGAACCGGAAATGATGCGATTGTTTTCGCCGATCAATTCACCCTTCGTCAGTTCATCCAGATCGGCCCCCAGGTAGGTCCGAATCAAACGCGGCGACTTGACGCGTGGCCCGGCCATTGAAATCACTCGTTGACCGTCCACATGCCCTGTCCGGAACAGTGACCCAATCGCCATCACATCCTGATAGTTGATGTACCACACCGACTTCTTCGGTCCAACTGGATCGATAAAATGAATGTGTGTCCCAGGAAGCCCAGCCGGATGCGGCCCAGCGAACTCGTGATACTTGACGCCACTCAATTTGGGGGCCGGAACTCGGCTGGCCGGAGCCGTACACACGTGAACCGCGTGATCGCCCAAGCAAGTCAAAACTTCCAAGCCTTTTTCGAAGTCCGCCGGACGTTCGACAGTCACGCCTTGGGGGTCGGCAGCCAAAGGATTTGTGTCGATCGCCGTCACAAAAATCGAATGAGGCGGTCGCTTCGGATCCGCGACATGGCCAAACGGACGCGTGCGCAGGCCAACCCACGCACCCGACTGCAGCAACACATCAAAAATTAGGTTCCGCGGTACTTTGCTCAGGTCGCCGTAAGTTGGGTAAGCAATCTTGGCCACTTGACCAGCCGGTGGATCAGCGACTTGGACTTCCACCGAAATGAAACGCCGCTTCGCACCGCGATTGACCGCTTTAACGAATCCGGCGACCGGAGATGTATAGTGGACGCCTTCGGTTTTCTTACAGACAAACACAGGTTGCCCAGCAGCCACATAGTCGCCATCGTTTACCAACATCGTAGGCTTCATTGCCACATAGTCGGAACCGAGGATCGCCACCGACGTGACGATCTTCTTCGAGTCGATCTTTTGTTCGGGTTGTCCCGAGATTGGTAGATCACAACCACGTTTAATCGAGTGAATCATCGTTTGGCAATCACCATGGGGTTGTTCCTGTTCGCGATCGCGCCAAAGCCTCCGGCTCCGGCGGCCCTTCTCCCAGTTGAACGAGCAATCCTAAACCTTCTCAAAAATTTGGTCAATTGGATTGCAATCAACTCGGTGCGGTCCGGACCGCCGCTCGCGAATATCATCGAGCCTAACGTTCGATCGGCAGCGATTGGTTTTTCTCAAATCGTGAGCACCAATTTCAAGCCGAATGTATCTTCGAACAGAGTCCC
>JAUXWY010000075.1 GCA_030681235.1 Pirellulaceae bacterium | reverse complement strand
GAAAACAGCAATAAGCCAATGCTTTGAAACGATTGAAACCCAATCGCAATCCAAAGTGATTCCGTGGGGCTCGTCTCGGCCAAATAGCTAACCGTGCCCGAAAGCCACGGGCAGGCGATGGCGAACGAAACAGTCCCCGTCAAGTAAGCGTGGCCGACCAGCCACATCGTTTTCTTGAGGTGAGACTGCGTCCACAAGAATAGGGCAATCCCAGTGACCCCACCCCAGCCCCACGGCTCCTCTCGCCAAGCCAATCCAATCAGCGCTCCCGCAGCGACCGCTGAAAAAAATAAAGACACCGCCCGCATCCAGACAGGCAGTGTCTTGGTTGACCAGTCATTCGATCGCTTGACGGTGGATTTCAAGTTCGTCACACGCTAATTATTGAAAACACTTCAAGTTGCCTGTTTCGAACAGAGTCCCACCGCAGCTGTGCGATTCGAATCCATCACCTCGTCCCAATCGACTTCGAGGCCATGCAATCCGAACGGCTACTGCGATATCGTTGGCTTAAAGATAGGACCTCCCCCGGTCGTCTTGACTTTCAACTTGACATTATTGTTGACCGGAAACGGACCAAAAATGCCGAGAACGGTGTCGTCCACCGGCGTGGCGTCAGGCGCATTGGCGTAGATGATTGTATCAACTGCCACGGCGATATAGTTTCCTTCTTTCAGCGGAAATGACTCGGACTTAAGAGCCGCCACTTCTCGACGCGGCAAGATGTTTCTGGCCTGACCCACGGTCGTGGGCAACGCGGTGCCTTCAGGGACCACCCAAACCGAAATGGTTCGACCTGCCCCTGGGTTCTCGTTCATTACATCAACGCGAACATTCTTTTTGGTCTTCCCGCCGCCAGCCAAAGCCTGTTCGGGCATCGCTACCGTAACGACACACAACAAAGCCAACACACAATACGCTTCTCATGGATTTTCCTCCCGATAAAACCGACTTTTACCTACACTAAAAGTCCGCTACTTATACTCGCCAATCACTTCCGCACCCGCACGGGTACACAATGAACTGATGACGTCTCCCGAAATATTCGCATCCAAAAACTGGACCGAACCGTCACAGAATACAACGTTCGCACCGCCTGGATGTAAACTGGCGATCTCGTTGTATCCTCCATCAATGTTGCTAACACCGCCCTCGTCGTGAGTCAGGCAGTGCCAGCCGCAAGCCCAAAATCCGTGATTGATTTCCGTCACAGCGACCGCTTCGCCCACAGAAATCGTGTTCGATAAACCGTCGAGGATTTCCGACATTCTGACAGAGCCCGGCCGATCATCCCCGGCGACAAAAAGCACGCCGTTGAGTCCATCTGCAAATGAATTGCCCGTCTTGCGAAAAGTACCCGCAATCCCGCAGTAGTCTGTCGCACCGGCATATTCCTTAAATGACGTAGGGCAAGAAAACACCGCGACGCGTTGACTGACGGCCGGTTGATTCGCCGCATCATCCCACGGCTTTTTGAAGTCCATCATCGACCTCAACTCCGCCTGCTCAAAATAGGGCAACAAACGACCGGACCACGAGTGCCCCAATTCAGGCTCGCCTCCGCGCGGATAGGATCGCTGGGCCGACTCGAAATTCTGGAGCCCCAAACCGATTTGCCGAAGATTGTTACTGCAGGAACTGCGCCGCGCAGCCTCGCGAGCATATTGAACCGCAGGCAATAGAACTCCTGCAAGAACTCCTAGAATGGCGACCACGACCAACAGCTCTATCAACGTGAAGCCGTTCGAACATCGACTCTGCGGTCGAACCCTCCTCGACGCTACTTTTACCGTAGCCCGCGACGACGCGTTCTGCCAAATTTCAATTCGTGAAGCAGTTTGTGAATGCCGCAATTGCATGGCCGACCTCCTGTTTCAAAAAACACTGCGTGTATTTCTTAGCGATCCCAACATTCGTCCAAACCATCTCTCAGGCGTTCTCGCCGACATCGCTACTGAGAGATCGTCGGCTGAACAAACGGTCCGCCCCTGTTGTCGTGAATTTCGGCATGACGCTGTTGCCAACGGGAACGGCCCGAAGATACTGGAACTCCGAACGCTCCATCTCTTAAGACGGTCGGACGGCTAACAAAAACCAAGAATTTAGATGTAACTCAATCGCATTTTCTAATTAGGGTGCGACTTTATTTCATCGCGATGTTCGCAACCTTCGTGAACAAAGGCACGATCCAATTCCGCACAAAAGCAGCAGCATTGAACTCGGTTCTGGAATTGCGGAGATGGCATAGCCGCTAAATCCACTGACGTTGAAGTTGACGTTTGTCCCGTCGTAGCTAATCGTATCGGGAGTGATCAGCTGCCACTGATTATTCTTGAAATGCCACACTCGAAGCAGATCGGTTGTGAAACCGGAACCCACCGCCAACGTCAGGTTGACCGAGCTGTTATTCGTGTACGTTCCGCCACTTGCCGCAAAGTCCCAAGCCGAAAGAATGCTGTCGCCGGCCAATAGACGCAGATTCTGGTACTCATTGGACCCCGAAGCGATTTGTGTTGCTTGAAACGAAGTCGGAGCGCCATTGACACCGAAGTTCGCGGCGACGGCCAAGGCCGGATTCTCGCTTGGGCCGATCAATACGTTGACTCGTTGCAGTGGAATAACTGAAATCACTGAGTGAAAAATCGGTATTTGCAAACATCGCCAAGGTATAGGTTCCTGGCACAAAATCTCCCGCATCGGAAAAATGGAAGTTCCATGTCCCACTCGATCCCTTCGGGAAAGCTCCATCAACCACAATCAAATCACTGGCCAGGTCTCACATGATGACTAGCCTTAAGTCGAACACCACTGGCACTTGAACTTCGCCTTCGTCGAACGGCCATGGCTAGTAGGCTTAATCCAACCATCGTCAAGGCTGACGGTTCAGGTACGGCGGTCAGCGTTAAGGTCCCGGTGGTGTATAGGTTCGAGGTATCCCAAGTCAAGCCCGGCGCCAGTCCCGCCGCGCTGAAATCAAAATTCGAAAACGAGCCAGCCAATGTCGACCAATCAAATAGATCAAACGAATCACCAAGCGTTGGGTTGAATCCATTGATTAGGGTTAATTTCAACGTTCCGTTAAGTGTTAATAATCCCGCGTCAACGATTTTATCGAATTGAGAGCCCGCCGAGAGACCACCAATTTCCATTTCCAAAATAGAATTGTTGCCCAAAGCCAAATTGGTCGTGTTCGAGAGCGTCGGGCTAAGACCTGGCGCGAAGGTTCCATTCATGATGACATTTTCAAATGTGCCCAATCCCTTAACGTAACCTTCGAAGGTGATTCGCTCTGTCAAGCTGTTCCCAATCACATCACCATTGATAATCATCGCTTTCGAAACGAGATTCTGTGAATCCACCGTACCATAACCGGTAATCGTGCGACCGAAGTCTACAAACGCGCCGTTGGAAACGATCAGCGTACCATCACTCCCTCCACTGCCCAGCGATGTCTGGCTGCCCAATGTTGACCGAGTGTTATTTAGAATGGTTACCGTATTCGCTTGTGTGTCGAGTTCACCTAGATGAAAGAAGCCACTATTGACCAATTTGCCCACAGTCAGGTTGCCCCCCGAAGCAATGATGCTGGATCCCACGGCGCCGGATACTTTTCCGTTGATCGTACCAAACCCAGAAACGACCGCGCCGGTTGAAAGTGCAATTCCATTGGACGCAGTAAGTGCCCCGCCCCCAATTTGAGTCAAGCCTCCCAGCGTTGCAAACGCAGCCGAATGAAGCTGTAACTGACCGGAACCTACGATTACGTCACCCAAGGTCGTGAATCCGTTAAGACGGGCGCTGTCCCCGAGGCCAAGCGAACCACCGGCCACTATCAACTCTGTACCAGTGTCTCCAAGGAAACGCCCGTTGAGAGTTCCATGGCCGACGATGCTGCTTCCGGCCATCAGTCGTAGACCGTTGGATGCGGTTAGGGTACCACCCGTAAGCGACAAGGAACCCGAATATTGAGTGATTCCCGCTGATAGAATTGTCGCGTTTGAATTTGCCGCAAGCGTCAGAGGGGCATTCCAAACAAGATTGCCGTCCGCTACCAGCCCGCCGGTCGCGGAGACACCATTGCTTCCGCTTCCCATCAACAATCCGTTGCCACGAATTTCCCCATGGATCACAAGATTGCCACTTGACGCTTCAAGTACACCTGCCTGGAGCCGAATGCCGCCATTGACGCTACCGAATCCCGATAATTTCCGGCCACTATCGACGACAACTCCATTAACCGCCGAGATGACCCCACCGGAGACGGAACTTCCACCGAGATTTGCTGGCCCGACCGAGTACACGGTGGCTAAATCGTTTCCGAAATTGAAAGCACCGGAAACAGTTCCGGACGGGTTCGACGCCAACAAATTGGTTCCTGAGCCACTCACGGTTCCGACAAGAATCCCATATCCTGCCAACTGATCTAGTGAACCCAGATCGATACCGTTTCGCCCAACGAGCATGCCCCCGTTAAGGGTCGTAGATACGCCCAATTGCGCGGGGTTTGCGCTTTGGAGGATCAGCGTTGCGCCACTGTTGATGTTGGTCGTCCCGCGAAAAACAAAGCTGTTGTTTGAAGCTGAGTTTCCTATGGAAAGGACACCTCCGCTCGCAGTTATTGTAGATAGAAAAGGACGAGAAGAACCCGAGTCGCTCAACGCACCAACCACAGTACCGTGGCCGAATATTGAACCACCATCGAGCATGTTTATCTGTCCCGCGTTAACGGAGCCTCCGCCAAGATTCAAGCGGCCTGTCGTATTTAGTCGCAGAGTCCCATCGACATGTACGGTTCCTCCAGTTCCGACATTTAGGATGTTGCTGGTGGATGCTGTCGTTGCATTGGTTCCAACATGCAAATTTGGGTCGTAGGTCGCGCTAGCAACGAAAAGGCTGCTACCAGCGCCGACAACATCAACCGATCCAAAACTCGTGGATGAGTTTGCTCCTATGTACAGATGAGAGTCTAATGTCGCATTTGCACCATTTCGGATAATGAACTCGCTTGTGCCAGCGCCCGAGTATCCAACGTAGAATACAGTACCATTCGATAGGCTGTTCATAGAAACCGATGAATTCGTACCGTCGACTTCCAGTCGCCCCGTTCCCTCGATCCCAAGAAGATGGGACGAGACGTTGTCGGAAAACACCATTTGTCCACCGTTGGCCACTCGAATGAGGCCTCTCGCATTGGACTGATAACCTACATAAAGAGTGCCTCTTTGCAGCTCGAATCGACTGCCGGTCCCATTGACATTAATTTCTCCATACCCGGAGTTTGCACCGACAAAGGAAGTTGCCATCGTCGAGCCATTAAAGGCCGCCCTGTAGACGCCACCTCCGGAAATCATCAGCCCACCCATGGAACCCGAGCCATTACCAATCGTTACGCCACCTCGTGAGATTCCCGACGACGTTCCATCAAACGTTAAGGATGCGTTGACGCCGGTGGTTCCGATCGTTTGTGTTCCATTTACCGACATCGTTCCATTACGAATATTTACATTAACGGTCGAACCAGAAGAACCGGAGATGGAGGAGTGGTTTGAGACTTGATATCCTGAGGCTCCCGCGAAAATAGGAGTGGTGGGATTGAATCCATTGATGTCCAGCGTAAGATTTAGCGTCGCGCCGCCGGCGACATTGGTTGCGAACGAATTCGTGTAATATTGACTCTGGTAATTGGCAAGCGAGCTGCCGGCAAAACGGACAGCATACGTCCCCGAAGTATTGAACACGGGACTGGAGTTGGTGGGAGCTCCGCCGGTTGACCAGTTAGCCGATGTAAAGTCAAACCAATTGCCTCCCATTGAGTTCACCCAATTCTGGGCATTGACTTCCGGTGCGGTGTTAGTGAACGTCGTCAGCAAGAATATCGCAAAAAAAGTAGCCAACGCTGTCCTGCGCTGCCGCAGATATTTAGAGTGAACCAGAAACCGCCGGTTCTGCCGATGCGGCCAATGGCCGTGAGTCCGATCGCCTGGCGACTCGGGCGACGCGTTACTAGAATAGAGAGCGAAACCCGCAACAGTTGCTTTTATTTTTGATCGCAAGAACGACATTTTTTTCGATTCCTTGATTGCCCCGTTAGAGGATTCCCGCGGATAGTCCAGTTTTCTGCATGACTTGATTGCGAAAAGACCTTGAAATTCCCAGAAGCGAAACCCCGCACGAAACGAATGCCAAAACCAGCGTTTTCTTCATTTGTTCCAACTTTCGGACACAAACAGGCCATGCCGAATTGTTGCGCCCGCCCGTGCCATGCTGTGAAGACGTTGGACGAGACCAAAAAAACCAGAAATTCTTGGCTAGAACTCGGTCCGGATACCCAATTAAGGGCACGAGCAAACCATGGACCCATGAAACGGGGCGTTCACTTTTGGCTAGGAGTCGCACCTTTGACAAATTTTAAGGCGGTGCCTGCGGCGTTTTTGTACCTATTCGTCGAATCGAAAAGCGAAATGCCTACCGCACGAAATCCATCCGTATATACTAGGATCTGTCTCAAAAGGGTCTGGCCCTCTCCAAACAATCAAACCCCTTTTCGGGCCAAACCTAGTTTTCGGGCCGCGACTTGAACTGTTTTTCACTGGGCAAACACATGCAATCAACTCAATCTATCGAAACCGAGCCTACCTCTCAGAGCGATACTGGTTTCGCGTGTCCGGGCACTACCTGTTCCACTAAGACTTGCATCGAGGATGAACCGTTGTTGCATGGTCAGGCGACCTCGCTTGGCGGGAGGTTTGACTTCCTCGTCCAATTTGTCCAAACCGCCATGCCAAATTCTCTCCAACGCTACCTGGGTGCCTCGGATATTGTCCAAAGCGTCATTTGTCGGGTCCATCAGAATCGCGAAGATTTCCATGGCCAGTCGCTCGAACAATACCGAGCTTGGGTACTGCGAATCGCTCGTAATCGAATCATTGACGGACTGCGACGCTTCCGCTTGCATACCTCGAAGAACTCAGCACAAAAAGACTTGCAGGATCGATTTTGCGAAATCGACTCAACCTCCGGCCCCTTGGAAGGGATGGTTTGTCATGAGCGAGCCGAAAAACTACTTGATGCGTTGGAAGCTTTGCCCAGTGACATCCAGCGAATTGTCATCCTCCGATATTCGAAGGAATACACCTTCGACCAAATCGCCACCGAGTTGCAAATCCCTGTGACCACCTGCCGCCGCCGCTGGGAGCAGGGCTGCAAATTGTTGGGCGAACGCTTGCAAGAGTGGGTTGGTTAGACTGTCGGGGACGATTCCGCCGGCCAAAGGTCGGTAACAAACCGCAACGCGGTACCTTGCGAAGCGGGAGCAAGGGCCGCGGCAATAACCAACAAAAAACAGTGGTTTTTTGGATCCAGCACAGCGTCTGTAGGAACTAGTTAAGTTCAGGGCCGATTAGTCAACGGATTGTCTCATCGAAAATCGAGTACGTGTCATGTCTCCTTCGCCCGACGCTTCTGATGAATTCCCGGGAACTGATTCCGCGAATCCAAAGTTCGTTGGCCCAATCGATTCAACCCCGCCATTGACGGACGACCCCATCGTCGCTTCCGTGGATCAACTTCTCTCGCAAATGTTGCGGCCCGAACGCAATGACGAAACAACCGACACAAAAACATCCACGGACGATTTGTGGATCGCCGAACATCTTCCAGATCGCTTTTCGGTAAAAGTGCCACTCGGAAGTGGCACTTTTGGTGTCGTTTTTTCTGCCCTGGATCGTCGTTTGAATCGTGATGTTGCCATCAAGATCCTGCGCCCCGAATGGATGAATAACCCCGGAGCCAGAAAACGCTTCCTCCGCGAATCACAAACTGCGGCCCGCTTGAATCATCCCCATATTTTGAGAGTACTCGAGAGCGACGAAAACCGTTTGATTACCTGGCAAGTTTGTGATTTGGTTACCGGCAGTTCACTTGCCGAACATCTCAAGTTTGGGCCATTACCCATAGAATTTGCTGCCCAATTTGCCTGGCAATTGGCCAATGCATTGGAATATGCGCATACGAAGGGAATTTTGCATCGAGACCTCAAGCCGGACAATATCC
The DNA here is from genome assembly GCA_030681235.1 of Pirellulaceae bacterium. Lineage (GTDB taxonomy): Bacteria > Planctomycetota > Planctomycetia > Pirellulales > Pirellulaceae > M30B19. Next base: position 5,636 of record JAUXWY010000075.1, on the reverse strand, counting down.
TGGTCGATCGGCGGACCTCGGAAGACCTACATGGCGCGACGGTGTTCCTGAGTGATTTTGGGTTGGCCAAGATCTTGGATGAAGACTCCCATCTGAGCCGGTCTGGGATGGTTGCGGGCACCCCGAAGTACATGGCTCCCGAGTACATTGAATCCGCCGGAGCCACCATTACCCCGTTGGCCGACGTCTATTCTTTGGGCATGGTCCTGTGCGAGTGTCTGACCGGACGGTGCCTTAGCGACGGGGCAGACCATCTGCTGCAGATGGCGAGCCGCGCACAAAACAATTTGCAACGGCTACGCCGCGATGTAAAAAATTTGCCCCGTGATTTGGAAACAATCTGTCGGAGGGCCACGGCTCCGATTCCCTCGGATCGCTACCGTTCAGCCGCGGCGTTGGCCAATGATCTGGCCAGCTTCCTTTCCGGGCAACCCATCCAGGCACGCCGTCGGGGGTTTATAGAAGAGTTGGCCGGGTTTGCACAGCGACATCAAGCGATGGTCGGCTTAACCGCAGTTGCAGTCGTTAGCTTGGTGGTCGCATTGGTGGTCTTTATCAATTCGAGTCGTCAGCTGTTTTTCCAAAACCAAACCTTGGAGACCATTAGTTCCCAGATGACGATCGCGAAAGATGACGCGGTTCGTTTGGCCATCGAGGCCGAGGAGCAAAGGAACGCCGCATGGGACGCGAAGAATCGCTTCCAAACTTTGGCTTGGAACGCCAGTATCAAAGAAGCTTATAACCGATGGGCTGACCGAAATGTCTGGGGCGCCCGAGAGAAACTCCAGCAAGTGCTCGATATTCGCACCGATGCAAGCCGTCGCGTCGAATGGAGCTTGCTCCAAAGCGACCTGGCAGCTCAATTCGACTACCTGCTTGACTCCGACACCTCGATTCAAGAAGTTCGTGCGATCCCTGACCAAGAACAGGTCGTGGCCTTGGGCCAAAACGGGCAAGTGTGGTGGTGTGATCTTCGTACGGGCATCATTGAAGTCGGACCACGTGTGGCCGAAGTCTCGCAATCGGCGCTGGCCATTGACCCTACCGGCAATCGACTGGCAGTTGGCGGAAACGCCGAAGGCAAATTGGATCGGGCGATTCCGAGAATCTTTGATCGGCAAACCAAAGAAACCACCACTCTGAGCGGGCTCCCCACGACAATTGAGTCCATGATCTTTAGCCCTGATGGTGAATCGCTTCTAGTCGGTGCTCGTTACGAGAACCCGCAATTGCATCATTTGCCTTCGGGCCTCGTGACTCCGCTCCCAGGGGAACGGCGAAACGTGTGGCTGGATTATCTGCCTACCACCAAACAATTTGTATTCCAAGTAAAGAAGGATGAACTGGGATTCTGCCACCCGAACGAACCGCACGAGGTGCGACGCTGGGACACCACCGAATTGTTTGGTTCGCATGAAATCTTGACCGCCGTCGCCTCTCCATTGGGGAATCACTTGGCTGTAGGTCTCTCCGGTCAACAGGGGATCTGGCTGTTGGATTGCCAAGAACGCGGAATCATTCTGGCAATTGACGAAACTGTCGACAGCCGAGTCCGATGTTTGGCCCATCATCCCACGCAACCAATAGTGGCTGCTGGCTTTGAGAATGGCCGTACCAAAATCTGGGAGTATTCGCGTGGCAACAATGACGTAGAACCAACAACATCGATCTCAAATTCGACCACCAACCAAGGCTACACACGTCGCCTCCTGGCAGATGCTCAAATCGTTGAAGGGCCGATCCTGTCGTTGTGTTTTACCGGGGAAAAACTGATTGCAGGTAGTGAAAGCGGTCAGGTTGTCAGCCAAGTGATACCCACCTACTTGCCAGCCGAACAACCTCTTGCGGTTGGCACCATTCATTCGCCACATTTTGTCTCCGATGGTTCTGATTTGGTGTGCATGTCCAACGACACCCATGTTTATCAGGTTCCAGTCACTACCCTCGTTTCTGAGCGACTTGCGGCGAGCTGGAGTGACGGAGCGGGAACGGGGGCGTTTGCTACAAGTTCGGTTCAGGCCTATTTCGACGAACAGCGTCGCGTGCCGAGAACCTTGGGGACGCAGCTCGATGTTCTGGGATACGCCGTCAACCAAGATGGATCAAAATTGGCATGGCTGCTCACCGCCAGCAGCATCGCGTTGCTAGACAATGGACAGACGCAAACTCTGCCGCGTCCAGTGGCCGAAGAGGGGTATCCGCTCCATGTGCAGTTGATGGGGTTTGTCGACGATGACAAAACACTTGTTGTGGAAGGCGAACACTACGCACTCCAGTTCATTTCTGTCGACAGACCATCGCTACCACCCACCCAACACTTCCTTGATGGGGAGACGTTATGTATGACCGAGAATCAGGACCATTCGGCGGTCTACGTCGGCGGTCGCTACGAAGGGATTATTCGCATCGATCTTGGAACAAACAACGTCCAAGAAGTGACACGTTATTCTTCCGAAACCAATTACATGCAATTGACCCGTGACGACCAGACGTTGATCACCGGGCATGCCGACGGGACGATTCGCGTTTTTAAATCGGCAACTGGTAATACACAGGCTTTGGTCGCCCATACAGCGCCGGTAGAGTGCTTGGTATTGACCTCGGACGAGAAGATCGGAATCAGCATTGATTCGAACCAGCAGCTTGCGGTCTGGGACGTGTCGGAAGCGGAATTGCTTGGCAAGCTCGGACCGAATTTCCCGACGGATTCAAAGTTGCGGACGGGTACCGCAATCTCCTTTAGCCCCGACGACCAATACCTGCACGTGGTCTCGAATTCGCCACAAGGGCCAATCCTTCGGTCTTGGAAAGTTGTACCATGAATCCGACACATCGAATCGTAACCAAGGGCCGTCGTTCAAGGAAAGAAACAGTTCGAACAGTTTGTTTGCTAACCAAGTCCGTCTCTCGACCGCCTTCCCATGCAGCCCCCGCTGGCGACTTAGTGATGAATCCTGGGCTCAACCGAGATGAACTCGGTTGGGGCCGCGCGCCATCCCGCCCCCGCGTGACCTCGAGTCGAACAACTTCCAACTTCCAACTTCCAACTTCCAACTTCCGGAGCGATCGGGGCGCTCGCTCTACTATCAGAATCCCGCAGTATTCACTCGGTCACGAAAATCCCGCCCGATTTACTCGGTGCTTCTCGCGTGATTGGCGTCCACGTAGCTGCCAGTCGTGCTCCCGCCGGAGTGAATCCGACGGAGAGCAACGCCAGAATGGATTTGATCTTGAGTACCAACCCGCCACCGTTGGCTTTACGCCACCGGGGCGCTGACTGGCCAGCTACAGAACAGGTACCAAGTTTTTTTAAAGGCCGTAGAACCGATCTTGCTTCAGACACGTCTACAAGTCGGCCGATCGGGTTACATCTTGCGTACGGAGCGTCCAGGCTTGCGAGAAATCCCGCCGATTCACTCGGCGGATTGTTTCGGTTTCTTGCTACATCATCGGGCCGGGTTTTAGAGGCCGTAGGACCGAGCCAACCTTCAGACACGTCTGCAAGTAGGCCGATCGAGTTTGATCCGGGGTACAGAACGCGCGAACTTGCGCGCGTGAACCGTTGCAATGACGATTCGCAACTTCTAGAATCGAGTGAAACGGCATGGGACGCCATCGGAAATCGCATCCGACCCTCGGTTTGGGATAGGCTCTAAACCATTTGCTGTCGATTTACTTTTCATTTGAAGGATGCTTTTCGTGTGGGATTGTAAGAAGTGCCGCGAACAGATCGACGATTCCTTCTCCGTTTGTTGGAGTTGCGGGACATCCTGTGATGGTCTTGAAGACCCTAATTTCAACCTAGAAGATGGGCCTGAGGTAATAGAGGCAGAGAGGGTGCCGCCCACGCAACGATTCGTGAGTTCTGCCTGGACGCTCGATGCAAGTCAACGTCACTCTCCGTCCGGGTGTCCAAAGTGCGCGGCTCGAAAAACGATTGCCGAGGTTCGCGTTCTCGATGAAAATGGAGGTGTTCCCGGCAATCTGTCGGTGCGTCTGGATCGGAACCCTCAAGCATGGGTCTTCAAGAACCCAATGGTCCTGGAACTGAAGGCAAGGGTTTGTGGCGAGTGCGGATACACCGAGTTCTATGTCACGGATCCCGGAGCCCTTTGGTCGGCTTACTTAGAACAGCGCGATGCATGATAATTCCCCAATCGCTGCTGTGTTTCAGTCATTGGTTATCCCAGAACTTCCCGGTCAAAACTCGGCTGCACGTTGCGATGAAGTCACGATTCCGTGCCGCTGGACTCTTGCGGTCTCCTCGTTTCCAGAAGCGATGATCTTGATTCGCTCATGGATTCGACTCCAATCCAAATTCTTCGATCTCCGCTTCGATCTTTTCTGGCTCGCACTTCAGTTACTGTGGACCGAATCCGAGCGGCAGGCTTTGCGCGATTTCCATCTCGTTTTCTGCTGTGTTCTTGTTGCGACAACTACGATCCAGCCACTTTAATTAGGAGATATACGGCAGAGACGCATAATAGCGCGACACCGCTTCCTCTCAATAACATCCTCCGTTGTGCATCCTTCGCAGCATCTCCCGTGTCTTTTAAAGGAACTAGCAAGAAATAAAGCCCGCCGATCGCCGGAATCGCAACATCTATGAAGCCCATCTTTTTCTCCGAGTGTGTCCAATGTTCCCGTTGTCATTGCGGTGACTCGCCGAATCGATTGCAATCCAACCGGCAGCCGGCAGGTTGTGACTGGGGAAACGATCCGTGCTGCTGGCCCGTTGCGGATTTCACATCGTACCCGGAGGCATTGGCAATGATTTTAGATGTTGCGGTTGGCAATTGCAACAATCTCTCTGCTTCATGATAGGTTCCGGTGCTCGCCAATTCGTGCATGCCGTTGGCATCTCGACAAATTGTTGGGGTGCAAGACATTGTTCAAGTAAGCCGCTATCGCAGCGGGTCGGGCGTCATCTTACCCGGGGTTGGTTGCCGAGTCAAACTTTTCATCATCTCCTGAGTGTGGTTGCGGCGGCTTTGGTCGTCGCTCTTGGTTTTTACCTCACTTTCAGAAGTTAATCCTCATGGCAAGCTACGACAGACCCAATCGCTCGAAGTACTTCAATGGCCCGATCTACGACCAAATGGCCGAAGATCTTCAACTCACTGGCAAGGCCCAACGCACCGTCCACGGCTACCTGCGGGCCGTCCGGCAACTGGCCGATCACTGCTGCAAAGCACCCGATCAAATCTCCGAAACGGAACTGCGGCGGTACTTCCTCTACCTACGCAATCAAAAGAAGTCGGCCTACGGAACCCTCTGGAACTAAACCCTGAGGTCAACCTCCGTGTACTGGGCTCCCCTCTCCCATTTGGGGGAGAGGGGTTGGGGGTGAGGGGGTTCTTGCCTTGCCTCATGGATGACTATCTTTGTTGATTTGTCGATTCCAAAAATGGATTCCATGCTTCGTATTTGCGATTGCAAAATGGCTGCCAAATAGCTGCCCCTTTCAACTTGAGTGATGTTTCAATTCCGAGTTTTTACCCCCTCACCCCTACGCCGTGAAGGATTTTTTCTCGGTAAAATTGCCCTTGTTCTGAAACGGTAGATATGAAAATGGTCAGATTCCCCCATTAGTCCAAACTGAAAACGCTTCAGTCGGAAAGGAATCTGACCATGGC
>JAUXWY010000066.1 GCA_030681235.1 Pirellulaceae bacterium | reverse complement strand
GTGCCTTACCGACCGCTGCGGATTTGGATTCCCGTGGTACTGATCGTGCTGATGGTGGTGGCCCGCTACTTCATGACTTGGTTTCCCGAATTCCCCATGGTCTGGATGGTCGGGGCATTTGTGCCGTTTTTGTTGAGCTTGGCCGTCATCGGTTGGTGGTTGACTCTTTCGCGAGCGACCTGGACCGAGCGCGGCGTTGGTTTGTTGGGAGTTGGCGTGATTCTTGTGGGGGCTGTAGCGGCGATGGACGCCACGATGCGCGGAGCGCCCATGATCGTGTTGACCATGCCGACCACGATCGCGGCATTTGCACTGGCGTTGATTGTTCAGGGTGGAGTGCTTGGCTTCCGGCGAACAGGGATCTCGCTGCTGTTGGCGGCGGTCGCTGCCAGCGGGTCAGCGCTGCTCAAGAACGATGGCGCGACGGGAAATTTTAGCTTCGGGTTTTCTTGGCGCTGGCAACCGACGCCTGAAGAAGAGTTTTTGGCGCAACGAGCAACCAATCCTCGCGCAGCAAGGCGGCCAACAACCGCGAGTTTTCAACAACCTGCTTGGCCGGGGTTTCGCGGACCGGATCGTGACGGAAAGCAAAAGGGACAAGTCTTCAGCGCCGATTGGAAATCACAGCCGCCCAGACAGATCTGGCGCATCAAGCTTGGACCGGCTTGGTCGTCGTTTGCCGTGGCGGATCAATTTCTCGTGACGCAAGAGCAACGTGGCCCATACGAAGCCATTGTCTGTTATGACGCCGAGACGGGATTGGAAGTTTGGGCTCGAGAAATCAAATCGCGGTTTTTTGACGAATTGGGCGGTTTGGGCCCCCGCGCGACTCCCACCATTGCTGACGGCCGAGTGTATGCCTTGGGTGCGGAAGGCTGGCTCGTTTGTCTGGATGCCGACGGCGAGATCGTTTGGCAAGTCGATTTGGGCGAGCTGACTAAAGAAGAGCCGCCGATGTGGGGCTACTCTTGCTCGCCGTTGGTCCATAACGGCTTGGTGATGGTTCATGCGGCGGGCTCGGGCGACCGGGGAATTGTCGCCTTTGATGCAGCAACGGGCGAGGTGCGTTGGTCGGTTCCGGCGGACAAGCAGTCTTACAGTTCCTTGCAACTGACGCGATTCTTCGGTGGCGAACAAGTCGTGTTTCTCGGAGGTGACGGTGCAACGTTTTTGGACCCCGCGACGGGACAGACGTTGCACTTTCATGAACATAAAATCATGGGCTATCGAGCGGTTCAGCCGGCCGTCATCGACCCGCAGCGATTGATGCTGACGAGCGAGTTTGGTGGCGCTCGAGTGATCGAGCTGGCCAAGAGCGAAGAGGGCCTGAGCTCCAAAGAAGTCTGGACCACACGCAATCTCAAGCCCGACTTCAATGATTTCGTGACCCACCAGGGATTTGCGTACGGATTTGACGGATCCGTGTTCGCGTGCGTGGATTTGCAGGACGGTCGGCGGGCTTGGAAACAGGGACGCTACGGCAAAGGGCAAGTCCTGCTATTGGCGGACTCGAATCTGTTGTTGGTCATCGCCGAAGAATCGGGCGATTTGGTTCTTTTAGAAGCCAACCCAGAAGAGTTGGTCGAACGCGGCACGATCACTGCCCTGGATGGCAAAACGTGGAATCATCCGGTCGTGATCGGCAAACGTCTTTACTTGCGAAATGCCAAAGAAGCGGTTTGCTACGAACTGCCATGATCGTCAGGCGGTCCACTGCGATGCTAGCAGCCCGCCACGCAGTTGGTGAATAACCGCACCCCTGTAGACCCGGCGACGACAAAACGAACTTGCGACACGAGCCCATTGTTTTCTAAGATGAAGGGCCACGTCGGAAGGCCGCACGTCGGCCAGAACTTTTTCACCCGATAGCTCTCATGGACGAACAAGAACAAATTCTCAGCGAGTCCGAAGTTGATAGCCTGCTGGAGAATCTGGCGCCGGCTGAATCAACCCCTGTCGTCAAGCCCCGAGAACGGGCGGCCGTCAAACCCAAGCTGAAGGTCACTCCGTACGACTTCAAGCGCCCGGAACGGGTGGGCAAAGAACAGATGCGGGCGTTGCAAAGCTTGCATGAAGGCTTTGGCCGCAATTTCGGCTCGTCTTTGTCGGCGTTGCTGCGTACGGTGGTCGAGGTCAAGCTGACCAGTGTCGATCAATTGACTTTCGCCGAGTTTGTGTTTGGTCTGGAAGTACCGACCTGTTTTATTGTGTTGGATGCCGAGCCCTTGAAGGGCAATTTCATTGTCGATATCAACCCGTCGATCCTGTATCCCATGCTGGATCGAATGTTGGGGGGCGGGAAAGAAGATCCGGTCATGCTTCGCCGACCGATGACCGAAATCGAACGGCGATTGAGCCAACGAATCACGACCCTATTCTTGGAGCATTTGCAACAGTCTTGGTCGAACGTCATCGATCTGGAGTTCAATATCATTCGCTTGGAAAGCAACCCGCAGTTGGTGTCGATTGTGCCGCCGAATGAAGTGGTGGTTTTGATTGGTTTCGAGATTGCGATGCAGGGCTTGCGTGGCTTGATCAATTTGTGCATCCCGTACAACAGCATCGAGCGATTCAGCAGCACTTTAGTGGCCAACAGCTGGAGCGGTTACGGACGAGGCATGGTCAATTCGGAAACGCAGGCCCATATCGGAATGGCCGTCGAGCAATCGGAAGCGGAATTGGTGGTGACGTTGGCGACTTCCCGCATCACGACCTCGGAGCTATTGGGATTGCGAGTGGGCGACGTGATCACGACCAGCCACGATATTCATGCTCCATTGGTGGTCAGTATCGGTAACCAGGATCGATACCTTGGCTTGCCCGGGGCCATGAAAGGCAAGAAGGCGATCCAAATTCAAGAGGTCGTACCGGCCATCGATCGTCCGAAGCCCAATAAACCTTCCACAGAGCGATCCGAAAGGATCGTATCACCCAAATCCTAAGTATTCATGAGGGAGCTGTGAAAACGCTCTTTTCAGCTACTCGCCGGCTGAAGCCGGTACACCAGCGCTCGCTAAACCGATACCGGTACGGGTTCTCGGATTTTCAAAGTCGGACGCTCTCCCAAGTCGGGAATTTAATTCGGGACAATTCCCACGCAATCGCTCGGATTTTTGCTCTTAAATGGTGGGCATTTCCTCTCGCAGGCCACCCAGCGGCCCGATAAGATGAAGCGGGTGAGGGATAGATACGTCGGGTTAGGGGGGTCGTAGCGGCCCGACCTGGACAGCCAAAGACTGCTATCATTATTGACCGATGCAGTAAGTTATCCATTTGTCCCGCCTATCGAGGAATGGCAACGTGCAACCTGCCTTGCGACTGGGTTTCGTGCTGGTACTTGGGTTCTTCGCCCAAGCGCCTCACGCTGCGTATGCCCAAAAGTGGGCTACCGACATGTTCTCCGTCCGAGAGCACAACTACGGCACCGTCGCGAAGAACTCCGACACGATCTACGAATTCCAGTTCAAAAACCTCTATCAAGAAGAGGTGGTGATCCGCAGCATCCGTTCGAGCTGCGGGTGTATCACGCCAACGTATACGAAACAACGCGTCGGGTCGCTGGAAACCGCCGCCATTGTCGCGAAGTTCAACACCGATAAGTTTGTTGGGCATCGCAGTGCGACCATCACCGTGACCTTCGAAAAGCCCTACCACGCCGAAGTTCAGCTCAAGGCATCAGGTCAGATTCGTGGCGATGTTGTTTTAGAGCCGGGAAAACTGGACTTTGGCAGCGCCACCAGTTTTGGCGAGGTCCGGAAGAGTATTGTCGTAGATTACCGTGGTAACGTTGCCAATTGGCAAATTGTGGATGTCACGAGCACCTTTCCACACGTCCGCGTCTCGCTCAAAGAAACGCAGCGACAACGAGGTCGGGTCATTTACTCGGTCAACGTCCGCTTGTTGCCCGATGTCGCGGCCGGCTTCCACCAAACCGACCTGATGCTGATTACCAACGATCCGAACAACCGCGAGATTCCGGTAACCGTGTCCGCCAACGTTCTCGGGCCACTTCAAGTCATCCCGCTCGAATTTGACCTGGGCAACGTGGAACCTGGCCAACAGATCACCAAGCACATCTTGGTGCGGTCCGCCGAGCAGTGCCAAATCAGTTCCGCGACTGCCGACAATCCGGCGATTGTGCCCACGACAACCGCCGAAGCCAAGAACATGCACAGAATTCCGATCATCTTCACGGCGGGTCCGCAAGCCGGGCCCATCTCGGCTACCGTCACGATCAAGACCAGCCAAGGGGCGACTCAATCGGTCGCCGTCCATGCAAACGTCGTCGCCGGCGAATAAACAAAGCACTTTAGCAAGCGCTGGTGTACCGGCTTTATCCGGCCGGTAGCTGAAAAGAGCTTTTTAACAACGCCCGGCCGGCTAAAGCCGGTACACCAGCGCTCGCTAAACCAAGGTTTTCACTGCGCTCGCTAAACCGCTTCGGTTCCGAGTCCTCAGATCTTCGTACCCAACCGGCCATGCCCAGCGAAGCGAATTTTGGGCAATTGCTGGATTTCGTCGTCTTGAATAGACTAAGACCTTCCCGCATTCCTCCCTTTCCGCTGGTTCACTGCGATTGCCATGTCTTCGACGCCGGTCCTCGAGTTTATTCTCCGCAACTACAAGAACTTCAACGCCCGCGTGACTCGGGACGCGATCTTGGCGTATTGGCGGCATTTGCAGGGCGGCGGCAAGATGTTTTGGACGTTGGCAGGAGCCATGTCCTCGGCCCAATTGGGCATCACCCTGGCCCCGGCCATTCGGGAGGGCCTGATCCACGGCATCTCGTCCACCGGAGCGAACTTGGAAGAGTCCCTGTTCCGCTTGGTCGCCCACCACAGTTACAAAGACTTCCCGGAATACCGCTACTTCACCAAAGCCGACGACACCAAGATCCTCAAACAACGGATGCGCCGAGTCACCGACACCAGCATCCCCGAAGACGAAGCCTTCCGAGCGGTCGAGAAGTTCATCCTCCCGATGTGGAAACAGGCCCATGAATCCGGCAACCGCCGGTTCTGGCACGAGTACTTCTACGAATTGATCCAAAAACTGCCGGCCAAAGTCCACGAAGGCCGGGCCGACGAGTCCTGGCTGTTGGCGGCGGCCAAAGCCAATCTGCCGATGGTGGTACCGGGCTACGAGGACTCGACGTTTGGCAATATCTTTGCCTCGCATGTCAAGTTCAAAGACTTCCCGGCCTCGATAGCTAAATCCGGCATCGAGTACATGGCCGAGTTCTACGACCAGTACCAAGAAATGTCCAAGGGAGCCGGAATCGGCTTCTTCCAGATCGGCGGCGGGATCGCGGGCGACTTCCCGATCTGCGTCGTGCCTTCGATCAAATACGACTTGGAGAAGAAAGCCAAACCATGGGCCTACTTCTGCCAGATTTCCGATTCAACTACTTCTTACGGTTCCTATTCGGGAGCGACCCCCAACGAGAAAATCACCTGGGACAAGCTCACCGATAAAACCCCGATGTTCGTCATCGAGTCCGATGCCACGATTGTCGCCCCGCTGATCCTGTCAGCCTTGTTGGAATGCCGACGCTTTCCCAAGGAAGCCGACAAGCTGATCAGCAAGTTGGAAGCTTAACCACTTCCAGCTAAAGCCTTGATCGTTGAGTTGCCAAAACGCGCGGATGTCCCGCGCGCTGCGGTGGCTCATTCCTTTGTGCAACGGATGATAAAATGTCGGTCGATATTCGCGAGTATTTGCAAGAGCGCATTCTGATCCTGGACGGTGCCATGGGCAGCATGCTCCAGCAGTACAAAATGTCCGAGGACGACGTCCGGGGCAAGCTGTTTCTCAATCATCAAAAGGACTTGAAAAACTTCTCCGATGTGTTGTGCTTGACCCACCCGGACAAGATCACTTCGATTCATGAACAATACTTGGCCGCCGGTGCCGACATCATCGAAACGAATTCGTTTGGTGCCAGTCCCGTGGGCATGGAAGAGTTCGATTTGCGACCCGACATGGTCGGGAAACTCAATCAAGGCGCCATCGATTGCGCGCGACAAGCTGTCGAGAAATACAACCGCTTGACGCCCGACAAGCGTCGCTTTATTGCCGGTTCCATTGGACCAACGACTCGTCAAACGGCCATCAGCACGCGGCCTGATGATGCGGCCTACCGCAGCACGACGTTCGATGAATTGGAATCATCCTACTACGCCCAAGTCAAATGTCTGTGCGAAGGCGGGGTCGATTTGCTGCTGCCCGAGACTGCGATCGATACCTTGAATCTGAAGTCGTGTTTGTTTGCGATTTCGCGTTATTACAAAGAGACGGGTTGCCAGATTCCGGTGATGATCTCGGCGGCGTTTGGCGACGGCGGTGGGACCTTCGTCTCCGGACAAGTGGTCGAAGCGTTTTGGTACGCAGTGTCGAATTTTCCAATGCTCAGTGTCGGAATGAATTGTGCCTTGGGGCCCGACAAAATGAAGCCCCACTTGCAGGAACTCTCCAGCGTCGCCAACACCTACATCAGTTGTCATCCGAACGCCGGTTTGCCCAACGCGATGGGTCAATACGACTTGTCGCCCGAGAACATGGCGTTGCAAATTCGCGAGTTTGCTGAACAAGGTTGGCTGAACATCGTCGGCGGTTGTTGCGGTACGACGCCGGCCCACATCCGCGAGATCTCGAAGGCCGTGGCCGACGTCGCGCCGCGCCGGGTTCCCGATTTCGCGCCGCTGATGCGACTCAGCGGCACGCGACCGTTGGTCGTCCGCCCGGAATCGAACTTCCTGATGATTGGCGAACGCACCAATGTCATGGGCTCGAAGATGTTTGCCCGCTTGGTCCGCTCGGGAGACTATGAAAAGGCCGTTGAAGTCGCACGCGAACAAGTCCAAGGCGGCGCGCTGGTGATCGACATCAACATGGACGACGCGCTGCTGGACGGCGTCGAGGCCATGACGACCTACTTGCGACTGCTGGCCGGTGAAAGCGACATCAGCAGCGTGCCGGTCATGATCGACAGCTCGCGCTGGGATGTGATCGAAGCCGGACTCAAGAACGTGCAAGGCAAGTCGATCGTCAACTCGATCTCGTTAAAAGACGGCGAGCCAGAATTCCTGCGCCGCGCCGAACTCGTGCGCCGCTACGGGGCGGCCGTGGTCGTGATGGCTTTTGACGAACAAGGCCAAGCGGTCGAAAAGAGCGACAAGGTGCGAATCTGTCAGCGAGCCTACAAGCTGCTGACGGAAAAGATCAACTTCCCGCCGCAGGACATCATCTTTGATCCCAACATTTTGACGGTTGCCACCGGCATCAGCGAACACGACAACTATGCCGTGGACTTCATCGAAGCCACTCGCGAGATCAAAGCGCTCTGCCCGTTGGCCAAAATCAGCGGCGGGGTCAGCAACGTGTCGTTCTCCTTCCGTGGCAACGACAAAGTGCGTGAGGCGATGCATTCGGCGTTCTTGTATCACGCGATCAAAGCCGGCATGGACATGGGCATCGTCAACGCCGGTCAATTGGAAGTCTACGAGCAGATCGAGCCCGAACTGTTGGTGCACGTGGAAGACGTGCTGCTGAATCGTCGTTCCGATGCGACGGATCGCTTGTTGCTACTCGCCGAAAGATTCAAAGGCGACAAGACCGAACGCACGGTCGAAGAGCAACCTTGGCGCGATGAACCCGTGGAAGCACGGATCGAATACGCCTTGATCAAAGGGATCGATCGCTTTGTCGAAGCCGACGCCGAGGAAGCGCGACAAAAGTTCCCGCGTTGCTTGGACATCATCGAAGGTCCGATGATGAAGGGCATGGGCATCGTCGGCGATTTGTTCGGCGATGGCAAAATGTTCCTGCCGCAAGTCGTCAAGAGTGCGCGGGTGATGAAAAAGGCCGTCGCTTATTTGACGCCGTTCATGGAAGCCGAAAAGCTGGCGGCGGGCATCACGGGCGATCAACACAACGGCAAAGTTTTGATGGCGACCGTCAAAGGCGACGTACACGACATTGGCAAGAACATCGTGGGAGTGGTGCTGGCCTGCAACAACTACCAGATCATCGATTTGGGCGTGATGGTTTCGATGGAACGGATTCTTGATACAGCGATCGAACAAAAGGTCGACATCATTGGCTTGTCGGGGCTGATCACACCCAGCTTGGATGAAATGGTCATTGTCGCAACAGAAATGGAACGTCGTGGCATGTCCGTGCCGTTATTGATTGGCGGAGCGACCACCAGCGACAAACACACGGCGGTCAGGATCGCGCCGCGATACTCGGGACCCACCGTCCACGTGCTGGATGCTTCGCGCTGTGTCGGCGTCGTTGAAAAGCTGCTTAACGAAGACTCGCACTCGGATTTTGTCGCGGACAATGCGGCCAAACATAAAAAGTTGGCAGATGCTTACGAGACGCGAGATTTGAAACTGGTGCCTTACACCGAAGCACTCGAGCGACGCTGGGGCTTTGATTGGTCCAGCGTCGATATGACGCAGCCGCAGTTCACCGGTTTGCGCGCGATCGATGGCGATATCAACACCATTCGTCGGTACATCGATTGGTCGCCGTTTTTTGCTTCTTGGGAAATGAAGGGCAAATATCCCAAGATTCTGTCGGACCCCAAAATGGGACGCGAAGCCCAAGAACTGTTCGACAATGCCAACGCCCTATTGGACCTAGCCGTACGCGAAGGCAAGTTGCAACTGAAGGGCGTGTATGGTTTTTGGCCGGCAGCCACGGTCGGCGACGACATCTTGGTCTACTCGGATGAAAACCGCGAACAACTGTCGTGTACCTTCCACATGCTACGGCAACAATGGGAGCGGCAAGGGCAGACCAACTTCAAGTCGTTGGCCGACTTGGTCGCGCCGCGCGACAGTGGTCGCCAGGATTACATTGGTGGGTTTGCGGTCACGTCGGGGATCGGCTGTCACGAATGGACCGAATCATTGACCAAAGCCAACGACACGTACAACGCCATCTTGGTACAGTCCGTGGCCGATCGATTGGCGGAAGCGTTTGCCGAATGGCTACACGAGCGCGTGCGTCGGGAATGGGGCTACGAAAAAGCGCCGTTGCCTTTGGAGCAGTTGATCGAAGAGAGTTATCGCGGGATTCGTCCGGCAGCGGGTTATCCCGCTTGCCCGGATCACACGGAAAAAGCAACCTTGTTCCGCTTGTTGGACGCGACGAAGCACACCACGATTACGTTGACCGAATCGTTTGCGATGTGGCCTTCAGCCAGTGTCAGCGGATTGTACTTCGGGCATCCCGAAGCCCGTTACTTTGCCGTCAGCAAGATTGGGCAAGATCAGGTGGTCGATTACGCGCGTCGCAAAGGGCGGACGGTTGCCGAAATGGAACGTTGGTTGTCACCCAACTTGGGCTACGAACCAGCTCGCGAACGAGTTGGCGCCAATTAAGTTCGCAATGTCGCCCGTACCTGCAAGCTCGCTTCAATCGATGGCCGACCAAATAGAACAACGGGCCACCAGAGGGAAGCGGTCGAAGACCAGACTGCGGCCCCAACCGAGTTTATCTCGGTTGAGCCCAGGATTCACCACTAAGGATTTGTCCCGAAATAAGTTCCGGATTTCGCTGGCTCTGCCGATCCAAAGGCGATTTAGCGAGCGCTGGTGTACCGGCTTCAGCCGGCGGGAGCAGTGAAAACGCTCTTTTCAGCTACTCGCCGGCTGAAGCCGGTACACCAGCACTTGCTAAAGCAATA
Source organism: Pirellulaceae bacterium (assembly GCA_030681235.1). Taxonomy (GTDB): domain Bacteria; phylum Planctomycetota; class Planctomycetia; order Pirellulales; family Pirellulaceae; genus M30B19. The sequence goes on along the minus strand of JAUXWY010000066.1, from coordinate 13,653 downwards.
TCGCTACGGGCTCTCGAATTTTCAAAGTCGGACGCTCTCCCAAGTCGGGAATTTAATTCGGGACACTTCCTAAGACGCAGACGGTAGCCTCATCCGCTTAGTGATCAATCCTCGCCCCACTGGCATAAAGCCAAGTGGCGGCGGACACTGCCGGGGCGTTTGCTACTGACGCGCGGTGACTTGGTTGATGGGCTGACGCGGGAAGCGTCGGTTGTTTGGCAGAGGGGTCGCCGAAGCTGTGGCCAATTTTCGCGGTGCGGTGGTGATGGCTGGCGGGGTCGGTGTGGAGCGGCGCGACTGCGGATCTTCCTTCACGCTGATCGGTTTGGCCTTTGTCTGCGTTGGCCGTTGAATCAACTCGCGACCGGGAGTTGCGACCGACGGAGCGGTTGGGGTTGGACCCGCAGGTGTGGGTTGTGGCGCCGGCGAATTCTTGATGGGACCGGGCGTCGACTCGGGAGAACCAGGCAACATCTCGGACTCGTCCGACCAATGTCCCGCCAGGCCCACGTTGGGATCGGAAAACACCGAGCCCACTCGACCGTGGCTCGGATCGGTCCGCTCCAACAACTCGCTGGTGGCCAAGTAGTCGTTGTCGTACAGACCACAACACATCGCGCAGCCGCTGGACAAGAGCAGTGCCGACGAGGCGAACAACAGTTGGTAAGAACGGTAGAGCATGGCTGCGGTTCCTAAATTTGCGATCAAGTGAATGTGTTGCGGGCCGAGGTCTCAAGGTTCGTCAATCAAGCCACATCGCGATCATTGGGCCTTGATTTGGGCAACCGACTTGCGGGTGGGGCGATAGCTTTGGCCTTGGCCTCGCTGCGAAGTGGAGGCCGGCGGAGGAGTGACGACTTCCAACTGGGTCGCTGATACTTGCCGAACCGGGTATGACAACTCGGTTGGGGAGATCGTGGCCGACGATCGGGAAGAACTCGGCCGAGTCGCGAGCCTGTTCGTCCGCAGTTGATTCGAGTTTGTCGATCGTTGCGAAACCGAATCTCCCGCGTCTTGCCAATCGCCGTACTCTTCCAGTTCCAAAGTCATCTCGTTGGTCATCTCACCCTCGAAGATTCCTGGGTCGCTATCTTGCTCCAGGATCATTTCCGACGGCAAGAACTCGCCTTCGACCATTTCCGGCGACCAAGTGCCAGCAGCATTTCCTCCGGCCGTGCGTGGCCCTTGGCTGATAACGGCCGGTCGAGTAAACGCGTAGTTCATTTCGCGACTTGCGCCGCGACGGCGAGCATGCTCTTCGGCATCGACATAGGCTTTGCCCACCCAAGGGCCTTCGGCGAAAGTGACACCACAGTAATCCAAGGTCGTGCCCTTGCGGCGGTGGACCAAGGCAATCGTTTTGTTGTATTCGGTCAATGCTCGATAGTAAGCGATCTGTGCTTGCGAACGACCGCGTTGGGCGTCGAGAACCAGATCCAAAGCGCCGTCGCCTTCTTGGTAGCGGAGCGTCACTAAATCGACATGGTTGGTCGCTGCGACCCAACGATTGAAGTGCGTTTGAGCCAAGCGATAGTTGGTGTTGAGGGCTCGCAGGGCTTGTGTCAGCTCACGTGAGGCGTCCAACTCCATATCTTCCAACCGAGCCAATTGCCGAGCCAGTTTCAGCTGAGAATTGCGGACGTTGGATAGTTCGCGTCGATAGCCCACCGGCATCCCGAACTCCAGTGCCAACCGACCCTCTTGGTAGTCGCCGGAGGTCAAGTCTTCCCAGGCTTCCGATCCGGCGTTCGGAAAGCGAACGCCTGTCCCGTCGGCACTGATCAAATTTTCGCCCAAACCGATCAAGCGACACATTCCGGTCACATTCATGTTGGGCAACAAAGAGTTCTTGCTGTACGAAACCGCAAGTTGACGCTTCTTCAACTCCCAGCGTTCCTGACGCAGGCTGGGCTGGAATGTGAGAGCTTCATCCATGGCATCGTACCAATTGAACACGACAGCCGCTTCGGTCGGTTCGTCGGCGGGGCGAATCAACCGACCGTCGGTCATGGCAATGCCCATCAAGAAACGCAGGTTGTTTTCTGCGTCCAACAGCGAAGCATAAGCCCCTTCCATTTCGGCTCGGAAGAAAAAGAACTGTTCGCGAGCTTGAGCTTCTTCGGTCCGTGATTTGTCACCACCGGCTTTCACAACTTCGTTGGTCGTTCGCCAAGTCTTGATCGCCGCATCACGACCGTCTTTCGCCGCTTGGTAGCTGCGATAACCCGCGTACAGATCCCAATAGCGAATCTCGACGTTGGCCACCATGTTTTGCAATTGACCCTCCAAGTTTGCCAGTTCTTGATCGGTGTTGATGCGAGCGAAGATCACGGGCATGCGGTTAATCAGTTCACCGCGACCGCGCAACAACGGTTGGCGGAACTCGGCTTCCAACGAAGTCGAATAGAAGCTGGGCAACGCCTGCAACGTATTCGGCAGGTTGTTGCTCGTGTAGCCCGTCACATTGCGGAGGAAGAACTGCGTGCCGGTCGCTGTCTTCTTGGCCAACTCCATTTGAAAGTTGACTTGGTCTTGATTGAAGACGTTGTTGTTCGAATCCAAGATCGTATTGCGTGGGCGATCCAAACGTTCCCAGCTCAATCCGGAAGTTATTTGGGCATCAAACTCGGCCAAAGCGGCTTCCACACCTTGGTTGACATCCAAGCTGGTGTTGGCCAACTCCCGACCGGCTGGATTGATCTGACCCGGCGTACCGATGACACCCGGCTCCGTCTCGCGGATCGCTGCGTTGTACATCGTGCCGGCTTGATTCACATTGTTGATCAAGTTGTCGACACCGGGCGCGACGCGACTCTCTTGCAGGCCAGGTGTGCCGTAGCCGCGAATCAATTTGTTATTCAGGAGCGACATCGTGATCGCCTCTTCCAAACTCAAGTCCCAAAAGCTCCCAAACTGATTGTTCTGGACCGTCAGCGGTTCATGCGCTTGGGCGACCTCCGCCAACGGATTGATTTCCACATCGGGAAACTCCAACTCGGTCGCTTTGTCGAGGTAATTGGCCAATTGGCCATCGCCGCGCCGGTAGATTGGTTGACGGGGATTGCAACCGGTAAACAGCACCGCGGTGATTAGGAGAACATACCATTGGGGGTGGGAGTACCAACGCATTGCTCTGAGCATCCTGGCTGAGCCGTCGGGAAGCCGTTCGAGCTGGCACACGCATGCCAACTTTGCTGACTTCCGCAATTAGCAGTTGAGTTACCCCCCCGGGTAAGGCACGATAGCGTCGTGCCACCGGATAAAAAATCCGGTTTCATCAGCAATGATCGGCGACTCAGGCCGGAAACTTAAGCCAATCGCTACAGCTTCACAAGTTCCCTCCCAGGAAGTCGTCGAATGCTAGCACGGAGTCGCCGGAACGAGTCGGTTGAGCCAGCGCTGGTGTACCGGCTTTAGCCGGCTTAGGCCCTTCGTATTATTCGTCGTCTTCTTTGATTCGTTGCGATCCGAATGGCAGTACAACGAATCGAAGCAGACGACGAATGGAAATACCTATTGAAAAATGCGATCTGGCGATTCGCTTCGGGTTGGAAAAAGTTCTTTTCAGCGACCCGCCGGCTAAAAGCCGGGACACCAGCGGTCGCTAAACCGGTTTTGTTTCGGGTCGCTGGATTTCCCAATGTTGGGCACTCTCTATTGTGCCCACCGCTGCATGGCGTGGTCTGCCCAGGTCGGCGCCAATCGGTCCAACAGGACGAGCGATTTTCCACCGAACGTCAGGATCACATCGTGACTCCCTTTGGTCATGGCTCGAATCGTGGCGGCGGCGACTCGCTTGACTGGTGAGGCACGGGCGGATTTCCACTTCTTTTGGGTCGTGTCATGAATCGCGTGGTCAAAGAAGTCGGAATCGGTGGTGCTGGGGCTGATCATCGTCAAGTCGATGCCCAAGGTCGCCAGTTCCGCCCGGAGTGCATCGCTGAGGCCGTGCAAGGCGAACTTGCTAGCGCAGTATTCGCTTTTCAGCGGGACGGCCCGGTGCCCCAGGACGCTGCCCATGTTGACGATGATGGGTTGTTGGCCCAACTGCAACAGTGGCAAAGCCAAACGAATCAGCTCGACGGGGGCAAAGAAATTGACCTCCATCACTTGCCGCAGTGTTTCGGGGGTTGAATCGGCAAAGCGCCCCATGGCACCGACCCCAGCGTTGTTGACGATCCCGTCCAATCGGCCCCAGTGTTCCCGGGCGAGGGCAACCAGGCTCGCTCGGAAGACGGGGTCCGTAATATCGCCGGACAAGAACTGGATCTCGGTTGTAGGACTTTGTTCGCGGACCTCCTCCGCGAGCGAACTCAGGAGTTCACTTCGCCGGGCGGTCACCAGGAGACGCGCCCCTTTGTCGGCGAGCTGTTTGGTCAGCTCGCGCCCAATGCCGCTGGAGGCCCCAGTGACCAAGATGGTTTTATCGACTATTTTTCTTCTCACGTCGTGCCTCAAAGGCCTTGGACCAAGTTGGTTCGCCCGACTCGCTCGACTTAACCTAACCCACAGCCCAAGTGATGGCCATGCCCGCTCCATTGACCCCCTTCCACGTTGCGATTCCCGTGCGAAACATCTCCGAGGCCCGAGCGTTTTATGGGGGTGTCCTAGGATTTCCGGAAGGTCGCTCCGACCAACGTTGGATCGACTTCAATATGTTCGGACACCAATTTGTCGTCCATTTGGACGAGCGTTTGGCGATGGGCGCCGGCACGAAACATGCCCACAATCCGGTCGACGGGCATGCCGTGCCTATCCCGCATTTTGGGGTGGTGTTGGAACTAGACCAGTGGCAGAGCCTGGCCGACAAAGTCCGAGCGGACGGAATCGCGTTTGTGATTGAGCCATACATTCGGTTTGCCGGGGAACCCGGAGAGCAGGCGACCATGTTCTTTTTGGATCCCTCGGGGAACGCCCTGGAGTTCAAGGCCTTTCGCGACATCGAAGGCCAACTGTTCGCCACGTGAACGCCGGTCCGGAAGTTTCGGAAGACCAAATTCCACAAGGATCAATGCGTAGCGAAAGTCGCCCAGACTTTCGGCAAGCCGCGATTGACCCGGAAAAACCGAAAGTCTGGGCGACTTTCGCTACCTGTAAACCCTCAACCTTGCCCCGCCCGGGGTTGCCGCCGTCCAGCCGACCGCCGGTCGCGGCATGGGGGACCAAAATTTTCGGCTTCCGCTGGATAGGTTTTTCGTGGTAAAAAGAATAGAATAGAGGGCGGCTCAAGTGTCTTGGGCCGTCGGCGCGTGGCGGCGGTAGGAACCGTCGAATCGATCCACGAGCGTTTTCATCCATTCCATCCATTGAGGGTTGCACTATCCCACCTACAAATCTGAACAATCGGATCAACGAACAGATCCGAATTTCACCTGTCCGCGTGATCGGTGTCGAAGGAGAACAATTAGGAGTCATGCCCGTCCGCGACGCGTTGACCAAGGCCAAGGACTCGGGATTTGATTTGGTTGAAGTGGCGGCCGAGGCTCGTCCTCCGGTTTGCCGCATCATGGACTACGGCAAGTTCCGTTACGAAAAGACCAAACGCAGTGGCAAGAACAAGGCGCATCAAACCCGATTGAAAGAAATTCGATTGCGCCCGCGAACTGGCGATCACGACATTGAATTTAAAGTCAAACAGGCGATCGGATTCTTGCAAGACAAAGATAAGGTTCAGGTCACGGTGGTTTATAAAGGCCGCGAACTGGCTCACATCGATGAAGGCGAACGAGTCATTGAGAGTGTGATTGAAAAGCTGATCGAATACGGTAAGCTCGAATCGCCACCTAACCGCCAGGCCAAAAAGATCATGTGTACGATTGCTCCCAAATAGCAGCGTGTCGGTGTCTTCGCCTAGCGTTCTTCCTGGTCGGTTTCGTTTGATTGCCCGGTTGTGTAATGGTAGCACAGCAGACTCTGACTCTGCTTGTCTAGGTTCGAATCCTAGCCGGGTAATTTTCGGCCGAAACATCACTCACCAAGTTCTCTCAACCTTTTGGAACAGGAACGCGTGTCATTATGAAGTCGCCATCCAATGCACACTCAGAGCCCACCGCTGCGAGCGCTTCGCGGCGAACGTTTCTGCAAGCAAGTTCGGTTTCAGTCGCGTCTCCCATGGTGATGGGAGCGTCGGTCTTGGCGACCGAGACTCGGCCGGCTAAACGCCCAGTCACAGGCAACGGACCTGTGAAAGTCATTGCCTCGGGCAACGGACTGGAAACGACTCGTTTGGCTTTCGCGCAAATCGTCGCGGGTGCCGATGTCATCGATGCGGTGATCGCGGGCGTCAACTTGGTGGAGGATGACCCGAACGACACGTCGGTCGGTTATGGTGGGCTGCCCAACGAACGCGGTGTTGTGCAATTGGACTCGGCCGTCATGCATGGCCCAACTCATCAAGCTGGATCAGTCGCCAGTTTGGAAGGAATCAAGAACCCCTCGCAAGTCGCACGATTGGTCATGTGGCGAACCGATCATGTGCTGTTGGTGGGACCCGGGGCACTTGAGTTTGCCCGAGCTCACGGTTTCCAAGAACAAAACTTGCTGACCGATCGCTCCCGCCGCATTTGGTTGAAGTGGCGCGAGAGCCATTCCTCCAAGGACAATTGGTTCACGCCGGAAGAGAGCATGGAGCGGCCCCGAACCTCGGCTGAGAAGGCCGCCGACGATGACGAACAAGCTCGATCCTTGCGTCGTGCGGGTGAATCGTCCGATCGCTACAACACTCACGGCTACTACGACGACGGCGGAGATCTGGACCTGTTGGCTCGCCGGATCATGGCCGTTCCTCCGACGGGTACGATCCATTGTTCGGGCCTGGATGCGGCGGGTGACATGTCCTGCGTGACGACGACCAGCGGACTGGCGTGGAAGATTCCCGGCCGAGTTGGCGACTCGCCAATTCTGGGAGCGGGGCTCTATGTCGATAACGAAATTGGCTCGTGTGGCAGTACCGGACGCGGCGAAGCTAATTTACTCAACTGCAGCAGCTTTGCCGCTGTAGAACTGATGCGCAGCGGCATGACCCCCGTCGAAGCCGGCTTGGAGATTCTGCGACGAGTCGCGAAACATACCGAACCGCGTCACTTGGTAGCCGACGGCAAACCCGATTTCGGCTTGCAGTTTTATTTGCTGCGCAAGGATGGCCTCCATGCCGGTGTCACGATGCGCGGTCGCGGCGAATTTGCCATCACCGATCAAGACGGCACCCGCCACGAACCGCTGGTCGCCCTGTTCGAGTAGCACGACACCGATCTTCTGACCCGCCACAAAACCAAGTGACCTTACTTCAGCCCCGATTTCGTGTTCTGGGCTGCGGCATTCTGGGCAAACGCGTAGACCACCGAAGGCTGAAGCAACACGATCAGCGAGTACACGCCAAGCGCGATGGCCGTCGGTGCACAGTAGCAGGTAATCAGGGTGACGAACCCCAGACAATTCGCGACGATGGCGAAAATTCGTCGCCGAAAACGGTAGACGTTATATCCTGCGTAGATCCGGAGGATTCCAGGTATCGACATTCCCAGGCCAAAAACAACGTAAACGATGCTGATGATCCAGACCGGTGGAGGGCCTGGACCCTGACCTGGACCCTGACCCATTCCCGGATTCATGGCCATCAGGAATGGGAAATAGCCGGCCACCCCAAACATGACGAGCCCCAATAGCAGTTCCAAAACGCCCTGAACGATCATGAGGATCCCAATCACCGGCACTTGATTTGGAAACGAGTCGTGCGGTGGATATGGAGCAGGGCCATACTGCCCGCCGGGATTGTACGCCTGCGCGGAGATTGGTGCGGCGTAGGGGTTTTCCGACTTGGGCGTTGGGTTGAATTGTGACAACGCGGCATTCCTTATTCAGTTCCCTGAAGCGAACTGGTCCGACAACTTAGTTGGCTGGGATTCAAAGTACAAAACGACGGTACGGCATTCTCGCGGGATCTTGCCACCGCAACTGCGGTCTTCCATCGCTTCAAATATTCAGGGTACAGCAATAACTCACTACCGGCAGGGGGTATCCAAGCAACACCACTTCCGGGCCGATAGGCTACGAAACCACGAACGTAGAACCCGCGCTGAGATTCAGAACACTCCACATAAACTCCCGGCCAAACAGATTCGACTTCGACGATCGATCGCCGAAAACGATTCAAGCCCTGCGCTCTTATTGGCTGATCTGTTACCGGGCCAAAACTGCTGGGAACAACACCGTAGTCAACAGAACCGTAGGAATTTTTTTGGGACAAAATCCTAAGATTCGAAAATTGAACCAGAGACTCGCGCAACAATAGTGAGTCTTCAATGATTTGCAGTTCCACGACACGATCAAACAGATCCAGATTCCAATGGCGGAAGAAAGATCGCAGAAACTCAGGACCTTGGTAGTCGACCACTACCGTGTTTCTATGCCCCTCTCAGACGGTGTAGCCCTTAAACCAGCTATTCGTCGTGGCGTTTCCGGATTGGATCACAAGCCGATGAGTCAGTTCTTTTTCCAAGCGCGTGAGGAACGCCACTTCACGTTGGCGTTGTAGCCTCGCTTCGGCGACGAAGGCCATCGCGACCGCCACCACCGCAATCAACGCCAGCGACCACTTCAAAGAAAATCGAAGCGATATTCTATCTCGGATCTTTTTCATAATCATCTCCGTTGGGGATGCCTAAACTAAGGGATTGGTGAATTCACGCAACATGCCAGCGAACCGGCGTTCAAGATGCACGATTCCAACGTCGCATCCTGCTGCGTGTTTTTTAGCGCGGACTTCACGACCTTCGTCAACGCGACTTCTCGCTCTTGCGAATAATCCGCCAGCGATCGTCGGATGCGACCCTCAGGTGTTTTCCATGGTTCGACGCGTCCTGCACCGAGCACCACCAACGAGTAAGGCACAAAACATCCGTCGTTTTCGTAACCTGTCAAAAATATTTCTGTACGGTTCGATTCAACTTGAGCCACCGCCCGGCGCCATTCCTCCGCACCATTGGACAACCAAAACGGTGAAAGGGTGAGCGTCTGCAATTCTGGCAAGTGTTGCAATGCCTCGCCAAAAAGCGAGGTTCCTTCGACCAATTCTAATTCCACGATTCGATCAAACAGATCCAGATTCCAACGTTGGCAAAACGGCTGCAATATTTTGGGTCCTTGGTAGTCGACGACTACCCGATTCGGGGGCGTTCAGCGAAACAATGAGCCGAGGTCGTTTGCCGAACGTCGATCGACGACAAGGCGAGTGTTGAACTCGACATTCAGGCGCTCGAGAAACGCCAATTCTCGCTGGCGTTGGTTCCAAGCTTGTGAGACGAACGCCGTCGCCACCGTAGCTAGAGCGACAGTGACCAGTATCATTCGCAGCGAGATCCTAGTTACCGTACTCACCCAGCCGCGACGTCGATTTTGCTTCATCAAATGCTCCTTTGACAGTTTGCCCTACCTCTTCTGTCGATTCGACACATTCGCAACCCTATCACAACCTCACGATCCCATCAAGAAAAATCTCGGCAAGTTCCCGGTAACAGCCTACGACGGGGTTAACCCGTGTTTAACCGCGCCGCAGAGCATGGATGGTCGGGTAGCCGACCAACCGTGCGTCGCCAAGCGCGTATGGATCTGGTGAAGATCTCGGATCCAAGCGACCCCCAAAGGGCTTTCTCACGGTGCCAACCACCACCGCGAAAAAACACCTGATGTCGCCCCCAGAAATCGAGTAGACCCGCTCGCGATTAGCGGGGAGAAGTGGTCGAGGGCACAATCAGCTCCCCACGCGCTTAGGATTTGTCCCGAAATAAGTTCCTGATTTTGATGGTTCTGTCGGCACAAGGCAATTTAGCAAGCGCTGGTGTACCGGCTTCAGCCGGCGGGGAGCTATGAAAACGCTCTTTTCAGCTCCCCGCCAGGACAATTCCTTAGCGACGCATGATTGGTCGGATACCCGCCCAACCATGCTCTGCGGCGCGGTTAAACGGCTTAAACCTCGTGCCCAGAGCAGTTCTGGCCAACTCCAATCGCCAAATTTGCGGCGGCCCGTGTTTTGCCTGCGAACGGCTGGAATCAAAGAACCTAGGCAATCGGACGTGACTCGAACACACAAGAATCGAAATTCCGACAAAACTCCGCCAAAGTTCACCATATCGCTCATTTTTTCGGCCCATGTTTCGCTGTTTTTCCGTCTATACTAGTGAAATACGATTCCGAGTCTCCTGAGCGAAGACTCGGGTTTTGCTTTTCCGTTTGCGAATCATGAAGTGACGATGGCGATGAGAATCCGATTCAGCTTGGTCGTGTGTCTACTTAGTATTGACACCGTTTCGGCCTGCGGACAACCGCCGAGGTCAACTCAACTTGAATTCCGCGGCGTTCCAATTCTGCTGCCGCCGCCTGACGCACAAGTCGGCCAAGTCGCCAACACAAGTCACACCGAGGTCCTGCCGCCGTCACGGACCAGCCCCGACTCGATCGAACTCGTCAATTTCTCCGAACCGATTTTGCGGCTGCCGAGCGGCTTCGAAGCCATGGAGCATTCGGATCGCTTGCGGATTTGGAATCTTCCTTATGGCGTCTGGGTTGAAACGTCGGCCTGCGATCCGGCTCAGCCGCATTGTCACTTGGATCCCACTGGGATGAGTTACTTGGCCTATCCATCGCTCGGACAGGCCGGCGAGATCACGCTCTACTTTGCTCGCTCGAGTCTTGACTTGCACGATCCCGCCCAGCGTTTCGAGAAAAAAGTTCGGCTTGTAACCAATCAAACTGTCGACTTTGATTTCGCTCGCGAAGGCGGCAACACGGGCTATGGCAACACGGTAAAAACAAGTCTCTTAGTCGAATTGCCTACGCCCGCCTGTGAAACAACGCGTGAGCTGCCTGTCGCCGCCGCGACACGTGTCGCCGCCGCGCCTCGACCAGTTTCGCGCGACGACGACGCCATTTCGAGCTTGCTTCGTTGCGGTGATCTTGATCCGAGCGTCTTCTCGGATCGGCTCCGAATCTCGTTTGCGACGAATCTGGTGGTACTCCCCAGCGAAGTCTTAGGCAACGTTCGCTTGTGCCAAATAGCGATCGACGGACGCGACCGAACGCGCTTGACCGATAAATGGACACTCCATGGAAAACTAGAGGTCCACTCGCCCGCCGGTACGTTTAATGCCACGGAAGAAAGCTCGGGTCTGTGCGAGTTGGACGTGGATGTGACCGGTCTTCCGACCGCCAACGATCCGGACCATAAAGTCTTGGTCCTGAAGGAAACGGGCCTCAGCCTGCAAGTCAAGCTGCAGAATCCAAAGTTGACTGATAACACGATTTATAAACATCCGCTATTTGACTATCTGACTCGGTTGAGCCCGCCGACCGAAGGCACCATTCGCCTCACCGACGTCAAGTTGAAGCTCAACGGCGTCGACATGGACGAAGCCTGCACGGCAGATGTTTCCGAAATTCAAATTCACTTTGTCAAGGAATAGGAATTTGCCACGATGAATCTTTTTGACGCTTACGTCGAGTCACTGCTGCATTTCAACCTCAATTTTTATTTGGCGTTTTCACCGGAACGCGGGCGGACCGTCGGTGAACTTGTAACCATCATCAGCTCGGCGTTGGCACGCAGTGGTGTTTCCTGTACGGCCGCCGAAGTGAACCAAAGTATCGAAAAACGACTCGCGCGGAACGATGGTTTTGTGCAGGGATCGCACGATAAGGTCTGGTTGAGTTTCTCTTTGATACCCGCTCCTCCAATGGTTCCCGCACCGACCCGTGTTGCGGCAGCTGAACTTGCCGCAGCAGAACCACCGATGCTGGCTAGAGGCCCGAGCGTCGCCGTTCAAAGTTGGGAGCAGCAAATCTGGAGCACTTCTTTCGAAGCGGTAGCCGCTGCGGTGCATGATGTCAACGCCGCCGATTTTCCAATTCGATTGCTGGTGGGTGCCTACAGCAAACTCCGAAACGTAGCCGATGACCCGTTTAAGGACGAATACCTCCAGAACCTACTCGCGGTGCTGAATAATCTTGTTCCCGGCAGTAAATTGAATCGCTTGAGTCTTGATCGAGTCGTGGCTCTGACAGAATTCGGCGACACGTCGACCAAACCAGTGAAATTAGCATCAAGTAGAGTCATTTTATTGTTGACCGGCTGGGTCGCTAAAATGTAGTCCTAAAATGATCGGCTACGTTTCGTTCAGGGCATATGCATGCGAGGTTGCAACGGGTTCCGGAAGCGTTCGTCGTACAACTCGGCGGGAGCGCCCTCGACACCCATAGATCGAAACGCCTCGGGGCGACGATCTGGAGTTCTGAATCCTCGCCGCGTCGGATCCGCGTCATCCTTCAAATCCGGATAGACATATCCGTTTGGGTGATAGGGCGATGGCAAGGAATGCTCGCGATACAAGTCGGGTCGATAGTGTTCGTCCTGCGGCGTAATCTGCAAAAAGTTGTCAACGTTTCGGCTCGATTCGTCAAACACATGTTGTCGAATCATACGCTGTCGGCCGCGCGCGACATGACCCGCGTTGCGAATATCGTCATAGCCCAATTCTGCGACATGCTGAGCCCACGCTAAGCCCATCAAATCATAGAGCGTTGGGTAAACCACGCTACGACCCAAAATGATGTTCTGTTGAATACTGGATTCTTCGCTAGGAGCCGGGCGGAACAAACCACCGACCACCGGGGCATTTTCAAGCATCGGAACGCCGCGCGAAGTCCGAGCGGCCTTGAGTGCCACTTGATAACGCCCGATTTCACGCAGTTCAAAGCTCGAGGTTTGCACCTGCGTATGAATGAAGTGTCGTTTCACGCGACCCAAGTGCTTTTCATCCGCGCGAACGGGCTCACGCAACTCCGTGGTGTACAAATAGGTCAAGTCATAAACCAACGAATCGCCATCCGGTTGAATCACGGGACGAACTTGGAATCCCGTTCCCGTCTCAAACTGGTAGATCTCGGGATCTGGCACCAAACTTTGCAACGACGAGCCCAATCGATCGGGGCTTTGAGTCGCGGACAACGCATGAAACTGTTGTGGAGCATCTCCCGAGAGCCCTGGCAATACCTTGCGAACCGATTCGGCCGGCACGCCACCACCGTTCATTTGATAGGCGGCTAAGAAAGTTGGGTCTTTTAGCAAAGCCCCATAGTCATCCACCAACGCCTTGGCACCTTGCATGGCTTCTGCCACGCGAATCTGGCGCTTCGGCAAGTCGAACTCCATCGTCGCTTGTGGCAACGCCTTGAGCAGTTCCCGGTTATTGCCCAGCACCGTGGTTCGTTCCACTTGGCTCAACGCAACTTGGCTTCCACGGGCGGCGTCGCGAATGCAGACCAAATTTGGGTCATAGAACTGGACTTGAAAATCATCTTCCAAAGCAAAAGTCATCCGTTTGAGAAAGTTGTCGATCGAACTGATATGGGCTCGCGTCCCTTCCAGCAAATCCATAGACTTTTCTTCGTGTTCGTCGATCAAATGATCCAGCAATTTCAAGTGCTGAAGCGGTTGACGGTTGTCTGCCAAAAATTGCTGATTCGCGTCGATCGAAATACCAGCGGTCAAGAGTTGAACGACCGTATCGACGGTGGCTTCGTGCTGCTTTCGCCAAGAATTTGCGTCCAATGGAATCAAGTCTGTTATTTGCTGAAGCGTCATCAAGATCTGTTCAAAGTCCG
>JAUXWY010000056.1 GCA_030681235.1 Pirellulaceae bacterium | reverse complement strand
CGGAGAATTCTTTCACGATGCCAAAGGTTTCGTGTTTGCCGACAAACCGCGAGCTCATTCCTTCGTCTTCGCCGTCGAGAGGAACTGGCAATAGGTCTAATTCGGTGGCTGGATCATCGATCGTCAATTGCAACTTGTCGGCTTTGATCTGGGCCGGAGTCTTCGCGTCCCCACCCAGGATATAGACCGTGGCCTCTTGTTTGTCGTGATCCACCGTGAACTCGGCGTGGAAAGCACCGCCACCCCAATCAAACAGGGTCCCGCCGTGAGGTGCATCACCGTGGCTATGTCCATGATCATCTTTGCCATCAGCATGAGAATGGCCATGGTCGGTAGCTGGTTTAGTTTTCTTGGAGTCGGTGGACTCCGGATTACAGCCGGCCAGTATCAACAACAACGTCAGGCCAACAAAAAAACAACTCTTCATGGAAACATCCTTCAAAAAGGGGGCAACGGCAACGGGCTTTCAATGGCTGTCGAAAGCCAACGAAAGCGAAAATGGAAAATGCAGCCTAGATCTCCGAATCTTGCTCGGCACGGGAACGTCCCGCACTGACAATTCGCTCGGCGTCCCGACCGCTAAACGCCAAGAACAAGCCCGGGTGAATCAAGAACTCGCAAAAGGTCGATGTGATCAATCCGCCCAAGATGACCGTGGCGACGGGGTACAGGATTTCGCGGCCTGGCTCCTGGCCACCCCAGACCAACGGGGCTAGCGCAATCCCTGCGGTCAACGCGGTCATCAGCACGGGGGCCAATCGTTCCAGACTGCCTCGTAAAATCATTTCTGCTCCAAAGGAAGCATTCTCTTCGCGCATCAAGTGGAAGTAATGCGTGACCAGCAGAATCCCGTTGCGAACCGCAATGCCGCCCAACGATATAAAGCCGACCAAACTCGCCACCGTCAGGGTCTGTTGCGTGATCACTAAAGCGATGACCCCGCCGATAAAGGCCGTGGGCAACGCGTTTAGGATCTGAATGACAATTCTGGGCGAGGGAAACAACAATAGCAAGACGCCGAACATCCCCAGCACCGAGACCGCCGCCAGGACCATGATCGTTGTCGTCGCCCGCTGTTGACTTTCGAATTGTCCCGCATACTCCAAAAAGTACCCGCCGGGCATTGCCACTTTGCTCCGGAGTTGTTCTTTGATTTCCTCGACCGCGCTCGCCAAGTCACGACCTTGAGTATTGCAGCGAATCACGACCCGCCGTCGTGCGTTCTCGCGATTGACTGCGTTCGGTCCGACACCTTCCTCGATTTCGGCCAACGAAGACAGTTCCACTTGCCCACGTCCGTCGGGCAAGTCGATTCGGAGTCGGCCCAAATTCGCGTAGTCCGTTCGATAAGCCTGTTCCAAGCGAATCAACAAATCATACCTTCGTTGTCCTTCCAATATCTGAGAGACAACCTCTCCTTGGAGCGCCGTTTGCAAAATTCTTCCCACGTATTCGCGAGTCACTCCGTAGCGGGCGAGTTCGTTGGGCAACAAGCGAATGTGAATCTCCGGCGTCATTTGAATCGGTTCGATGACTGGTGGCGTTACGCCCGGAATGTCTTGAACCACTTTTTTTACATTTTCGGCCAATCCCAGCAACACATCCAAATCGTCCCCCACGACCTTGATCGCAATTTGGGCGTAGACTCCGGAGACCATATGGTTGATGGCGTGTGCCAATGGCTGTTCGACCTCGATGTCGACGCCAGGAACTTCCTCGCGAAGTTCGTCCAACAACTGTTGAATCGTCTCGCTTCGTCCATGGTGAACCTCGGGGTTCATACTCAAGATATACTCGCTCGTTCCAACGGGGCTCGCATGTTCATCCAACGCCGCGCGGCCCGTTCGCCGCACGAAATGCAAAATTTCGCCCTCGGGATTCTGGTCCGAAACTTGCCTGGCAGAAAACTTCTTGTCGATCAATCTGGCCATTTGGTTCGCCGCTTCCAATGAAGAACCGGGCGGCAAGGTCGTGTTGACTTGGATACTGCCTTCATCAAATGGTGGCAAAAAGTTCCGACCCAAGTTTGCAAACTCCCAAACCGCCGCAAACACGAATACCCACGAAATCAAAAGGAACCAACCCGGGGCAAACATGCTCAGCCGAATGATCGGGGTGGCCAACCCCTTGAGGGCCCGCAGAAGCGGTCCGTCGCCTGCGGTACGAGTGGCCTTGGCTTGAGGCAGAAGGTAGTAGCTCAACACCGGCGTGTCAGTTAGAGAGACCAACAGCGACGCCAAAATCGAAACAATGTAGGCTACGCCCAACGGCAAGAACAATCGTCCCTCGATTCCTGACAACGCAAACAGCGGCAAGAAAACCAATATGACCACTGCAGTTCCAAAGACGATGGCGCTGCGAATTTCTTTACTGGCTTCGTAGACCACCCGCAGCGAGGACCGAGGCTGGCTCGAGGCATGGTTTTCCTTCAAGCGGCGAAAGATGTTTTCGACATCGACGATGGCGTCGTCCACCAACTCGCCCATGGCCACGGCAATACCGCCCAGGGTCATGACGTTGATCGAAAGTTCCGAACTGGTGAACGCGTCCAACACTCGAAAGACGAGTGTCGTGATGACCAAAGACAATGGAATGGCGGTCAGCGTTATGAAAGTGGTTCGAAAGTTCAGCAAGAACAGAAACAGAATCACGACCACCAACGCCGCCCCGATCACCAAGGCTTCGCCGACGTTGTAGACACCGCGATCAATAAAATTCTTGAGTCGAAACAGTTCCGAATTGATCACCATGTCGGGTGGCAGCGAGTCTTCCACTTCCCGCAATCGCTGGGCGATCTGATTTGTCAAAGCCCGAGTGTCGACGTGGGGCTGTTTCACGATCGTGAAGACAACGCCCGGATGTCCATTGACGCTGCCATCACCCCGCTTGACGTCTGTTCCTTCAACGATTTGCGCCACGTCTTCAAGCAACACGTGCCGCAATTCCCCGGCCTTGACTGGAATCTTCGCGAGATCATTTTTCACTTGCTGGGCAGTCGGGCCAAGCCGACCCAAAATTCTTATCGGGCGCTCTGTTTCGCCTTGAATCGCAAATCCGCCACTGGTGTTGACGTTGCTTTCGGCCAACGCTTGTTCGACTTGTTGTAAAGTGACACCATGGTCGTTCAGCGCCAAAGGATTCACCAACACTTGATATTGTTTCTCGTCGCCGCCTTGAATAAAGACTTCGGCCAATCCGGGGATTTTGAGCAACTGTGGACGAACAATCCAATTGGCAAACGTCCGCAAGTCCATCGATTTTTCGCTCTCGGATTTGACGCTTTCTGGATGAAACTCAAGCGACGCTTGACCGTTGTCAATCGACAGCATATTGCCGACCACCTCTAAAAGTACTGGTTCCCAGGTCGAAGGGAGATGACGATCGGTAACACGAAACGCCCGCAATCTTGGTGTTGGTTTCCCAGAATTCTCGCTGGACCACTCCGGTGATAATTCTCGCTGCCCCGTTGGATGACGATCGATCATTCGCAGCAAGTCGTCGGTGGATAGGCCGTCAGCGTACTGGTCGAAGACTTCACCGCTCGAAAGCCCGGCCAGTTCCACGACATAGGAACTGTTGGGAATGGCGATCAACTCTCCACCGCCGGGCCCGCGTTGGCGATACATGCCGGCGATAACGATCTGCCCCATGATCGAAGCGGGAGGCGTCATTTGCGGTCGAATACCGCTGGGCAGGTCGAGCGTCGCCAAACGTTCCTGAATGGTTTGGCGAGCCACCCGTATTTCTGTTTCCCAAGAAAACTCGACGTAGATGACGTTCAACCCGGCGGCACTTTGGCTACGTACGGCTTGTACACCGGATGCGCCCAAAACCGCCACTTCGATCGGCTGGGTCACAAGCGTCTCGACTTCCTCGGTGGCCAACCCGGGACATTCGGTGATGATCACGACTCGAGGACGATCCAGATCTGGAAAGACATCGATCGGCATCTGCGTTGCCAGATAACTGCCATACAACAACATGACGAGGCTCAGCACGACGACCAGCGTGCGGTATCGCAAAGAAAGTTGAATTATCTTATTGAGCATTCTATTCCTCACGCAAATCTGTTTATCTATCCGACAACCGTCTCTCGGTTGGTTTGCTCCAACGGTCAATGAGCAGCATGCACGGTGCCATCGGCGTGGACATGCATGTTCGTCGCTTGCCCACTGGACATTTGCGATTTGAGAATTCGGTTCAACGAAGCGGCGGCACGGTGCGCGATGAAGGAGTTTCGTCGCAATTTCCCGTCGTTGGCAATCACGACGTTGCGGCCGTCTTCGTGAAGCACATGAACACTGATTCGATCAAACAAGTCGCCATTCTGTCGAAAGACAAAGGCCTCCCCGCCTTCGCGAACGACGGCCGCCAAAGGCAACACGAATACATTTTCCATCAGATCGACGGCCACGAACACACGAACTCGATCCCCAGGACTATAACGCCACATAAAGTGCGTCGGATCAGCTGGAGTGACTGGACGCCATTGATTGACCAACGGCAAGTAGACGCCGAATGTCCGACTGCTTGGATCAATCGCGTTGGCAATGTGTGCCAGCCGGAAAGACTGCGGTGCGGTTGGCCAATCGCCTTGTTCATTGGATTCGAATACCACCTCAATCGGCAGATCCGACATAACGGCGTTTTGGATCACCCACAAGTCTTTGCGAAAACCTCGGCCCTCGATCATCAGCAAACGATGGTCGGCCAGGACGCACAACACCATTCCGGCCTCGACCTGTTGCCCCAAGGCGACGTTTAAGGTTTGCAATTCGAAGGCGAACGCCTCTTGAAGCAGGCTTTGGGAATCATCTTTGTCTCGGCGACTACCGGTTGGCGGGGCGGTTTCACCCGGAGCAAAGACTGTGATCTCGGTCACAAAATCACCTTGAGACGCGGCGGCGATTTGTTCCGGGGAAAAGCCGCGTGCGACAAGGATCTGCTGGGAACCGATCGCTGTAACCTGGAGTCGCTGAATCTCGTTCTCTAATTCAATCATTCGCACTCCCGGTACGCCACCACTGGCCGCCAGTCCCTCCAGTCGCTGCCGTTGTTGTCGAGCGATCTCGATTTCCTTGGTCGCTTTGAACAACTCCAATTGAGCGGTGTGGATTGCGTCGCTGACCAAACGCAACGTGAACAACGGCGTATTGGGCTGGACGGTTTCACCAGGAAAAGTGTGAATTCTGGAAACGACGCCGGCAACCGGTGCCGACACACCTCGATCACTGACTCCAGGACGGTCGACGATCGTTCCCGGGATCTCGATTTGTCGGTAATACGAGGTGGGTAAAATCGCTCTGGTAATCACACCCAAATTTTTACGCGCCTCAGAACTCACTCGCGCTGGCATGGTTCCATCGAGTGTCGCTCGATCGGGTGCCGTGGTGTTGTCCTGCTGACTCTCCGTATCCTGTTGCCATCGAAGATACAGGTAGCCTGCAACGCCTGAAGCAATCGCAATCACTAAGAGACCGAGCACCAAATTGCCCAACCGTCGCTGCCAAAGGGCGCGTCTTGCATTCATCGGAATTCCTATCTACTGTTCAGAAGTCACCGCGATATTCGTAGGTCGAATGACAACAGAGATGGCGGCCAAATCAGACCACCAATAACGGCCTATAATAAATGGAATAGCTTAGAGCCGAATTCGCCGCGTCCATAAATAGGTTGACGTGCCGCGATTCCGGCGTTCGGGCGGCTGTTCGAAGCCCCATCCGGTATCTGATCGCCGAACAGTTAATGACCAATCCAATCCAGACAAAAGATCTGTGCTTGAAAACAAATCACTGTTCATCGTTGCCGCGCGAAGGCTGGGCTGGAACGAGTTTCCAATCAACGCACATCCAAGATAGATTGGGACGACGTGGTCGTCGTGTTCCGGGACGGTCCCTTCGGGAATTCCGTCTGAATCGAAACATGGGGCATTGCAATTCGAGTGATCATGGCCGGAGTGATGGCTGTGGCCAGAATGACCCGCGTGACTATGACCCGCGTGACTATGCCGCCCCAAGTGTACGTGGGGGGTGCGATTGTGAAACTCCCGTTCGCTTGGCGACATCCCAGCGTGCGAATGGGGTACCGCAGCTGCCCAATGACTGGTCAGCACGGCACACATCAGCAGGATTGAAATGACTTGGCGAAACAAGGAATGACTCTCTGGTGCAATCTGCCCTGATGAAAGTTAGGTTAGCCTACGCCCTCTTTCTGAACAATACCGACAATTATTCGCAAACTTCATTAAATTTCAAGCTATTCGGACAAATTCAGTTCTTTACCACTGCGGGTGGCCATCGCCAGGTAAGCTTCTAGCGAAATTTCGTCAGAGAGCAATTGGGTCGAGCCGTCTACCAACAGAAAATTGGCGCCTTGCGGGTGGTGGCTCCCGAAGTCTTCAAAATGTCCCGGAGTATTGGGCAGGTGATCGCAGACTCCCACGACTCGGGCAATGGGTTCAGGAATCTCGTGCATGACGCCTGACCAAGTCGAAATTCCAAGATCGCTGGTTCGCTCGCCCACGAAAAACGTGTTGCTGAGCCCATCCGTCACCTGAGC
This sequence comes from Pirellulaceae bacterium, assembly GCA_030681235.1. Taxonomy (GTDB): domain Bacteria; phylum Planctomycetota; class Planctomycetia; order Pirellulales; family Pirellulaceae; genus M30B19. The sequence continues at coordinate 3,842 of JAUXWY010000056.1, read as the reverse complement.
AGCTCGCAGCCGGCTGTTGCGAAAGAACATGCCGTCACTTTCGACGATCGTTGGATTGATTTCGAGGGTACCAAACACCCCCACGTAATTCGACCTGCCAATTTCTGGCAAGGGAGCGGGCGGAGGATCATGAAAAATATGGCTGTCTTCGATCGTGGTTGGAACCGCCATGTTCGGTCCGGGGTCCGACGGACAGGCAAAGACTGGCAAGTAAGTACTGATAAGCGGGTGATGCGAAACATGGTTTACCGGCACGGTGCGATTGAACTTGTCGTAGAGATTGCCCAATTCCAAGTTGGGCAGAATGGTGTGGCTCCATGCGTATCCGGGCTGTTCGAGTGCCGCAGTTGATGTCGGCGAATCCCGAGTAATCCAACCGGGTGGAAAGTACTGGCGAGCACTTTCGTAGTTCAATAATCCCAACCCCAATTGCCGCAAATTGTTCTGGCATTGAGTCCTCCGTGCCGCCTCGCGAGCCATCTGAACTGCTGGCAACAACAGCCCCATTAAAACCCCGATGATGGCGATCACAACCAACAATTCCACTAGCGTAAAACCGCGATTCTTCATTATCAATTATCCGGAGTGATTCACGGGTTTCGGAAGCTTCCAGGATACGACCCAGAGGCAATCGCCGCAGTACGAGTGTACTATACATATTGAGACTTCGCGATCCAGGATGTCAAGCTGTCGCTCCCCGAAAGGCCACCAATTTCGAAAAAAAGCGTATCTTTGTGCTTCCTGGTGTTGGATGACGTAGAAGGCAAAGTAATAGAACCGACAAAAGGACCAGATAGCAATCGTCAGTAACGCGATCGTGGCAATATCAGGGTTTTGCCAAACGAGCAAGCCTGCGGACATGATTCCAAGTCCGAAGAACAACCATCCCTTGACCAAAATCGACCGTCTGGATTGCAAGTTGCCCATCTGGATTTACTCGGGTTTGGTTGAGTCGGTGGGAGCCGGCGTCGTGACCACGTTTCGATAAATTTCGGCCATCGACTCGCCCCAATCTCTCGATTATAGAACCCAAAGGCCCGGAAAGTAACCCGTTACCACCACCGATCGAAGTCCTGAGGCGTATGTTTTGCAACGCGAGTACGCCTGCGGCTGACTGTTAAACACCAACCCGAAGTGGTGGCGATTTCGCAGTCACCAATTACGGAAAACCACGCTTGCCGTGCAGTAACCACCCGAGCGGCGTGTATCGAACGAAGACAACGTAAGTGACCAAACACGGGATCGTCGTCCCTAATAACACAACGGCCAACTTGATCCACATCGACCATGGCAGCGGAATCAAAAACGTCTGCCAAAACAGCACCATCGGCAAATGTAGCAAGTAAACCCAATACGCACTGTCCGATACGAAACTCAGCAAGCTATTGCGCGCGGACAAAAGATGTCGCCCGGCCAGGATCGAAAGCAGGGTGAGCCAGACCGACAAGTAGGCGGTCAAGACTGCTGACAAGAGGTGTTGCGAGCCGATCAATTCGACCTTCCCGTTTTCCAACAACTCCACTTTCATTGGCGGCAGACTTGTGTAGTAAAAATAGAACATCACGGCGCTGGCGATTGTTATCCACCACGCGTGGACTTGCCACGCATCCAACCAGCGTTCGCGGCGAAACAGCCAAGCCCCGGCTAGGTAAAACAGTCCGTAAAAAGCAAATGGCCACCACTCGGGTATAAACGACTCCGTGGCGGGCATCGGACTTCCGGCTTCCCACGTTGCCGGGATCAACAACAATGGGGCAATCAACAATGACGCCATTGCCCAAGACCCACTTGGGGACTCGGACCACGATAGAGCAATCTTTGGATCACTCGGGTGCGGCCGAAACCGACGCCAGGCAAGACTGCCACTGACGCTCACGACCAGAAACATGAATAGGTAATAAAGGAACCACAAATGCATCGTTCCAATTTGCGGCGAATTCCGTTCCTCGACGGGTTTCTTTCCTTCAGCGGCGACCAAACTCATCAACCCTTCCGGTTCCGTGACGTAAGCCATCGCGAAAACGATCACGATCGTGATCGCGATCAACACAACCGGATAGAACAGCAGAAACGGTACCACAATTCGCAGGAACCGGCCCAAGAGAAACTTCTTCAAGCCTTTACGCTCCCAGACCAATTGGGCAAAGTAGCCTGCAAGTAAGAAAAATAGACTCATGCGAAACAAGTGAATGAACCAGATCGAAACATCGACAAAAACACTGCCTTCCGGGTTCGTGGCCAACCACACCGACCGAGACGGTTCGGCATAAGCAAGCGCCCCGTGCAAATAGACGCCCAAGAGCATGGCCAGAGCCCGCAGATTGTCCAAGTAAAAGATTCGCTGTGATTCGGGCTCGGGCATCAATCGCTTGTCCTTCCTTTAAGCATTTATCCGCAGGCGTCCTCGTTTAACAGTCAGCCGCAGGCGTACTCGTTTAACAGTCAGCCGCAGGCGTACTCGTTTCCGAACAGCCGGAGGCGTACTTGTCCTCGCGAGTACGCCTCCGGCTGACTGTTAAACGGCTACACCAAATCCCGCTTGCGAGTTTGAAAGTAAAAGGCCAGCACAAACGAGGCGATGATCACCAACCACTCGACCGCCAAGACCTGCAAGACCAACGGCGGCCAAGTCACCGCATGACCGTCCCGGCCTTCAACTCCAGATCCACTGGTTGCAACTGAAAGTGCTGGTATTTTTTGGTGACACCAGCCAATTCCACGATAGGAGCCCCAGAGGTGTTGCCTGGACGGATGTCGGAGTTCAACGCTCGCTCGGGTTCTTTTATGGACTTCATCCCTGTTCTTCTTTCGCTTGTTCAAAGGCTTCGCTGATCTGGCGTTGCATTTCGGTTTTCGAATGGCCCAACAGTCGCCCAAGCTTGGCGGCTTGCTGGAGATGTTCGCGGAGTTCGGCCTGTTGGATCGAAGCGGTCAAGCCCGATCGTGCGGCCACGACGGAGCACTTGCCTTGGCGGGTTTCGATCACGCCCTCGCGTTCCAGCTCCAAATAGGCACGTTTGATCGTGATGACACTGACGCGCAGATCCGCCGCCAATTGCCGAATCGACGGCAACTCGGTCCCGGGCGCCAGATCTCCCACCGCCACGCGCTGTTTGATCTGCTGGATCACTTGGATATAAAACGGCCGGGCATCCCCTTGCGAGAGACTCAGCCAGCTGTGCTTGTTCATATACACAGTATACACACAGGCTTTCGCAAGCCAAGGGGAGATCTTGGGAATTTGTTTTGCATTTCTCGATGATTGCCTCAGACGAGGGAAAATTGACCCACGTACTCTTACTCGTACTCAATGAAATGGTACTCGTACTCGTTCCTGTTTTTCGAGTACGAGTGGGAGAGTAAGAGTGGCCGCCTGAGTTGGCGTGGAAGTGAAAGTGATTATAAAATCAGCACGAAAACGATGGTAGTTAGTTATGTGGTATCCGGAGCTTTTCGCTATGAATTCGTCAATGCCACGATCGACGCCCAGAACGACTCGCGTCTTGGAGCAAGTTTCAATCCGGCGGCCTTGTCCAATGTCTTGGGACAAAATGGTCGGAGACGAACGGGTTCGCTTCTGTGGTGAGTGCCAACGGCAGGTGTGGAATTTTTTCGAGATGACCGATGCGGAGATCGTGGAGGTCATGCGAGTCAATCCAGAACGGCTTTGTGCTCAGATCACGAAGACCAAAGACGGAACTCTGGTGACGAAGGATCATCGCCCTGCGGAAAGACCATTTCGCTTTTCGATGATGGCGATGATGGCTCTTGCGACTTGTCTTTCGCCGCTGATTTTCGTCGCGCCCGGCCTCTACCGGTGGCTGGTACCGAACCAAGATTCC
>JAUXWY010000050.1 GCA_030681235.1 Pirellulaceae bacterium | reverse complement strand
ACGGCACTGGCTCCCGTGCCACAAGCTTGAGTCTCCCCAGAGCCTCGTTCCCAAGTTCGCTGCGTTACTTCGGTCCGCGATAAACACTCGACAAACTCGACGTTCACTCGTTGTGGGAACGCGGAATGATGTTCGATTTGTGGCCCGATTTCCAACACCAAGCGATCGTTGATCTGTGGGACAAAAATCACACAATGGGGATTGCCCATGGAGACGCAGGTCACTTCGAATCGCTGGCCGGCGACCTCCAGAATTTGGTTGACGACGGGGTTGCCCGGTAAAGTCGTGGGGATTTGGCGGTTTTCCAGGATCGGTGCCCCCATGTCTACGGTCACCGCGGAAACTCGATCTGCCGAGTCCACTTCCAATTCCAGAGTCAGCACGCCCGCCCCTGTCTCGATTTTTAACGTTCGATCGCGACAGATGCCGTGGTCGTAAACGTATTTGCCGACGCAGCGGACGCCGTTGCCGCACATTTCGGATTCACTGCCGTCGGCATTGAACATCCGCATCCGAGCGTTTGCGACGTTGGACGGCAGGATCAAGATCAGCCCATCGCCGCCAATCCCCTTGTGCCGATCGGACACCAAACGAGCGGCCAAGGCAGGGTTGTTTGGGACTCGGTCGCGAAATCCGTCCACATACACGTAGTCATTCCCCGCACCGTGCATCTTCGTAAACTGCATGATTCCTCCTGATATTGAGCGTTTCATTCCCAAAAATCGGTCACCATTACGCGAAAATCCACTTGCTTTTATGGCGGCGGATCGCGAGAATTCTACCACAGAGGCACGGTTTGATTCGAGGGAGTCGGATATGTCGTTTTGTTGTCGGAAGCATGGATGGCCGCAGTTGGCGTCGGTCATTGTGGCGTTGTTGGGTTTGGTGCCGGCCCTGATGTCGGTCTCTTCGCCGAGTGTTGTAGCTCAGCGTATCGTCGACACGTCGCCCCGGTTTGCATCCGATACGGCGTCGGCCATGCATCGTCCAAACGTGGGTGCGCCGATAGGCGGCGGGTATGCGGTCGGTGGATTTCCGTACGGTTACACTGTGCGACTGGCTGGACAGAACCCCAATTACCCCTTCTCCGCCTACGGGACCCCGCGGCAGTACGGTGCTCACGATCATGGCTTTGCCCACGTCCGACACCCTGACCAAGCGCGATACAACCAATTCGGTCGCAATCATTGGGTGGTCAATCCCATCGTTCCCTGCCCGCCAATTTGCGGGCCGCCGATGTGCGGCCCCTATCGACCGAACTGTTACCCGTACCCGTATGGTTACGGCAATTGTTACCCATATTACTTTCCCACGTGCTACCGGCCACCCGTCTATTGTGGAATCCCTTGGGGCTGGAATCCTTGGTTCGGCAGCGGCTTTAGTGGTGCATGGGGCAACGGCGGATTTGCTCAAGGGAACGGTTTTGCAGTGATGCAGGGCCAAGGATTTTTTGCGGGCCAGGGCATGATGGCCGGTCCTGGCTTTGGGGGGCTCGAGCCGGACGCTTGGAGCGCCGCCCTGTTGGCTCGGCCGGAAGCATCAGCCTTGGCTCCGGTTGAAATCCCGTTTGCTCCGGGTGTTGTCGCGGATCGTTTGATCCAGCGTCGAGCCGCAGATGTGATGGCCCAGCATCGCGCTGTCGCCGAGTTGGAAGCTGCCGAAATTCGGGCAAGGCAACAGACCGTAATCTCTGGTGTTGATCCGCTTGGGCGAGCGACGGTCCAAGAAACAAACGAAACGGCAGTCAGTAAAGATGGCCGCGTCTATTCGGCGACCCGTGGTACGAAATCAGCGGAGAAGAACAAGCCGAAATCAGCAGTGGAACGCTCCGCCGCCGAGTCCCTCGCCGCCCGCCGCGCCGCTCAAGCCGAAGCCGAACGTCAACGTCTCCTCGACACCCTGCGCCAAAAATAGAACGGATCCGGTTTAGCAAGACTCGATGTGTGGTCGCTTTTTTAGATTTTGACGACGTTCAGATCACGCTGTCATGTTCAGTCGTGCTCGCTTGTTGCGGTGTGGATTCAAAGGTTCTTGATTTGCCCCTATGATAAATAACGAGCGGGAGTTTCCGGTTTCTACCGTTTCTGGCCCCGAAGATGGCGGCCGCGAGCCCGAGTGTTCCGACCAGGTGCCGGACTTGGAGCCCGCGGTAAAAAAAACGACACCGGTCGTCCGTGCGCTGCCTGCCGTATCGTCCCGATCGTGGCATGCCCGAGTTTTTTATTGGGGCAGTCACTTGTTTGTGTCGCTAATCTTTGCCCTGCTCTTTCGGCTTCGGATCGCGGGTCGCGAAAATATTCCACCCGGCGGGATGCTTGTCTGTTGCAATCATCAATCACATCTCGACCCAGTGTTGGTCGGTCTGGCGTGTCGTGAACCCATCACCTATTTGGCTCGTGATACGTTGTTCAAGGGCTGGTTCGCCAAGTTGATCACGTACTTGGGGGCGATCCCAATCCAACGCGATGGACTGGGGTTCGCCGGCGTCAAGAAAACGCTCGAGCGTCTAAAGATCGGCGAAAAGGTTGTCATCTTCCCGGAAGGCACTCGATCTCCCGATGGGAACATGCAGGCGCTCAAAGGCGGCTTGGCGGTGATTGCGCGGCGCGCCAAAGTGCCTTTGCTGCCGATGGCCATCGCGGGAGCCTTCGATGCTTGGCCACGCAAACAAAAACTGCCGTCGCTGAAAACCATCCAGATGTTCGTCGGCCCGCCCATCCCGCTCGAAGTGGTATTATCCTTGGACGACGATTCGCTGACGGCACTCTTGGAATCAGAGATCCGCAAGTGCTGGGACGCGGCCCGAGCCAAACGTGCGCATCGCATCGGGTAAAGGCAGGAATCAGGATTCAGGATTCAGGATTCAGGATTCAGGATTCAGGGTTACCGATCGACTTTTTGGCGAGCCGTTGCGGAGAGCGCTTCCCAGGCGCCTTTGTCCGGATCCCAGAGAATCTGTCCGTTTTCAAAATGATTCATTCGGCCGGTCTTCCAATCCGTTTCGTCAGAAATCGGATAGCCCAGATCGCTCGTTTCCCAACCAAGCTCGGCCCATCGCTCTCGAATGGCACCGTAGATGATGCTGGCGGGAGTCCGCGGCGACCAATAAATCGAACCGCGTTCGTAGTGTGTGTATCTTCCTCGGCCATCCGGGCACGTCTCGACTCCGGTGACCGGCTTCCCGAGAAAATCTGCACCGCCGGAAACCAACCATTTCTTCTCGATCTCTTTGGCAGCGTCTTTCGGATCGGCATCCACAACCGCGGGAGTTGGGACGTTGGGCTCCGAGGACGATACCACCGCAGCAACCTCGGCTGCCAACGGGCTTGGCTCCGAACGAATGACGATCCGTTGAGCCGATGCGGAGTGCCCCTGACCCGAAGGCAGGATCGCGTGTCCGACCATGCGGTCGTCCGGGAGCGATAGGTTCAATTCGACTTTCCAACCATTCAATTGATCCCAGCGCGGGGCGGGCTGTTGGAAATCGATCCAAACTTGCATTCGCTCGACGCGCAGGACACCATTCACACGAAAGGGCTGATCGGGGTCACCGTTGCGATAGAAAGTGCCAATGCGGCGATCCTGGACGATGCGTCCTTGTTCGTCTTTGTATTCGTTGTGTTCGAATTCATTTT
>JAUXWY010000369.1 GCA_030681235.1 Pirellulaceae bacterium | reverse complement strand
GTTCTTGGTTCTTGGTTCTTCCGGCATTTTAATCTTCCTGCCCTTAATCTTTCTGCCTTTCCTCACCTGCACTGCTTTTGTAAACGTATATCGGCGATTGACGATTAGCGAGAGCAAAAAAAAGCCGTGGGTGGCAGGGGCTAGAGGTCGAGGCTGATTTCGCGAGTCAACTGCCGGCCTAGATCAAAACCGTCCCAGGTGGCGCCGAAGTTTAAGGACTCGCCCAAGCGAACCACTCGATCGATGCCCGACACCGGCGGCCCAGTCAAAAACGCTCGCCAACATTCCGCCGAGACCCCGGCACTGGCGACCGTCTGCTGCTGACGACTCAAGTGCGGACGCAAATCCTCCAACGATTCAATCGCGGTCTCGAACAAAACCCCATAACCACCGAACCACTCGTCGCACCACATCGGTTGCGGTAACCAAACCCGAGTCACCGGCGCGCCCCACGGCGACACGATTTCTGAGCCCACGTCGCTGATCCCCATTCGATCCAACAAGCCTTCGCGTTGTACCACTCCTGCCGCCGGCCACACAACACTCGATTCACTTTCCACCATTTCGAAACAACGCCACAGCCGTTCCCGCGCCTGCTGAACCTGCCCGTGATCCTGTCCGCCCAACCACCAAACGGCCCGAATGCTGTTGCAGGCCAATTGCTCGAATCCCACCACGTCCTGCCACAAACCTCGGGCCCAGCCGTGCAACTGGTCCTCGCTCGCTGCGTTGACACTCGCGACATCCAGCACCGCGAAACTGGATTTCGCCACCAAGTTGATCTCGACCGCCGGCGGTGGCAACGGGATCTGTCGCAACCGTTGGATGGTCGCGTCGCTGCCCGAAACAATCCGGACGTCACAATGACTCGAGTAGTACTCGGAGATCTCTTCCTCGTGCCCGTACCGGACAAATTGGTTCATCGCCTGCAATGCTTCGAACTGTGGTTCAGCGAACAACTCTTGCAACAACTGATCAGCCAACTGAGTTACCGCAGATTCTCGCGTCGGAGTTCGCACAATGTTGCGATTGCCAACCAGCACCGACAACAGCCAGATGTACAAGTAGTTGGTTTCTACATTTCCCGGTGGAATATGAAACACCGTCCCACGCGGAACAAAACATCGCTCGGGGGGAAACGTTCGAGCCAACCAACGTTCAACCGCCGAATCGCGAAACCAATAGCCTAGCGAGACCAAAGCCGGTTCACTGCGGAACTTGGCGTCGCGCAGCAATCGCTGCGAGAACTGCGTGACAAAGCCCCGCGAGACCGCCGCTCCCACCGCCAGGCACGGGCCGTTAGGAAGCGACAGTTTGTCGGTAATCGTCATGGGCATCAATCATCGTGACATCACTACAGCCACGCGGCTCCAGCGTTTCCACTCGGCCTTGCACCGAAAAATACACGCCTCGGCGACCACACGGACAATCGTCGTAACCATAGATCGTGCCGATGTCACCGGTCAATAACGAATGGCCGGGATAGCTGGCGGGAATGGCCGACAAGACTTGAATCAAGCCCCGCGTCCCGACCGCCTGAGGTCGCAACGTGGTTGGATCGCGGACCACCACGTCCGCAAACGAAGGTGCATGAAAATGACCCTCGAGACATTCGACAAAGATCGAGCCCACTTGTTCGATCATGCCGTAGTAATTGTGGATTCGTTGGATACCGAAGTGTTGTTGCAAGCCCGCGTTAAACTCGCGGCGACTTACCGCTTGGTGCTGCAAGCGTTTCCAACCCCCACCGTGAAACAAGACCGCATTTTTTAACTGCAACTGCAAACTTGATGGGTGCAAACCCTGGAGAAACTTCAGCCACACGATCGAAGTCATTCCGACCACCAGCCCAACGCCGTGGGCGATCAAAGCTTCAAACTGCCGCAATCCGTCCGTATCGACACGCCACGAGTCGTCCGCGAAGGCAAAAATGACGGGCCGTCCAAAGCGTTGAAATCCCAAGATGGCCGCGACCCGAGCATTATAGGCCGAGCGGTCGCGCAGGATTCCGGGATGGTCCAGCACCAACAAGGGAAATCGGCCCGGCCCAACGAAGGACTCGACGATCCGGTTCATCGCCGCCGATTGAGCCCGGGCCGTGGGTTGATCCAGAAAAATTCTCGACGGGCTTTGACCCGTGGTTCCCGACGAGTTCAACTGCACGGCGATCTGGTCTTCGTCCACGGAAACCAATCGCTCGTGCTTGAAGGCACTGACACTCAGCGGTGGTGCCATGGGATACGCGTCCGGAGAATCGCCCGCACCGCCGGAACCCACTCCGATGCCCTCGGCACGGCGGCTGCCGCAGCGGAACGACAGCCAGCGGCGATAGCCCGAGCAGCGGTTCGCATGATGCCGAGTCAGTTCCGCGAGCCGCTCGCTCAACCGCGCCGACTTTTCCTGTTGGCCCAGATCGTAACACGGCCCCGACAACCACGGGTCACTGGGCATGGGCAGCCCGAGCATGGCGGGCGGCAAAGCTCCAATAGTCCACTTTGCCGTTGGACAAGTACGGGATCTCGAGCAAGCGCTGCAGGATAAACCATTGATGAGTCACGCGAAAGTGACTGGCGAGTCGACTTTTCAACTGGTCCATCGGTTCCGCAGCTTCCCGGAGGGGTCGAACGGCGACGGTCACTTGAGAATCGTCGCCCACGGCCAAGGCTTCGTAACCCCAGTCGTGCAAGGTTTGCTCGAGGGCATCCAAGTGGATGCGTTTGCCTTCCAACTTGACAAACCGAGTGAGTCTTCCGGCCACGTAAAAGTCACCGTCGGCGTCGCAGTAGCCCAAGTCCCCGGTCCCGATCTCGCCGTCGTTCACCGAGCCCAGCGCCAGGTCGGCGGCGGAGTCGGCATAGCCCAGCATGACATTCGGGCCGCGATAAAAAAGTTCGCCCACTTGTCCGGGTTCGGTTTGCGGGCGACCGTTGGAATCACGCACGGTGAGCGTTCCGCCAGGAATGGGGCGGCCGATACTGGTGGGCTTGAACGCGGCAAGTTCCGGTTGCAGATACGCCATCCGCGCGGTGGCTTCGGTTTGTCCGTACATGACAAAAAATCGATAGCCCAGTTCTTGGCCCAGGTCCGCGAAGTACTGGACCAATTCCGGACTGAGCCGACCGCCGGCCTGCAACAACAGGCGGAGCGACGGCAGATTGAGTCGTTCCAGTCGCAGACGTTTTAATTGCGCGAAGGTGAACGGGACACCGGCCAGGGATGTGGCGGCGCGGGTGCGGAATTGGTCCCAGAACGATCGTTCGACAATGGACCCGGCGGGCAGCAGGACGGTGGCACCGACCGCCCAATGGCTATGGATCACGGACAGTCCGAAGGCCGACGACCAGGGCAGCGTGAGCAGCGGTCGATCGGCGGGTGTTAAATTCAAGTAGGACGCGATCGCGGCCGCGTTGCTGGTGATGTTCGCATAACTGAGTCGCACGCAGCGCGGGCGTCCGGAGCTACCGGAAGTACACACCAGCACCGCCAGGTCCGGATGCAAGGTCGGCGACACGTCGGCGACGCGCGAAAAATCACCACCGTGTGTGACATCGTGTGTGACACCGTGGGTGACATCGTGGGTGACACCGTGTGTGACACCGTGGGTGACCGAGTTGGGATTCGAATCGTCCCAGAGAAAAGCGATTTGGTACCGCTGCAAGATCTCGGCAACCTGATCGTCAGGCATGTCCCGGTCCAGCAGCAGCGGCACCAGTCCGCGGCGCAGGCAGCCGAGGTAAGCGGCCAGAGCCGCCGGAGTAAACGTGCAGCGGATAGCCACCAAACTCCGAGCCGGGCAATCCGCCACGATACGATCCGCCCAGTCGATCAAATCCCGATACGAGACGGTCTTTCCATCCGCCGTCTCCACAGCCCCCGCCAAGCCCAACCGCTCGACATCCCAAAACACACCCGAGTCACTTATCAACATAAAGTATAGCGGTTAGCGGTTAGCGATTAGGCACGAAGAACGAATAACCGCCCGGAAACAACGGCAGAAAAATTTAGGGCAGAAATATTATCAACTCCACACCGAAGCGCCAAATAAACCAAAGTCATCACCACCAGAACGAAACTTTTGATGAACGATTTGAGATTTGAGACTTCAGATTTGAGACTTCAGATTTGAGATTTCAGATTGGAGACTTCAGATTGGAGACTTCAGCTTGGAGCTTGGAGCTTGGAGATAACCAAGCAACCGAGGCAGGTCTTTAACCAAGAACCAAGAACCAAGAACCAAGAACAAAGAACAAAGAACCAAGAACCAAGAACAAAGAACCAAGAACCAAGAACCAAGAACCAAGAACAGCGCAGCTTCCAACCAAGCACAGCGCATCTTCAAACTAAGAACTCCCTTCGCCTCATGGTCTCCCTTCTCCCATTTGGGGGAGAAGGGCCGGGGATGAGGGGGTCATAGTCCGAACCCCAAAGAAAGCCTTACCGCAGGATTCAATCCGCAAACAAACCCAAACCAACAACCGCGCAGCTCCCAACCAAGAACCAAGAACCAAGAACAAAGAACCAAGAACCAAGAACCAAGAACTTTATTTCCCCCCATCCACCCCAATCACCTGCCCCGTCACATACCCCGCCAGATCGCTAACCAGGAACACGGCTAGATTGGCGACCTCTTGAGTGGTCCCGCTGCGTCCGAGAGCGACATGGTCCAGGAACGCTTGTCGTTTGTCTGGCGGTAGATTGCGCGTCATATCCGTATCGATCAGTCCGGGCGCGATGACATTGACGCGGATGCCTTGCGGCCCCAATTCTTGGGCCAAAGATTTCCCGATCCCAATCACCGCCGCCTTACTGCCGGCGTAGACACTTTGTCCCGCGTTCCCAGTTCGACCGACGACCGACGACATCAACACGATCGAGCCGCTCTTATGCCGAGCCATCAAGCGACTGGCGTATTGGCAGCAGCGGAGGACCCCGGCGGTATTGACCGCCAGAGTTTGACTTATTTGTTCTTCGGTCGCCATGCCCACGAGCGCATCTTGCAGAATGCCAGCATTAGCCACCATGGCATCCAAGCGACCGTACGTTTGATGCAAGGACTGGAACAGCGACTTCACCGACGCGGCGTCGGTCACATCACAGGGCAAACCGGTAATTGAACCCGGTGCGGTAACGGCTTGGGCGGCGTCAGCGATTTGATTCAACCCATCCGTCGTCCGAGCCGTCAGGACGACAGTAGCCCCAGCTTGAGCCAATGTCCTACCAATTTGCAGACCAATCCCGCGATTCCCACCAGTAACCAAACACACCTTATCCCGCAGATCAATACTCAGCACAAAAACCCTTCACCCTTCACCCTTCACCCTTCACCCTTCACCCTTCTTCCTCTTAATTTTTCTGCCCCCCATTTTTCTGCCTACCCTCTTTCCACCAAACAGAATCACCTAAGGAATGGTCCCGAATTAAATTCCCGACTTGGGAGTGCGTCCGGCTTTGGAAATCCGAGAGCCCGTAGCGAAATTGGTTTAGCGAGCGCTGGTGTACCGGCTTTAGCCGGCGAGTAGCTGAAAAGAGCGTTTTCACACCTCCCGCCGGCTGAAGCCGGTACACCAGCGCTCGCTAAATCGCCTTTGGATCGTTCAATTGTCCGTCCCGGCGTTGTGCGACTTATGAGCGGCGAGCCGTGCTCGCATTTCTTCAGTACTGATCAACCTTCCAGCGGCATCGTCCCGTAATCCGGCATCGATCTGTTGACGCACGTACAAATGGTACTGGACGTCCTCCCACGACGCATTGTCGGGCAACGAGTCTAGCACGGCTCGGGCGGCAACTTTAATGGAGTCAGCGGCGTATGACATATCGAAAATCTCCTCGACTTTATTTTACGACCCGTACGAGTTTCAGGGAAGCTTCCACCACAGTCATTATAGACAGTTTTCTTGCCCTTCCTCTTTCTTCTTCATCTTTCTGCCCCCAATCTTTCTGCCTACTCACCCTGCCTACTCACCGACCACCAAAAAATCGACCCCATGTCGGCCCAGGATCTGTTTGGCGGTAGCGACGCTGCTAAGGTCCAAGATTTCGTCCGTGTCCAGCATCACCTTAAAGCGTGACTCCAGTTCTGCGATCAACGACATGTGGCCAACCGAATCCCACTCGGGGATAGATTGATAGGCCAGTGAGTCAATCACTTTTGAGGGCGCTATCCCCAGCGCCATGGCAAATCCCTTAACCAATTCATCGTCGGCAGTCACATTATTCCTTCTAAAAACCCAAAAACCGCAACCAAGAACCAAGAACTAAGAACCAAGAACCGGCGCAGCCGCAACCAAGAACCAAGAACCAAGAACCGGCGCAGCCGCAACCAAGAACTAAGAACTAAGAACCAAGAACGAAGAACGAAGAACGAAGAACGAAGAACGAAGAACTAAGAACTAAGAACTAAGTACCAAGAATCCCTTACGGCTTCCTTTCCGAATCGACCAAACGATTACGAATCACTTGGTACTCGGTCCTGCACCGCACGATATGGTCATCCGGGACATCCATTTTGGCGAAGGAATGTGCATCCACGATACAGCGATTGCCCAATTGAACTTGTGGAAAGACCGTGGCCCGAGTGCCCAAGAAACATTCCGTTCCCAGGGTAGCATCCCCCAGAACGGCGGCATAGGGCGAGATTACGGAATGTGGTCCGACGGATGCGCCGTGGCCGACACTGGCGAAGGCATTGACCAAGACATTGTCGCCAAGGATTGCGTCGTCGCTGATCATTGCGAAAGGTCCAATGATCGCACCTTGGCCAATTTGCGCAGACCGCGCGACGATCGCGGTGGGATGGATAAAGCGAGTGAAGACCGCGTTTTGCCCGAGCATTTTCTGCCACAGCATCGCCCGCGTTCGCGGCGATCCAACGGCGATTAGAACTTGGTCACCGGGTGACGATTGATAGTCCAAAAACGTACCGATCCATTGCACGCCTTGATGGGCAGCAAGTTCCGATGGATCAACATCATCAACGCAAGCAATGCACCGTGGCAGCTCAGCCACAGGACCAAAGCCTCGTGGCATCGCCACAAGCCCATCATGCATCGTTTGAACATACCCAACCAATTCCCGCCCAAACCCCCCGTATCCCGCCAAGACCAATCGGGATGGTTTTGTATCAACTTGGATATTCGGCATCGATTGCCTTAGTGAGATCCCGTGAACTTTTCGAGACGCGGGGACTCGGCCGGAAAGGCAAATATATTGGAAAAAGGTTCATCGGGAAGGTTGTGGGGGTCAACGGTTGAACCATCAACATAATAACAGCGATAATTCGCGGCCGCCAGCAACTCCAACGACTTGGGTCGATCGCACATCAATTCGACCATGAGCACGGGTCGGTCTTCGAGCAGGATTTGTTGGGCGCCTTTCAGTACTCGTGCTTCCACGCCTTCCACGTCTATTTTGATGAAATCGGGTTTACGAGTTTCAGTGTCGCGGAATGCATCCAGCGAAACGGTCGGAACTTCAATTTGAGTCAACTGCGGTTGAATACCCGCATTTTGAATATTGGCAGCCAGTACGGGTAAATTGGATACCAGTGAATTGTTTTGACCCGAGAGATTTTCAACGTTCAGAGTAACGACGCCGGTAAACTCGCAGACGGCAACTGGTTGAAGCTCAATGTTTGGGTTCGTGGCGATATTCGCGCGTAGGTACTTGAGGTTTTCGGGGCCTGGTTCGAAGGCAACAACCCGGCCTGATTCGCCGACCAATTGGGAGTAAAACTGCGTCACAAATCCGATATGGGCGCCAATCTCCCAGACACAGTCACCGGGCTGGATCAAATTCCGAAAGTGCCCCAGTTCCGCAGCTTCGCGTTTTTTTCCATGAAACCAATACCCCTTATGCTTGAACGGGTGAAGACGAAATCGAGTCCCTGTTAGTGGATGTGTGATATGAATGTCGAATTTACCTAGAGTCTTTAGTAGACGTAAAGCGGTCATACGAGTTATTTTTTTGACACGCGAGAACATCATTTAGCAAATATGATTCATGATAATGGTGGGACGTTTACCGTAGACGTATGCCTGTGGTGTATTGGTCACGCGGGAGCTGTCAGAAAAATTGCAGTCTTTCGGCTCAGTAATTTGGCGGATTATTCGGGCAAGTCAAACTAGGAATTTCACGACTCGGGAAAGGAAAAGGCATCTTCGGGTTTTCACCGAATCAAAAGCCAACTTCAAATTGATAGTCATTGGCTTCTAGTGCTTGGGTCGATTGTGGCTCGCGAGTTTCAAGCACAATTCGATCACCCTGAGCTTGGATTTTGGTAACGACTTGTTTGGTCGTCGAATCGGGCAGTTCGGCAAAGGATTGGTATTCCGATCGTTTATTGCCACTGGTTAACGTGATCGGGCTATTGATAATTGATTCCAGGTCTTTCACAATCATGGCTGCGGTCTTTCTGGTACGGGGTTTGGGTTCGGTACAGTCGCAGTCTCGTGCGAGGTTCCGCGAAACGGTTCGCAGGTGGCATGACCGGGTTGGCTAATACCTTCGCGACGGAACACTGTAAACAACGTCAGCCAAAGGATTTTCATGTCCAACCAGAACGACTGGTTTTCCACATACCAAACGTCCATCTCCAGACGTTCTTCCCACGACACCGCGTTTCGGCCATTTACTTGAGCCCAACCCGTAATGCCTGGCCGCACTTTATGCCTTCGTGCCTGCCGCTCATTATACAATGGCAAATACTCCACCAACAACGGGCGCGGGCCGACCAAACTCATATCCCCCCTGATTACATTCCAGAGTTCCGGCAGTTCGTCCAAACTTGTTGAACGTAAGAACTGACCGAATTTTGTCAATCGTTGAGCGTCGGGAAGTAGCTTTCCCTGTGCGTCCGTCGATAGCGTCATCGTGCGGAACTTCAACAACCGAAATAGCCGGTTATGACGTCCAGGACGCGTTTGGAAAAAGAATGTCGGACAGCCAATGGTCGCTCGCGAAACGACGATAAAAACAACCAAAAATGGCGCAAGGAACAACAGCATTAGCGCAGCAATAGTGACCTCGACGCCGCGTTTAACGGCATCGCT
>JAUXWY010000022.1 GCA_030681235.1 Pirellulaceae bacterium | reverse complement strand
GGAGGTTCAACGGAAATCGATTTCCATTCGAACTTCAATGGCACTCACTCGAGCACGACGATCGATCGGGAAGGCGATACCGGGGAATCGATCCACGACAACGAGGGTAAAACGATGGCTTCGGAAACTTCCGCAACGGCTAGTGCCAACGGATTTTCCAGTCAAACGACCACCGAAAACTACCTTGTGGTGCCAATATCGCCCTGGCATGACCATATCGTCAAGAAGGTCACGACGGAAACAATCGAGGAAGTCGTTGCAGGAACTCATACTTCGAACATTGATTTGCTAGACATGTCGGGTAACGGGAACGCGTATGCCGGCGGGATCAAATTGACTCGCACGCCTGGGATGACATCGGTATCAACTTTCGTGATTCAGTCGCCCCAGACGCAAACTTCGCCAGTTGTACCTGAAACGAAACATTGGGGCGCCAGTTTCCAAATTAGCGAGTTAAAGACCTTCGCCTACGGCTCTGCCGATGACCCCCAGGAATATAGCTCGATCGTCAAGACTTTGTGGACCCGGGTTTGGGGAACCGTGAAGTTGATCTTTGGCATTGCCGAGGTCGTGGCGGGCGTCGCGGCGGTCAAGACCGGTATTGGCGCACCATTCGGAGTCCTCGCGATCATTCACGGCTTGGACACGATGTATGCCGGCGCCACCCAGTTGGTCAGTGGTGAGGAGACGGACACGCTGACCAAACGCTTGGCGAACTCCGCGTTCTTAGCACACTTCAAACCAGCCACTTTGGAGGAAAAGAAGGAGTTAGAAAAGTTCGGCGAAGGGATCGACTCGCTAGTCGGCATCGTCGGCGGCCTCGGCGGCGCGGGCGCACTCTTCAAGGGAGCCAAACAACTCAAACAAGGCGCCGGAGTAGCGAAAGCAGCAGCGGGTCACAAAGCCATCGACGCGGCCAGTGATGTCGGATCGAATTTGAAAAAGGCAGCTTTTTCGTCCAAAGCAGACGATATTGGGCAGTCGGACATGGGCACAACGTTCTATTCCAGAGACGCGTGGAAGGGACCATTTGGTGGTGCGAAAGTCAGACCAGGATTTAGGGGGCAAGCCCACACAGGACCGCCAAAATTTGAACCCTCTGACTCCTGGTTCGGACGTTTGATTGGTGCCAAAAAAGTAAGCTACCCAAACGCAAATTATGGAGTAGTTAAAAATTTGTCTGCTGCGGATTTTGCTGCAGTAACTCGTCACGAGCAGGCGCACATCAATTTTTTTCGAGCCTATCCGGAAATTACGCATCTAGCAGGGCGAGGTGTTGGTACACCTGGTAAGGGTGTTGCAAGTTTTATTATTGAGTTTCACGGTAACATGGCAGAGCATTCTGGAAATATTGGAAAGGCGTTCTTTGGTGCATTGCTTAAAGACACGGAATGGGTTCCACTGGCTATGGACGGAGCTTACTTAACCGGATTGGGATTATCGGGGTACTACTTTTGGCAACGCTTCAATAAGTAACTAAGTACCGATATTTTAGGGATTCGTAATGGCGTGTTTCGTTGTCACGATTGTTTTTACTGTTCTGTGTTCTATCCCGTTTGTCCGGTTTCTGAATCGGCGAAACTCTATGATCCGAATTGGAAGGTGGAAATATTGGAACGAAGTGCGAAAAGAGCTTGAGCAAGGAAACGGAATTCTATATGTTGACGAATACGGTAACGGCATGACGATTTGGTGGTTACCAAAATGCCCGGTACATGAAGGGGTTGTTGACGAGAATAATCAAAATTGCATCTGGTTACCGACCGACGATGGATTTGCGACCTATTGTCCGTTTTGGTTGCGTTTTAATTTCGTATTTCGACGTCGATTTCCAAAGTCAAAGCTGATAAGATCCGGCGTCTACTCGTCCTTTTCTTAGGATGAAGTAATTGCCCCTCGTTTCGCCGTTCGGTAAACAGGGATCGGTGGGCAGACACCGTTGGTCGCATCGCCGCCATTGGACTGGTTGTTTGGGGTTTCTATGGGGTTGGCACGCGCGAGAGTGCGCGTGACCAACAAGCCCTCGTACGACCGGCAGCACATCCAGCAAACACAAACTCGGCGTCTGCTGACCGAAGCAAATACACCGCCGTCCAGATCCCCATCGCGGATATTCGTGTTGGGACTCGAGTGTCGGCGTACAACCCGGAAGTTACGTAACCGTTCACGGAAAAAATTGGTGATGCGTAATTTTGGCGGATATTCTATTATTTGCGGATGGACAGAAGAGACCAGCTAATTCAAGAATTGCGAGCGATCATTGCGGCCCAAGCTGCGCAAATCGAGAAATTGACCAAGCGAGTGGCGGAGCTGGAATTGGCGTTGGCCAAGGCGACGAAAGACTCATCGACTTCCTCCAAGCCACCTTCGAGCGACATTGCCAAACCGCAGCCGAAACAACGACCGGGACGGCCTAAGAAACGCCGTCAGGGTGGACAACCCGGCCACCAACAGCATTTGCGGCAACCGCTGCCTGTGGAGCGTGTTGACCAAGTAGTTGAGCATCCGATTAAAGACTCCGAGGTGCAGCGTTTGGGGCTGACTCTCACCGGGGACTTCGATGTGGTTCAGCAGATTGAGCTGCCCGAATCTCCCGTCCATGTGACGGAACATCGATTGCTGGTCTACCAAGACGCCCAAGGCAATTTGTATCGGCCAGACTGCTCGGACTTAGACCGTTGTCTGTTTGGCCCGCGATTGCTGGCGACGATCGGCTGGCTCAAGTCGGTTGCCCATTGCAGCTACTCGACGATTGAAACCTGGATGGAAGATGTGCTGGAAGTTCCGGTGTCGCGAGGCTATCTGGCCAAGCTCTGCAATGAATCGATCAGCGCCTTGCTGTCGGAGCCTTATGTGGAATTGGTGTCAGCGATTCCGCATGAGAGCAAAACATAGGTGCCATCCATCAAAAGAACAGGCTCCATCCATCGACTTCTTGCCCAATAGGAAGCATAGGTGCGAAGCATAGGTGCCACCCAACCTACGAACAGGTTCCACCCATAGACTTTGAGCCAAATCGCGGCATTTCGCGTTGGGACTCTGGTTTCGGTAGTTGCTTGATTAATCGAAACCAGCTGCGTGTACGGCCCCCCGCTGACGTGCCTGGCACCATCTCCATCTGGCCCTGCCCCCCATCCTGAGGTGCCTGGCACCATCTCGCCATCTGGCCTGGCCAATCTGGACTTTGGTGCCTGGCACTATCTGGCCCTATCTGGCCAGCCGCGCGGTGTTCGCCGAGCCGAACTGGGCGCAGTGGGTCAAGTTGAACTTGGAAATGATCAAATCCGATGGCTCGCTGCTCAGGGAAAACCGTGGGGGGAAAACCGTGGGGAAAACCGTGGGGACACCCATAGTTCCAATCACATAGAAACCACGGGGACACCCATTGTTCCAATCACTAGAAACCACGGGGATAGAAACCACGGGGACACCCATTGTTTCAATCACAGGAGCACGGTTGTCGTCCGGTGTTTGGCCGGTGAAAACTAGTTAATCGGTGGCGAGTTGGCGCAGAAACTGAGCCAAGCGTACCTCGGTCGGCACGCCACCCAAAGTGGGGCGAAATTGCCTGCCGAGACCGCCTCGCCCGAAAAATTGGAGATTTTCTTTAGGGGTGTGACCTGATGTGTCACAGTGACATTCAACACTGCCCCATTGTCCGCTAGGAGTTTCGGAAAGCGTCCCAAAGAAGACAATGAACCGGGAAAAACGGAGGTGCAGCATGGAGAGATTAGCACGAGCAGAAGTGTTTGCCGCC
>JAUXWY010000020.1 GCA_030681235.1 Pirellulaceae bacterium | reverse complement strand
GGACGATCCATTCATGCCCGCGCCTATGTCTCGAAGTTCAATTTCAAAGGACCGGACCAGGAAAAGAAGGTCGGCGTGTTGTCGGGCGGCGAACGCAACCGAGTTCACTTGGCCTCGCTGTTGCGGCGCGGCTGCAATGTGTTGCTTTTGGACGAACCGACCAATGACTTGGATGTGGATACCCTGCGGGCTTTAGAAGAAGCGATTATTAATTTTGTGGGCTGTGTGGTTGTCACCAGCCACGACCGATGGTTCTTGGACCGCATCGCGACGCATATCTTGGCGTTCGAAGGCGATGGGTACGTGCATTGGTGTGAGGGAAATTTTCAGACGTACGAAGCCCAACGTCGCGAACGTTTAGGGATCACGGATGACCAACCTCAACGGTTCCGCTACAAGAAGTTGATTCAAAGCTAGATAAAACAGCCTACGAATCTTGCGATAATCCTGTCGCGAAGGCCAGGATGGAGCCTTGTGTCGTGAATACTTGTGTCGTGAATATTCTGTAGCGAAACTCGCCAAGAGTTTCGGCGGGCCAGAGTTCACTTATTGATTCAGCCGAAAGTCTTGGCGACTTTCGCTACGTCACGAACACGGAATGCATGCGTAGCGAAACTCGCCAAGAGCGATCATGAAATTGGAGTTTCCTAGCGTTTGGCCGTTGCCTTCTTAGTCGATTTGGCGGCCGCGACCGCTTTCGACTTCGACTTTGGAGCAGGTGTTTTTCCCTTTTCGGGCTTGCTCGCAGTTTTAGGAGCTTTGCCAATCGACTTGGCGGTGGCTTTGGGAGCGATGTTGGCTTTGGCGGCGGGTTTTCCCGCTGCTTTGGCGGTTGTTTTTTCAGTCGTTGTCGGTTTGGTGGCTTTGGCGGTGGCCACGGATTTGGTTGGTTTGGCCTTTTCTTTACCCTTTGGTTTATCTTGACCGAACGCGGATGCAAAATTTTGGGCGTACTTGTCGGTCGCCCCACTTCTTAAGATTGTCACTGCGAAAACTCCAAAAAATCAACCCTCGTCTGACGGGAACTTTGTTTGCGTTTAGCTCCAAGCTAAAGCAGTTCAGCCGAGGACGCGAATGCCCACTTTGTCCTATTGTGACAATTGTGCTATCGCTTTGGCAACGGCACTTTGCAAAAAATGTTGAGGGTTGCTCGAAGGTTTGCGTCAAACAACACGCGACTTCGTCCGCGAGCCACGTTACAACGCCGCCGTCTGAATCAGTGACTTCATATCCGCAACGGCTTGTCGCAAGCCACAAAACAGGGCACGGGAAATGATGCTATGGCCGATGTTAAGTTCCTCCATGCCTGGGATGGCAGCGACCGGTTGAACATTGCGGTAGGTCAAGCCGTGCCCGGCATTCAGACGCAATCCTCGGTCAAGCGTATGCTGCGCGGCGTGGTTGATGATCAATAATTCGGCGGCAGCTTGGCGACCAGTACGCGTGCTGAGTCCTGCTCGGTCGTCGAGGCACGCGTTGGCGTAGGCGCCGGTATGCAGCTCGACCGCTTGGGCCCCGACGGCTCGGGAGGCATCAATCTGAACTGCACAAGGGTCGATAAACAGGCTGACTTCGATGCCGTGGTCATTCAATTGGCGTATTGCTTGGGCCACCCGTTCCTGTTGACCCACAATGTCCAGTCCACCCTCGGTAGTAACTTCTTCGCGTTTTTCGGGGACAAGGCAAACCTGATCGGGCCGCACCTGGCAAGCGATGGCCAACATGTCTGGTTCGAGGGAACATTCGAGGTTCAACCGCACGTTGACGGTTTGCTTCAATAAGTGCAAGTCGCGATCTTGGATATGTCGTCGATCGCCTCGCAGATGGACCGTGATTTGATCCGCGCCGCCAAGTTCCGCTTCGACGGCGGCCCAAACCGGGTCGGGTTCCACGGTTCGCCGAGCCTGGCGGACGGTGGCAACGTGGTCGATGTTCACTCCGAGTTGTCGCATGTCAAGCTACTTTCTAGCGATCTTCTTCGTCGGCCAATTCGACGGGATTAAAACTATTTCGTTCAGTTTGCGGCGTTGGTCGCGCTATAGCCAGCGAATGGGGTCGGTTTCGGCATCGCTGCACCAGACATTTATAGCAGGAAATCTCTGCGCTAATCGCTGGGCCAGGACTTCCTGCGCGAACCGTTCGCTGGCGAAGTGTCCAAGGAGAAGCAAATCGACCTGGGCGGCCTGTGCTTCCAGGCAGGTGTGAAACGTGGTCTCCCCCAAAACCAGTAGATCGCAGCCCAATCGGCGAGCATCTTTGACGAACTCTCCCGCGCTGCCGCAGCCGATGGCCACGGTTCGGATTTGCTGATGCCCACTCGCCACATGCTGCAAATGCTCGATTCGCAAGGTCTGCTTCAAGATCGCAGCGATTTCTGGGATCGAACGAGGGGAAGTGTAGGAGCCCCAGCGTCCCCGCCCGATCGCGAGAAATCTTGCCTGGGGATCCGTTTCACAAGCTCCTGATGATTCGCCTACCTCGAGGCCCTCGCTCCCCAGCGAATCGTATTTCGGCTCCAACGCTTGAATGTTCTCCAATTGCATCGATTCAGCCAGTTGTTGGTTGATGCCTTCGGCAGCGGAGTCATAACGAGTGTGCAGACTGAGGACACCAACCCTGTGGCTGGCCAAATGCCATAATAATCGCCCCGTGTCGTCCGTCGTGGTGATGCCGCGAATGGGTCGGAAGGGCAGCGGATGATGCGTGACAACCAGCGAGGTTTCACGGCGAATCGCTTCGGCAACGACACAGGGCGTGATCGTCAGGCACGTCATGACGTTGACCGCTGGGGCAAGTGGATCGCCCAACAAGAGCCCAGTGTTGTCCCACGATTCCGCCAAGCACGAGGGTGCCCAGAGTCGTAATGCGGCATCGACTTCGCCGATGGTGATCAAGTTGACTTTTACTCCACTTTGATGCGGTAGTTCATGGTCCGTTTCTCGTCGGTTGCCCTGAGGGTGAGCGTTTTTCCCAGGAGCGACTCCACATTGTACAGGACAATTGGTTTGCTGGATTGACCTGGTTGGACTTCGAAAAAAGTGAGGTTGGCAGCTTTTCGGTCGGGTACGATCAAATTCAGTGTGAATGTGACCGGACCTGGGCTGCGATTGATCAAGGTAATCATGATAATAAAGCGGTTATTATCCAGCCGTTGTCGCGTGGCGAATTCTATGTTTTCGGCACCCACGTACATCGGTTGCCAGACACTGAAAGACGGCAACTCGTCTGAAGTCATTTTGAAATCGACGCGCATCAAGTGTTGTTTGGTCAAGGCACCGGAGCGAATTTGAAGCGGGGCCAGCGACGTGACGACTTCGTCCCGACCAGCCTGAAATGGCACACGGATGTCGTTGGCGAATAGTTCTGGGTTGGATAAGATAATGTTGCCACTGACACCGTGTGGGAAGTGATTCTGAAACGTCATCCTCAACGGTTGACGCTCGTGCGAAACGCTATCCAAAGTCCTGCGATCAAACTGAATCGACAATCGAATGAGAGCCACGGACAGGTCGAGACCTTTGAGAAGCCGCGGCCAGGTATCGGTCGTGAATGACTGCACCCCGTTGACCTCCGCGAGTTCTTTCGAGCGTCCCCAAAGGTCCGTAATTTCTACCTTTTTCCCCAAGTAGAGTGTTTCCACAGTTGGCTGAGTGTTCCACGCAAACATGAAAGCTTCGCCATTTTTGGCAAACCAATAATTGATGCTGCCGTTGGGGAGTTGGATTTGTCCCAGATACTCGGCACCATTCAAGTGAATGGCCAAGGTTCTCCAAGGCAGCAGAATTTCCGTTGGATTATTGCCGGAATGAAACAACCCCGTTTGTCGATCGAAAGGCATGGGCACAAAGGCGCGGCTAATGCCCAAACGCTTCGTTTCAATCATCTGTCGGCATAATTCTTGAACTCGAGTGGCCAAGTCGTAGTCCGCCGACGAAACGGGCTGCAAGCCTACGTGAGTCTCTCCGTTCGACTCGGCTTTCAGTCGTTGGTAGTTAAACGTCAATTCTTCGCTCGTGAGGGGCGGCTCAGTCGCAAGCGAATGAAAGTCCCAGTGCTGCTGGTCGGGTCGCGCTAGATGTTGCATCCAATTCCAAGGCAAGCCAACTTTGGTTTGTTCGCCATTTTTTTGGAAATGTTCCCGGATGGTTTTCATGCGCTCGTAAGTTCTGGCGTTTTCGGCAATGCCTGAGTCTCGATCGCTCCCGATTTGCCAGAGATCGATTCTCAAACTCCATTCAATCAGGATGGGTTGGATTGCTTCGAGGAACAAGTCGACATCGCTGGTAAGGGCTGCAATGCCATGTTCATGTTGCCAGTGCTGTTTAAAAATTCTTGGTGGCGGTTCGTCCAAGACGCCCACGACATCGATCTCCAGACGCGCGAGACGTTGCAACAGGTTACCTAAAGCCTGAGTCTGTTCGGGCACCTCGTGGTCCAACCAAACAGGAAGTTTGATCCAATTGACACCCAGTTGCTGCAAGGTGGCCCCGAACGTGTATTGATCCAAGTCGATCGACGATAAGGGCAGTGACAAGCCAAACAATCGTTCCGGTCCGGGTGACTCTGATCGAATCACCACAAAGCTCATTTCACGAACCAATGGATTGACATCCCGGTCCAACAGGGTGATCACCAATCGGTAATAACCTTCGCGAAAGCGACTGCTTTCCTCGATATTATTGGTGACCAACCGCCATTCGTATTGCTGGACAGCATATCCTTGGGATGTTCCGTCACGCGAAACCGTCAGACGAGAAACTTGCGAGTCGTCGAGATAGTTCAACGTTTCGGTTCGTAGTGAATTTCCAAGTTCGTCATACAATTCAAACTTTAATGGCGCGTCCGTCTTGCGCATTCCGGATACACGGCAATGCAAGCGAACCTGATCCGTCGCGACAAAAACATGCAGAGGATTCGAGAATTCCAAATGAACTCGAGGCAACTCCTGGACGGCGATGTCGTCAAAATAGGCGTGGCCAAACAAAGCAGCAGCTTCGGTCGGGCGCACATGCAATCCAATCACGGCCGAGTCGATTTCCGGTCGCTCGGCCGAAATCAACGGTGATTCGACTTCGATCCATCCATCGGTGGTCGACTGAACGGGGATATTGTAGGCAGCCAATCGTTGTTCATTGGCGTCGTAAAACGTGAACGAGGCCCAGGCTTCGCAGGAGTGCCCAATTTTCATAGGAATGTTCAGGCGATATCGCAACCGATAGCTGCATTGCTGATTGATCTTCAAGGGTGGCGAATAAACAGCAGCTTGCCCTCCGTCGAGTGCCATACTCAAGACTTGATTGTCGGCGCCGATGGGGTCTGGTTGAATCTCTAGGCGACTGTAACGCGGATACCCGGCGCCGATTTGACGGCGCCAACCGTCAGGCCATTGGTCGAAATTGAGGTCCGAATCCGGTTGGAAAGCACAGGAATAGATAAATTCTTTGTCCAAATTTGCTTCGGAGACTTGCCCGGCAACCGGTGACGGAACTGCAAATGCCGACGCAACAGAGCACAGTGCCAATCTCCAGACCGTCATCCAAGACAGTTGGCTGGTCGGCTTGGACTTGTCACGGTTCACGGTAGCTCATTATCCTAGGTAGTACTTGGACAGGGTCCTCATCGAAAGACGAATCGGCGTTTTTGGGGGACAGCTAGGGTCGAATGTGTTTGCGCCAAACAATCGCTATACTCCGTCGCCGAACGGAGCTTTCGGGAGAACTTGAATTGCTACAACTGAAACTTTCCTTGCAAGTGGCTAGCTTGGGCCTACCGTTAAAATCGGCCTTGCCGGTCGCGGCGGAGTTGGGCGCCGGTGCGGTGGAGATCGACGCTCGGCAGGAATTGCCGCCGCCGGTCTCTAGGACAGCTGTGCGGCAATTGCTGAAATGGTTGGACGATTATCGACTCCGAATCGCTTGCTTGACGTTCCAGACTCGCCATGGCCTAGGCGATTCAATCCATCTAGAACGCCGTGTCGAAGCCATCAAAGAGAATCTGCGACTGGCCTATCAATTGGGCTGTTCGTCTTTGGTCTGCGATCTGGGAGAGATACCACGACCGGAACATATGGAACGGCGCAGCACGTGGTTGGAAGTGGTCAACGATCTAGGTCGCTTTGCTCATAAAGAGGGGGCGTTCCTAACCGCGCGAACCGGACTTGCCTCGCCCAGTGACTTGGCCGAACTATTGCGAGACGCCAACCCAGGGAGCTTGATGGTCGATTTCGACCCCGGCAACTTGATCCTCCACGGGCACGCGTGGGATACCGCAGTTCAACAGCTAGGGGCGTACACGGTCCATTTGCACGCGCGGGATGCAGTCCGTGATTTTTCGGCGCGCCGTGCCATTGAAGTCGAGGTCGGCCGTGGTTCCGTGGATTGGGCGGCCGTGTTGGCCGGATTGGAGCAACACGGATTCAATGGCTACACGACCATTGGACGTATGGATTCTTCGAATCCAAAGCTCGAATACCAACAAGCAGCCGAGTACTTGCAGAACTTGTTCTAGTTCCAGACCAATTCGCGTTACCGGACCCGGCAAGAAAAACGAATCGTTCCGCCGTTGGCAACCTTGAGCGGGTCCTTGATGTCCCAACGCAAGATCATCGAACCTTGGTCGTCGGCTAGCGTGTAGAACTGGCAGGCCAAATCGCACGAAGCGCTGTCGGCAACGTACTCCAGACGGTCAGGCAGGTTGTCCAAAATCGTCACGTTGCCGATGGTTTGATCGCCGACGTTTTCAAAACGCAACACAAAATCGACGACATCGCCTTGTTCGGCCGCGTCTCGCGAGGCCAATTTTACAACCTTCAACTTTGGACGTTGGTGGGG
>JAUXWY010000366.1 GCA_030681235.1 Pirellulaceae bacterium | reverse complement strand
TTCTAATTTTGGACCTATTCCTCGGAATTGCGATTCAGAACTTGCAAGAGTTTTTGTACCCTGGTGGAGCCAAACTGATTTAAGCAGGACCCCATCATGATCGATATCGTCAACACCGCCGAGCAGCCCTTGATTCGCGTCGAGAAGCTAACCATCCGCTTTGGGCACCAAACCGTGCTCAAGAATATCGACTTGAGTATTCCCGACGGCCAAACTTTAGCGATCATCGGCGAAAGTGGCTGCGGCAAAAGCGTGCTGATCAAAACGTTGGTCGGATTGCTAGATCCGGTCAAAGGCAAGGTCGAATTCGACGGCCAAAACATGCACACGCTCAACGAAAAAGAACTAGCGGCGGTTCGCCAACGGTTTGGCTTCGTGTTTCAAAACGCCGCGTTGTTCGACAGCATGACCGTGGGGCAAAACGTGGCCTTTCCCCTAGAACAATTGGGCGGCTTCTCGCGCAGCGAGGTCCGCGAACAAGTCATGGAACGTCTGCACGAAGTTGGACTTCCCAAAAACGTCATCATCAAAAGCCCAGCCGAACTCTCTGGGGGCATGCGGAAACGCGTGGCGGTCGCTCGAGCCCTGATCGTGAATCCGGAAGTGCTACTCTACGATGAACCGACCACAGGACTCGATCCCGTCATGAGCGATGTGATCAACGAATTGATCATTCGCACTCGACGACGCACACCCGTAACCAGCATCGTGGTCACTCACGACATGCACACGGTGCGTCGCGTCGCCGACCGAGTGGTCATGTTGTCACCCTACGCTCGCTTGGCTGCCGGGCAACCGCAGGTCCTGTTTGACGGGACCCCCGAACAACTGGAACAAACCACGGATCGACGAGTCCGCCAATTCGTCAACGGCGAAGCGGGTGAACGCTTGCTGGAGTTGGCCGGGGATACAATCAGTTAGTCACGGAACAAGAACGCTCATGGACGAACAACGATGGTACTTCTGGCGAGTCGGCTTGGTGGTCGTGATCGCGACCGTGGCCTTCAGCATCATGTTGGTGATGTTTAGCGATTTGTTCGGAAGTCAATACACGATCAATATCCGCTTCCGCGAAGCTCCGGGCGTTACCAAAGATACTCCCGTCCGTAAACACGGCGTCACCATCGGTCGCGTGCGATCGGTACGGCTATTGGATGACGGCGTGTTGCTTACGTGTGGGATCGACGACAACACGGTGATCTACGAAGACGAAGTTTGTCAGATCAAGACAGCAAGTTTTTTAGGCGACGCGGAGTTGTCATTCTTGCCCGGTAACTTGCCCGCCGGTGAAATGCGAAAGCCCTTGGCGAAAGGAGGCTTAGTCAAGAACGTGGCCGTGGCCCCCAATCCGCTGGAGATCGTGGACGTGTTCATCGATCTGCGGGACAACTTGGCTCGCACCCTTGATTCGGTCTCGGAGGCCGGTGAAAGCGTCAAAACGTCCAGCGACAACATTGCCAAGATCACTGGTTTGGTCGGTGATGTACTGGCGGACGGCCAGGGCGACTTCGAAGAGTTCATCAAGACGGCCCAACGCTTGGGCAACAAATCCGAACTGGCGATCGATAACTTCAATTCGGTCATGGCCGACGTCAGCGAATTGGTCGGCGACAAGGAACTTAAAACCAGCATCGCGGATACCGTGCGTCGCATTCCCGAATTGGTCAAGAGTGCCGAGGACACTTTAACAGAAGTTCGTACGGCCATCGAACCCTTCAAAGGCGTGGGCCAAAAGGCCGAGATGAATTTGGCGCAAATCGAAAGCTTCACCAAGACCCTGGGCGAAGAAGGTCCGGCCGTGATTCAAGATGTTCGCAATTCGGTCGCCAAGATCGAAACGCTAATTGCCAACGTCGAACAGTTCACCGATCAATTGAAACAGAAAGACGGAACGGTCGGCAAACTGTTTACCGACCCTCAAGTCTACGAACGGTTGAATTCGTCGCTGGCCAACATCGAACGGATCACGGTCCAAGTCCAACCCTTGATCGCCGATTTCCGAGTCTTCGCGGACAGCCTGGCTCGTGATCCGGCCCAATTGGGCGTGAAAGGCGCGTTGCAGCGCACCAGCGGCGCCGGGAGCAAAGGCGGACTATTGGGCCGTTTACCCGGCAGTTCCAACTCGGCCCCGATCGGCAGCTCGTGGCCCACTCAAGATGCCTGGCCGACCGAAGCCAGTGGCTACGAGTCGTTCGGCACGGGTGGCGAGTACCAGAATCAGCCCAACTGGACCACCGACCAATGGCTGGAACCACAGGCCCAACCACAAGAACCCCAATCCCGCCGCTTTCTGCCGCGTCTCCTACCGCAAACGAGCCGTCCGCAATGGAGCCCGCGGCTTTGACACGAATCACGGTGAAAGTCGGTTTTAATTCAACTTGAGAATCCGGATGTTGCGGAATTTCAAGTTGTTGGGTTGTCCGTGATCCTGAAAGCCAATAAACCCTTCCAGCGGTCGGTCTTTCATCGGCCCTTCGTCCAATTGCGTATCGATGATCTGTTCGCCATTCAATTCGACTTGCAAGTGACTACCAACACAGGTCACAACCATACGATTCCAAGCGTGTGGTGGGCGGGACATGTTTTTTGTCGGACCGATGGTACGAATAACTCCGCCATGATCGTGGTGCCCCAGCGGCCCTTCGGTCTTAGATGAATCGAGGATCTGGACTTCGATTCCCTTGTCCACCGGGTCGGCTCGGTCGGCAACGCGGAAGTAAACACCGCTATTTCCGCCCGGTGGATACATGTATTCGACATCCAAGACAAAATCCTTGTATTTATCTTCACTCCACAGATAGGCGTCGTAGCGTTCCCAGCCTTGTTCACCATCGCGCGGTTGGATCAACACCGAACCATCGTCTTGCGGCAGCCAATTTCCAGTCGTCTTCCAACCATCCAGGTTCTTGCCGTTGTACAAGGTCTTGAACTTGGTCAGATCGCGGAGTTTCAAATTTCGCCAACGGACTTCGTAAGGTCCCTGGCCACCGCCAATTCCGTGAACTTGCAACCCAATGAATCCGCGGGGGTGCGATTCAAATCGTTCCGGGTGGGTTAAGTCGGAGACATGCTGTCCATTGAGCCAAACTTGTATGTTGGAACCCACGGCCACGATATGATAAGAATTCCACTGGTCTTCCTTGAAATGATTGTGGGGCTGGCGATCTTTATCGGGAGTCATCCAACCACCGGCCGACTCGCCATAAATGTACCCGGCCATTTTATCGGTGGAGATTTCCACTTGCGGTCCGTTGACCCTTCCACTGGGCACATCCCCAACGCTTTGTGAACGAATTTGCACACCCGAATTGAGCCGGCTGTCAACCTTGACTTCAAACTTCAGCTCGAAGTCGCCGTACAACTCGTTCGTACATAAAAACGAATTGGGACTTCCTTCAGCGGTGGTCCCGACGATATCCCGCCCATCAATTCGGTAGGTTGCCGTACCATTGCGTTGAGTCCAACCGTCGAGGTCCTTGCCATTGAACAAGTCAATAAACCCACCCTCATCGGCCTGGACAAATTGGACCGAAACAACCATTAACAACAAGAATGAAACAAGTCGGCGCATCGCAAGGTTCCTAGGAAGGGTGTTGAAACAGCGAACATTGTAGCAGAAAATCCGCCCTGCATTGTAGCCTGGACCGTCAACCGCCAGCCGTCCCATCCAAAATCGCTCGCCAAGTTGACTCCCAGAGCACGTACGGATGACGCGGCAGTTTCTGCCAATCCGCGTTTTGCCGCGTGTTTGCGAGTCCGTCCGAAGCGAATCGAGCCAAGATGTCTAAAAGTTCCAGGGCCGCAATCGGACGAGGACCCTCCAGCCAGCCGCAACTGAACGCCAATTCGCCGAGCAGTTTTTCGGGGCCGAGACCTCGTCTGCGAATTTCTGAAAGCCGAGTATCGCCGTGTCGCTTGGCCACGCGACGGCCATCCGGACCGACGACCAAAGGAACGTGACAAAACTTCGGCGGCGTCCAACCGAACGCTCGATAGATCTCCAACTGCCAAAATGTGCTGGGGATCAAGTCGTCGCCGCGAACCACTTCGGTCACGCCCATCTGGTGATCGTCCACAACCACCGCTAGTTGATACGCGACATGACCGTTGCTCTTGGCAATGACAAAATCACCCTGGTCTTGGTGCGGGCGCGACGATTGAAGTCCACAAACCAAATCGTCAAATTCGATCACTTCATCCTGCGAGCGAAACCGCCACGCAAAGGGACGATCACTCGCCGCGTCTTGGCCGAATGACTTTTCGTCGCTCGGTCGTCCTGATTGGCGATGCGGAAATATCTCGCTCGGTCCAATTCGATCCCGACACGTGTCCGGATAACGAAGCAATTGATCTTCTCGATGTGGGGCACTGGCAGCGGCTTCAATATCCTTCCGCGAACAATAACACGGATAAAGTCGACCCGCTCGCAGCAACGCCTGTAAATAGTGCTCGTAAATTGAAACTCGTTCGGTCTGCAGCCATACGCCCGCAGGCACTATGGCGTCGCTCAAACCTTCGCCGTGACCGGAGTCGGTTTCCATGGAATCCCAGTCCAAACCCAACCAGTGCAAATCCTCCAAGGTTTCGTCGATCGCCCAGGGTTTGACGCGTGGCGAATCGATGTCTTCGATCCGCAACCGCAACTGTCCACCTTGCAACCGCACACTGAGCCACGCCAACAAATACGTGCGCGCGTTTCCAACGTGCTGGGCCCCCGTGGGACTCGGGGCCAGTCGTCCAATGCAAGGTGTCGGCGGGTTTGAATTGTTCGTCATGGTCGATAGGATATCAAAACACGGGCACGTGCGGTTGGACGTGAAACTCGCCAAGAGTTCTGGCCAAACGCGAATCCGTGATCAACACCGAAAGTCTTGGCGACTTTCGCTACGGTAATGACTGTTTTTTAAACATGCCCAAACACTTTATCTTCGGCTGTGGATTCCTGGGACGGCGATTGGCGGAGCGGCTGATTGGCGATGGGGACGAGGTATGGACCAGCACTCGCAGCCATACCAAATCCCAAGAACTTGAGACCGAACGTATCCACGCCATCGTCGCTGATCCCCACCAGTGGTCAACACAGGAACTTCAGGATTCGCTCCCCGCGTTCGACGCGATCACGATCTGCATCGGCAACGATCGTCGCGACGGCCAAGAACACTCGGATGTGTATCAAGCCGCAACCAACGCCGCACTAAACCTCGCTAGGCGTTTCCCAAACCAGCGGTGCCAAATTCAGTTTGTGAGCACCACTGGCGTTTACAAACGCACGAACGAAATCGCTACTCGAACCGATGCCGACCCGGCGTCAGATTCGTCGCTGGTTCCGACCATCGCGGAAAACGCACCGCTGGGGGCCGAACGACCGGGGGCTCGAGCCAGTATTGCGTGCGAAAAAATCCTGGCCGAACAAAGCCGGACTTCGTACGGCATTTTCCGCTTGGCCGGAATCTATTCTCGCGAACGGATCCCGAACCTGGCCGCGTTGCGATCTGGGCAGCCGATGAAAGGCTCCGGTGACAGCCTACTCAACTTGATTCATGTGGACGACGCGGCTGCTATTCTCGCTTTCGGATCGACTCAACCGCCACCTTGGTCGATCATCAATGTGAGCGATGGAAATCCAGTTCGACGTCGCGAGTTTTACGAATTTCTGGCGCAACGTTACGAATGCCCGTCACCACAATTCACGGAAGAGGGTGGTCGGTCTTCGCCAGACAAATACATCAACACTCAACGTTTGACTAGTTGGTTCCCCGGTCCGTGGAAATCCCCAAACTATCGCGTCGGTTTGGTCGGCGAAACCTGATCCAGCGGTCCAAAAATCATGCGACCGGCGCTGGTTTGCAGGACGCTGGTCACCGAAGCCGTCACGTCCTTGCCGATCAATTCTCGGGCTCCATCCACAACGATCATCGTCCCGTCATCGAGGTAACCGACGCCCTGCCCCGCGCTTTCTCCCGGACGTACAATCCGAGTCGCAAGTTTTTCGCCCGGCAGCAAAATGGACTTCATCGCGTTGGCCAGATCATTTAGATTCACAACCTTGACCTGATGCAGCTTGGCGATCTTATTCAGGTTTTGATCGTTGGTGACAATCTTGGCCTCCAGCTGGAGAGCCAATTGCACTAACCGTTGATCGGTGGAAAGGTTCGAAATTTCCGAATGCTCGCGGTCGTAGATGGACAAGTCGATGTTTTTATCGCTTTGCATTCGGCTCAATACATCCAACCCCCGTTTTCCACGAGCGCGACGAATCTTATCCGTACTGTCCGCAATGTGCTGCAATTCGATCAGCACGAAATTGGGCACGATCAACTTGTTATCGATAACACCCACTTGCACGACATCGGCGATTCGACCGTCGATGATCACACTAGTGTCCAACAAGTACGGGCAGCCACCACGAACCTCGCGCGAGAATTGAACGTAAGGCACAATAAACCGAAAGTCGTCTTTGGTTTGGACAATGAAACTCGTGGTGATGTAGCATAGGGTAATCCCCATCGTCAACGACACCGCCGTGCGAATCGCCTGCCCGTTGGTTTCGTTCGCCGAAACAAGTTGGTTGAAATATGGCTCCAATGCCAACATCGCCATAAAATTCAAGAACAGACCGACAATGATCCCAAAATAAATGCTGCTCAGCGTGTCGATCCGCTTCTCCTTGATCAACACATCGGCCGCAATCACGACCACTGCCGCCAAAAGAGTGACTGGCAGAATCCAATAGTAACCGTACGTTAGAAACGGCAGGTCTAATTCCGTCCAGGTCAGACCAATGCTGCCTGCCAACAGAATGAACACCACTCGAAGCACCCACAAAATCATGTCGTTGCGACCTTTATGCAATTGTAGCGACGGGGGCCGGAACGATTCCAACAAGTCTGCCAGTCTTTCACTCCGGCTCGCGTAGCTGCCCTCAGGACATGGGATCAGTATAAAGGGTTCCATCCGTTTCGACTAGGCTTTGAGCGTGGGCGGAAGGCCCAACCTGGGATTTGTCCCAAAAAAGCT
Organism: Pirellulaceae bacterium; assembly: GCA_030681235.1. Taxonomy (GTDB): domain Bacteria; phylum Planctomycetota; class Planctomycetia; order Pirellulales; family Pirellulaceae; genus M30B19. Next base: position 370 of record JAUXWY010000366.1, on the reverse strand, counting down.
TCTCGATAATGACGGTAGCGGAAGTCGCAAGACGTCCGCGGTTGGGCGGAATCAATCCACGTGACCGTTCACACCCCAACGCGGGCCGCCGCAAATTTGGCGGCTGGAATTCGTTTTCAACGCCAAATTGAAAGTCGCCAAATTCACTCTGGCCACGCGGTTAACCAACTCGGCCTGCTTCCCTCATGAAGGGTTACCGTCCCACACATCAACGGAATACTCCGCGAATTCCGCTACACGAATGCTGGCGGGCCACGGCTGCAGATAGATGTGGCAGGTCACGAAATGGAAACTAACGGGACTGGATCATCAGTCGATAAGTGTCCTCAAAGAAGCGATCGGTCATGCCCGCGATATAATGCCCGGCCAT
>JAUXWY010000462.1 GCA_030681235.1 Pirellulaceae bacterium | reverse complement strand
GAACTTATTTCGGGACAAATCCTTAGCGAGTGACTCCGTCACGTGACCCGGACACGGGCCCGGCCGTGCCGGCGGTCTTCACAGCTCCTGGGATGCGATGCAACACGTGATCCGTCAAGTCGTTGGAATGATAAACGACAGACCGTTGTACGCCGCGAATGACGGATTCCGGTCGGCTCGGGTCGATCGGCTCACTGTCGTATCCCAACACCAATCCCACGTTGTATTGTTGGCAAAGTTCTTGGACGATGGTCATGACTTCCGAGTGAGTCTTGTAGAAGGCTTCTGCTTCGCTCTTCATCAATTCAGTTTGTGCTTGACGTGCCTGAGTCTGCAACTTGACTTCGTCCTGTCGCAAGGTAATCTCAATCTGGTCCAACTGAGCACCCTGATATTGAGATGCTGCTTTTTTTGCTTTTTCTTGCAAATCAACTTGTTGGGCCTGGAAGCTCTTTCGCATTTCTTCGGCCCGAGCTTCAATCTTGGCCATGGCGGCTTGATGGCCGGGATGAGCTTTGAAGATGCGGACCATATCCAAAACGACCACCAAACCAGGCTGAGCTTGACCTGGAGCTTGACCTTGGGCTTGAGTCGTAGCTACCGAGATGAGCGAAGATGCCAAAACCGCCACTGTGATTAAACTTGCTCGTACCATCGTTGTGATCCTCCTTGATCGTGTGTCTTCAATTGGACGCCGAATCGCGAGTTATGCCAACTCAAGCATTTCAACGTTTGTTGTCTTCCCCCGGTTGGTGTTGTGCAACTGGTATGCCAATGGGTTCGGGGGAGCAAATCCCAGAGCCATTTTCTGTTTTTCAGCAGGCAAAAAAGTCGCAAGTCCAAGCGGTCATTGCCGGTTTCCGCAGATATTGAATCCGAGTGACCCACATGGCATGGTACGGTCCCTCAGCCCAACTCTGTGTTCGTCCGGCAAAAATTCCCAGCTGGTTTTGTAAACATTACCGGCAAATCCGGCAATGCGAGTTTTTGAAACTCATTTCACTTGAGCAATCTTAGTCTTTGGGGCATAATACGGCTGGGGAAAGTAGGCGAACTGCTAAAAATGGCAACCCGCCGCGTTAATGTTTGCCTCATCATAGCGAGGCTCTAATTCGCGCGGCAGGTTCCCGTCTTTGTCTAAATCGCCCATTCTTTGGCTTTTGTCGCTCGGTCGGAGTCCTACTCCGATCGATAGTATTTGGCCTCGGCGACTTCGAGAGTGCGAAAAAGGACGGAAATGGCTAAGAAACAAGCGGGGCATACTCTAGCGAACGGTCAATTGTCGCTGGATCAAGCGGATATCCTCAGTCGTTGCCAAGCGCTCATCGGCTACCAGTTCAAGGACACGAATTTGCTGTTGTCCGCTTTGACACATGCTTCGTCGGCCAACCACAAGCTTCAGTCCAGTGAACGATTGGAATTCTTGGGCGACTCGCTGTTAGGTGCCGTGGTGTGCGAGTTCTTGTTTCATCGCTTTCCCAGTGTCATGGAAGGCGAATTGACAAAGATCAAGTCGGTTGTGGTCAGCGGCCAAACCTGTGCTAAGCTAAGTCGACAGTTGGGATTGGAAGCTTGTTTGATCGTCGGCAAGGGCATGGCCAACGCGGCGGTGCCATCCAGTATTTTGGGTGACGTCTTTGAGGCGATTGTGGCCGCGATGTTCCTGGATAGCGATTGGCCGACCGCTCGTGATTTTGTGTTGAAACATGTCAAACGCGAGGTCGAACAAGCGGTCGAAACAAGTCACGAAAGCAACTTCAAGAGTCAACTTCAACATCACGCACAAAAGTTTTTCAAGTTGTCCCCAGCTTACAGCCTGTTGGAAGAGTCAGGGCCGGACCATAAGAAGTTTTTTCGAGTCTTTGTACAATTGGGCGAGCGCACGTTTGCAGCTGCCGCTGGTCGAAACAAAAAGCAAGCTCAGCAACGGGCAGCGAGCAATGCGTTGGCTGAACTGGCCGGGGAATCGCCGCCTTTTTCAAGTAGTGAAGATCCCCATACGAGTGCTGAAGATCCGTCCGTTTGAACGCAGGAAGCGAGCCTCACAGGAAGATCATGACCACGACTCTTGCCAGCGGATCAGCGACGAGTGAAATCAATTCGGCCCAACTACATGAATTGATTCGAGGTGCTCTGGATCAGTTGGGCGAGCGGTCCCGAGTCCTCGCCGTGGTACCGGATGCAACGCGAGCCGGCAGCCACGCGGGGCCCGTGTTGGCCGAGTTGTATCGCTACTATCGGAGCGACTTGCGGGACGTGTTACCAGCGCTGGGCACCCATCGCCCCATGAACAACTACGAGATCGCTCAACTTTACGCGGCCGTCCCGCACGAATTGTTCCGCGAACATCGCTGGGATTTCGATGCGATCCAAGTCGGTGAAGTTTCGGCCGCATTTGTCTCTGAAGCGACCGGCGGGTGGCACCAACAACCGTGGCCGGTCGAATTGAATCGATTGATCATGGCCGAAGAGCACGACCTGATCGTTGTCGTGGGCCAAGTTAGTCCGCATGAATTGGTCGGAATGGGCGGCTACAATCAACACCTCTTCATGGGCACAAGCGGCAAGAGGAGTCTCGAAGCGGCCTATCGCATTGGCGCCTTTAGCGAAACTCCATGCGTGTTGGGGCAGGTTCACACCGCCCTACGGACCGTCTTTAATCATGCCCAAGAATATTTCCTCCAACATCTGCCGTTGCTCTTCATTCTGACCGTGGTGGACGAGGCGGTTCCTGGTGGAAGACTACGAGGCCTTGTGATCGGCGACGATCACGATGCGTTTTTGAAAGCCTGCGGTTTGAGTCAACAGGTGAACATGACTCATGTCGCTCGACCTTTGGAACGCGTGATTGTCGATCTGCCGGCGGACAACTATACGACTCTGTGGCGAAGCAATCGGGCGATTCAACGGACACGTCAAGCGTTGGCCGTTGGTGCAGAATTGGTGATTTTAGGCTCTGGGTTAAAAGAGTTTGGGGAGGAGCCGAACCGCGATCATTTGATTCGGAGGTTTGGGTATCGGGGCCGAGAGCGATTGCTGGAATTGGCCGAGCAAGACCCCGAATTGTATTCCGAGCCGGCCGTTTTGGCCCACTTGCTGCATGGTTCCAGCGAAGGTCAATTTCATGTGACGTATTGCCCTGGCAAGCTCGTTCGGGCAGAAATCGAAAGCGTCGGCTATGATTACGGAGTCGCGCAAGAGTGGCGTCGCCGACTGCCATCGCGTTTGCCCCAAGCGGACTGGATCGATCTGGATGGCGAGAAATGGTATTACATTGCGGACCCGAAACGCAGCTTGTGGACATAACGCAGCTTGTGGACATTGTGAGTTGACTAACAACCAAGTGAATTTGATATGTGTGGCATAACCGGTGCGGTTTGGACTTCGAGCGATCGTGCAGTGGATCAGCGCACGTTGGAACGCATGACCGACAGTTTGACCCATCGCGGACCAGACGATCGGGCCATGTACTTTCAATCACTTGGCCAAGGATCCGACGACCGATCGAACGGAAACCAAGACCAAGATCGCACAAGGTCCTCACACACGACAAATGTCGGCGTGGGACTGGGGTTCCGTCGTCTTTCGATCATCGACTTGGCGACTGGGATGCAGCCGATCAGCAATGAAGACGGGACCATCCGAGTCATCTTCAATGGCGAGATTTACAACTATCGCGAGCTACGCCAGCGGTTGGAAGGCAACGGGCATCGGTTGCGAACGCAGGGGGACGCGGAGACAATTGTCCACTTGTACGAAGACGAAGGTCCCGCGTGTTTCAAGTACCTCCGAGGCATGTTTGCGATCGCCATTTGGGACGGACGGCTCAAAAAGCTGATCTTGGCTCGGGATCGTTTGGGGCAAAAGCCCTTGTTCTATTCAAGACAGCCTAAGCGATTGGTGTTCGGCAGCGAACTGAAGGCATTGTTGCCGGTGTCGGGTTTGGACACGCAGGTCAATCTCTCGGCGATCGATAGCTACCTGCTGTATCAATACATCCCACATCCCGACACCATCTATCGTGGCATCGCTAGTTTACCGCCCGGCCATTTGGCGATTTGGCAGGCCGGGCACGAGAGCGCCGAGTCGTTTGAAGTTCAAAGCTATTGGAGTTGCCCCACACAAGAGAAGCGTCAAGACAAAGCGGTCGCCGTCACACAACTGCAAGAGACGCTGGAACAAGCCGTCGTCTTGCGGATGCAAAGCGAAGTTCCCTTGGGCACGTTTCTTTCAGGCGGAGTCGACTCGAGTCTGATCGCCGCTCTGATGCAGAAGAACAGTTCGCAACCCATCCAGACGTTTAGCATCGGCTTTCGCGAATCGGAATACGACGAATCAAAATACGCGCAGCAAGTGGCTCGGCATTTGGGCACGCAACACGAAGCCTTTGTAGTGCAGCCCGAAGCCCTAACCGTATTGCCCGATTTGATCTACCATTATGATCAACCGTTCGCTGATAGTTCGGCGATTCCCACGTGGTATTTGTCGCAGATGACCAAACGCCAAGTTACCGTTGCGTTGTCGGGCGACGGCAGTGACGAACTGTTTTCGGGATACGATCGTTACAAGGCCGCTCGATTTGCCGCGAACTTGGATCGGATCCCAGGGATGCAGTCTTTTTTGGCCTGGCCCATGTGGCAACGAATCCCTAGCGACATGAGCCAACGGAACGCGCTGCGGCGTTGGAAAAGGTTTTCGCAGGCAATGACGCTGGCTCCAGTCGCCCGCTACATGCAATGGATTGGAATCTTTCACGATGATCAACGCGCGGCTCTTTATTCGGAGCCGTTCTTAGAGCATCTACCACAGCGGGACCCGTTGGACTTTGTATCGCAATACTACCGAATGTTTGCCAAACGAGATCCAGTCACGAGGTTTGCATTGACCGACTTATTGAGTTACCTGCCGTGCGACCTGAACACAAAAGTCGACATCGCTTCGATGTCCCACGGCTTGGAAGTTCGGCAACCGTTCCTGGACCATCACGTTGTGGAATTGGCCGCTCAGATGCCGAACGCGTGGAAATTGCGCTGGAATCGCGGAAAGCGAATCTTGCAAGAAGCGTTTGGACATTTGTTGCCGCCCGAGATATGGGCTAGAAAAAAGCAAGGGTTTGGCGTACCTTTGGACCACTGGTTCCGCGGCCCCCTGCGCGAGTTGACCGAGCAAACGCTGCTGGGTTCAGCGGCGGCCGGACGCGGTTTGTTCGAACAGGCCGAGGTGACTCGATTGGTTAAGGATCACGTGTCCGGCAAGTTTGACAACGCGTATCGCCTGTGGTCATTGTTGGTCTTGGAACTGTGGTTCCAACGCTGGCAACCAGATTTTGCGATTTAAAGTTTCACTGCAAGGAAAGTTGATCTACTCACGATGAAAGTATTGTCAGGCATACAACCGACGGGCCGTCCCCATTGGGGCAATTATTTTGGAGCGATCCAGCAGTACATCCAACTGCAGCAGTCCGAGCAAGCGTTTTATTTCATTGCCAATTTGCACGCTCTGACGACCATTCGTGACAAGGTGTTATTGCACCAATACACACGTGATGCGGCTTTGGATTTGTTGGCCTTGGGTTTGGACCCCAACCATGCGGTCTTGTTTGTCCAATCGGATGTGCCCGAGCTTTCGCAGTTGTGTTGGTTATTGATGAGCGGCACGCCGTTTGGCCTGCTGGAACGCTGCGTTGCCTACAAGGACAAGAAAGCCAAGGGTTTGACCGCAACTGCGGGTTTGTTCACGTATCCTGTCCTGCAAGCGGCCGACATTCTGGCCTTTGATTCGGACACGGTACCTGTGGGCGAAGATCAAGTCCAACACATCGAAGTTTGTCGGGACATCGCCGCAAGCTGGAACGCGCAGTTTGGCGAAGTGTTCACGTTGCCCGCACCGAAAATTTTGAAAGAGACCAGCAAGGTTCCCGGTACGGACGGTGAAAAAATGTCGAAAAGTTACGGCAACACGATCGAACTGTTCGATGACGCCAAGGCCATGCGGAAGAAAGTGATGCGAATCGCCACCGATTCGCGGCCCATGGAAGATCCCAAAGATCCGGCAGGTGATCACTTGTTTGACTTGTACAAACTGTTTGCGACGTCGCAGCAATTGGCGGATATGGAAGCCGTGTATCGTCGCGGCAATTTTGGCTATGGAGAAGTGAAGAAAGCGCTGGCGGATGCGGCAGATGCTTTTTTTGACGTGCCGCGACAGCGTCGCGCGGAATTGGAAGCTCATCCCGAACGTCTGCGCGAGATTTTAGGCGATGGTGCGCAGAAGGCACGTGCCAAGGCCGGGCAAACGCTGCGTCGGGCTCAAGAGTCGTGCGGGATCCTATGAAACTCATCGGAATTGGCACCGACATCATCGAGGTGGAGCGCATCGGTCGCATGATCGAGCGGCACGGCGATATGTTTCTGACACGCGTCTACACGGCCGGCGAAATTCAATACTGTTCACCGAGGAAAGCCCACGCTCAACATTATGCGGGTCGTTGGGCTGCCAAAGAGGCCGTGCTCAAGACGCTCGGGACCGGTTGGGCACGTGGGATTCAATGGACCGACATCGAGTTGCTGAACGAATACGGTGGCAAACCCAAAATCATCTTGCACAACCGCGCTGCAGAAGTGGCTCAAGAACGCGGTATCGCGGAGATCCAAATCAGTATCTCCCATTGCCACGCCTACGCCGTTGCGTTTGCCACCGCAGTCGGTGAATAGTGCGTCAATCGACCGTTAACCGTCGTGCCCAACGGGCCACGTTCGAAGCGAGACAGCCCCAGCCCTCAAAGTTGATTGATCAAAGATTCCGTTCGTTCTTGCTGCCGCCGAAACTCTTGGCGAACATTTCAGGAAAACAAAATGAAAATCAGAAACGCCTTTGGCGGGCTCTTCCCAGGGCGCTGCACTCGCGGAACTCGCCGCTATCCAAAGTGGTGTTAGTGCGTTGTTTCGAAGGGCTGGAAAACTTGGTAGAATCTGCTGGCGAATAGATGGGTCAATCCTACCCAGAAACCAAAGTTCCGAGTCACAGGGAGATGTTGTGTTTGATCCGGACATGATCGCCGATTTTTCAGCTCGATATGCCGGAACGATGGTTGGCCTGTTGGGCGTCGAAGTGATCGAGTTTACGGACGAATCACTGGCTGCCGCCATGACGGTTCGGCCAATCGCACTCAACTCGCAGGGATTTTTGCATGGGGGCATTTCCCCGTTTGTCGCCGAGACATTGGCTTCGTTCGCTTCGTTGTATCCTCGCCGACAGACCCATCAGGTGGCCGGGGTGTCCGTGTACTCCAACCACCTTCAACCGGCTCGCCTTGGCGAACGACTTACATTCCGAGTACGCCCGCATCGGTGTGGCGGCCGGTTGCATGTCTGGTCCGTAGAAATGTTGGGCCCAGACGGTCGCGCTTTGTCGGTTTCGCAGGTCACCGTTGCTGTGGACATCAAGAAATCCGACGACCAAAAAGTCGACGAAAAAAGCTCCAGCCTTGGGACGGATAGCCGCGTCAGTTAACCCGATCCCAAGACTGAAGCTGGAGTGGTCCAGATCATTGTTAGCATGTCGTTTGGACCGACGTGCTCACGAATCTCACTCTACGCAATCAGCGTGCCAGAACGACATAAAGCAGTTTTATTTGCCGTAAGAGCCTCTATTTTCTGTTTAATGGCGTCTTCTGTTCCATTCATGTTTGAGCCGTCGTCTGGAGAATTTACGAGTGCAAGTAAAACGATCAAGCGTTAGGGCGGCGTGCCAATATGTTGTGCAGGAAGGCATCGTTTGTTTCGCCCCCTTGATTTGCAGCACAACGCAGACGATCTTTGGGCCGGAAAGCATACGAGTTACGACGAAAATGGGGTGGAAGCGTCCGATGATGAAAATCCCAGAACCCGTAGCCGTATCGGTTTAGCGAGCGCTGGTGTAC
>JAUXWY010000461.1 GCA_030681235.1 Pirellulaceae bacterium | reverse complement strand
CGCTGGTGTACCGGCTTTAGCCGGCTGGAGCGGTGAAAACGCTCTTTTCAGCTACCGCCGGCTGAAGCCGGTACACCAGCGCTCGCTAAACCGGCTTTGTTAGGAACTCTCGAGGGTTCCTAATCCAAATCCGGCGTCTCAACCTGGAAAAATCCTCCGCCTCAATGTCGCGTGATGGTTTCGCTCAAGTTCAAGATCAGACTGGCGACCATCGACCATGCGGCATGTTCGGTGACCTCCAACTCCAAATCTCGACGTGATTCCCCATTGCCCAACAAGGACTTCGCAGCCTCTGGATCTTGTCGATAATGTTCGCGTTGCGCTTCCAAGCTCTCGAACAACCGCGTCACCTCCCAGTCCTCCGGAGCGCGGCCCAGTGCCTGCCACACGGCCCATTCGATTCGTTGCCGATCGTCCGTCGCATGTTTCAGGATGCGTTCGGCAAACACCCGACTGGCTTCCACAAACTGAACATCATTCAGCAGCACCAAGGACTGGAGCGGTGTCGTCGTCATGGGCCTCGCCACCACACACACTTCACGATTGGGAGCATCAAACGCGGTCAAGTTGGTGGGCGGCGCGGTTCGCTTCCAATAAGTGTACAAGGAACGCCGATACAATTTTTCGCCATGTTCCTGCACAAAGATCTGCGAGGTCGCCGGCGTGCTTCCGTAATGACTCACCTCGCGCCAAGGATCGCCCGGCGTATAAGGATTCACACTCGGGCCACCAATACGCGGCACCAGCAACCCGCTGATTTGCAACGCCGAGTCGCGGACCAACTCAGCGGGCAAGCGATACCGAGCTCCCCGAGCCAACCATTCGTTCTGCGGATCGCGAGCCAAAAGCTCGGGACTTGTGTTCGAGGACTGTTGGTACGTTTGACTGGTCACAATCAGCCGCATCAAATGCTTGACGTCCCAGCCACTTTCTTGAAACTCGACCGCCAACCAATCCAACAGCTCTGGATGTGAAGGATATTGTCCTTGAGCACCAAAGTCGGCTGAAGTGGCTACGATCCCGCGTCCAAACATCATTTGCCAATAACGGTTGACAGCGACTCGAGCGGTCAGCGGATGCCGTCGATCCGTCAGCCAACGGGCCAAGGCCAAGCGATCGACGGGCGCGTCGGACGGCAGAGGAGGCAGGAACGCCGGAACACCGGCGTCGACTTTATCCCTCGGTTGCAAATAATCGCCACGATGCAATACAAACGTTTCCCTCGGTTGCGGTGACGCGGACATGACCATGACGGAAAACGAATCATGAAGCACCCGGACGCGTTCTTCCAAATTGGCCAACTCGACTCGTTCGTGCCACAGTTCGTCACAATCACTGGCACAGTACCTCCACAACGAATCGTTCTGCGACACGGATCGTTGATCGACCGGAGTTTCCAAAATCGCCAACACTTCTTGCGGCACATGAATGTCGTCGTTGACTCCGGTGTACACGTGGACTTCGTAGTGACCGGGGATCAAAGATTGCCCGTGTCCAAAATTCAGCTGCAACGTTAGATACGGAGTCTCGCTGACATGGATCGGAGCCGCAAAGGTCGCAGTGAAGTGAACCGGCCCCGCTTCGTGTAAAGCCGGTGACCAACCGGTCGGATTCCTTGGATCGCGAACGGCCGCAGGAGGAAAGTCCGTTTCCCAACTACTCGCGGTATAGTCTTGGAATTGTCGCAACTGATGAAGGTTCACTTGTTCGGAGGGAACTTGATCCGCGGTCGCGGAAATCGCCGTCAAGACAAAAGTACCTTTCTCGAACGTTTGCTCGCCGTTTTTTCCGGTCCGTTTGCCCCCGCCCCAACCGCCTCCAACCGCATCAGCCAGCGGTTGAAAGACGACGCGGACCCCCTGAATGGGTTCGGTCGTTTCCGGCAATTTGATCGACATGTCGTACGCGGCCAATCCGCCACCCAATGCCAACCGAACCGCATGAGTTCCCTCGATCCGAAACCCTCCACCGCGATTGGGAGTGGTCAGATTCAGAAGTTGAACGGGCCAAGACTGAAACTTCTGACCGCGATTGGCCAGTCGAGCTTGTTGTTGCGTCTCCCAGGCCTGTAAGATCGCCGCGTTTGGTCGAGCGAGCAAATCACGCAGCTCTTGGATTCGAGTTTGAACAGAATTTAGCTCGTCACTTTGCAGAACGGTTTTCGCTTCGATTGACGGCGCCGGGTTCACGCCTCCATCGCCATCGAGACCACGATCTCCCAATCCGTTAAAAAAGTCGACGAACTGGTAGTACTCACGTTGCGTCAACGGATCGAACTTATGATTGTGGCATTGGGCACAACCAAGTGTGAGACCCATGATCGCTTCCCCCAACGTTTTGACGCGATCGGCGTTGTAGTTGGCCAAGTTCTCTGCCGGAATCGTGCCGCCCTCATGCGTCACCATGTTGTTGCGTTGAAACCCGGTCGCGATCTGTTGCGCGACCGTCGCGTTGGGCAACAAATCGCCAGCCAATTGCTGGATGATAAACTGATCGTAGGACAAGTTGTCATTGAACGCTTGAATCACCCAATCGCGCCACAACCATTGTTGGCGACCGCCGTCGATCGAAAATCCATTGGTATCGGCATACCGAGCGGCATCCAACCAGTCCAGCGCCAACCGCTCGCCGAAGTGGGGACTGCTGAGCAACCGATCCACGGCGCGGTCGTAAGCAGTTGGATCGGTATCCGAATGAAATCGCTGGACATCTTCGGCTGATGGAGGCAGTCCGGTCAGGTCGAAAGCCAGCCGACGGAGCAAGGTGACACGATCCGCGCGAGGGCTAGGCGACAAACCTTGCTCGACCAAACGTTGGCGAACAAAACGGTCGATCGGATGAGAGCCCCAATCTTGTCCCTCCGGACTCTCGGGAACTGCTGGGCGAATTGGCGGGATGAATGCCCAATGCTCGTCGTAGACCGCTCCTTCTTCAATCCAACGACCCAGCAGACCGATTTGCTCCGCAGTGAGCGCCAGCGGCGATTCGGGAGGAGGCATCTTTACCTCGGCGTCGTCGCTATTGATTCTTGACCATAATTCGCTCTCCGTCAGACTCCCCGGCTTGATGACAGAATCATGAGCGCCAGACGCCAGATCCAATCGCAGGTCCGCCTGCCGAGCCCCCTCGTCGAATCCATGACAAGCGTAACAGTTTTCCGACAAAATCGGACGGATGTCGCGCGAGAAGCTCACTTTCGCAACAGCGTCCGGAACTTGCCAGGCGTGTGCCTCGTCATGCAGCATCGCGAGGCCACACCAGAGCCCAAACAAAGTCGCAACCAGAAGTCGCCTCCAAGGCAAAGTGACTCCTTCCAGAAAGACATCGCCCGCTGCTCGATTCAAGCCGCGAGCACGATTTGCGATTCGCATCGTGTGCCAAACCTTCAACTGGGTAAACGATAACATGTTCGATAAAAATCCGTGGACTATCTGAATCAACCGTGCCGCCGCCAGTGTCGATCGATCGCACCACCTTGGATCAAACATAACTCAGCGAATCTGAGGGAACAAGACGTTAAAGTAAGCCACACGAAAAATTCGAGGTTTCGAGCGACGCACGACACCCGTCGGATTTCAATGGTTCCGCCTATTACAAAGGCAATTTAGCAAGCGCTGGTGTACCGGCTTCAGCCGGCGGGCGTCTTGCAACTTCCGCAACGGAACAAATGGAACAAGACCTCGAAACAACATCGGTTTAGCAAGCGCTGGTGTAC
>JAUXWY010000460.1 GCA_030681235.1 Pirellulaceae bacterium | reverse complement strand
GAACTTATTTCGGGACAAATCCTTAGCGACTGAATCAAGTCGTGTACTCGGAGTTGAACTTGACATAATCGACGGTCATGTCGCTGGCATAATGAGTTGCAACACCCGGTCCGGAGCCAACCTTCAAGTCGATCAGGACTTCGAACTCGGCTCGAATGCTCTGGCTGACGACTTTGGCATCAAACGACTCGGGGCGGCCTTGGGCAAAAATCAAGTGTCCGTTGAGGCGGAGTTCCGTGAGTGCCGGGTCAAAGGTCACTCCCGCATAGCCGGCCGCAGACACGATTCGTCCCCAATTGGGATCGTTGCCGTGAATCGCACATTTGACGAGCGCACTGTTGGCGATGGCGCGAGCGATTTGATCGGCACCGACATCCGAATTGGCCCCGTGCACGCGGATATTCATCAAGTGAGTTGCACCTTCGCCGTCGGCCGGGATCAGCTTGGCACAAGTCAAACAAGTTTGCCGCAAAGCAGAGACAAATTTCTGGAACCCTTCATCGTCGGCGGTCAAGTTGGACTGTTGTCGTGAAGACAACAGCACCAGGGCGTCATTGGTACTGGTGTGGCCTTCGACGCTAATTCGATTGAAGCTGTAGTTGGCGGCCGCGCTGACGGCGGCTTGGGCCAAGGACGCCGACAACGGAAAGTCGGTCGTGACCACGGCCAACATTGTGGCCATGTTGGGGCCGATCATGCCGGCTCCCTTCGCCATGTTGGCAACCGAATAGCTCCGTCCACCGTGCGTGAATGTTCCGGTCGCAACCTTGCGGCGATTGTCCGTGGTTGTGATGCCATCGGCGGCTCGGAGGTACGACTCGTGGGATGCGGACAAAGTTGGGAACCGTTGCCAGGCTGCTTCGATGATGGACATGGGCAGTTGACGACCGATGACGCCGGTCGAAAGCACCAAGACCTCGTCGGCTTGGCAAGCGACGTGTTTTCCGGCCAGTTCGGCCAATCGTCGGTTGTTGGCTTCTCCTTCCGGACCGGTGCAAGCGTTCGCATTACCCGAATTGACGACGATCGCGCGGATCTGGTCACTGGGGGTCCGGGCCCGACACCAATCGATGGAAGTCGCGTGAACCAAGTTTTGCGTGTAGACGCCGGCCGCGACTGCGGGACCGGTGGCCGCGATCAAACTGAGATCTAACTTGCCAGACTTTTTGATGCCAGCGACCATGGCTTCATAGACAAAACCATCCGGGAGTCGCTCGGTTGATTGTTCGTTCATGGATGTTTCGGGATCATTGATCTAGGATTTTGTTGCCAAGCGAATCCAGTCGACTTTCACGGGCAATTCGTCGGCGTTGTACGGGATTTCGGCCAGGACGGGAGTGCTGGTTCGCTTTTCAATTTCCTGGCGATTGGTTTTGACGCTGATGTCCCGTTCTTGAAACTGGATATTGTTCAGGATCAGGCCGGCGACATTCAAACCGTTCTCGAATGCGGCCGCAGTGATCAGTGTTTGTAATGTCTGGTTGATCACACCCAAGACGTTGGGGGCAATCACCAAGATAGGAAAGCCAAACTCGAAGGCTAAGTCGGCCACGTATTCCGAATCGCTTACGGGCGTCATCAGGCCGCCGACTCCTTCAACCAGAACGATGTCGTAGCCGTCAGCCCATTTTTCGAGCCCTGTCCGCATCAGTTCCGCGTCCAATTCCTTTCCTTCGGCCCGGGCGGCCAAATGGGGTGCCAACGGCGCACGGAATTGTTGCGGGCAGACGTCGTGTACTGTGCGGGGCTGGCCGGCTGCATGCCACAGGGTCAAGGCATCTTCGGAAATGACTTGGTCGCCATCGTCGTAACAATCGCTCGCGACAGGCTTGTACACTCCGACTTTTTTGCCAGCGTCGTGCAAGTGTTTGGCGATCAATGCCGTGACGTAGGTCTTTCCAACTTCGGTATCGGTGCCAACAACAAACAAACCGACCGGGGGGTACTTGGGCATGCAAGGCTCAATCAAGACGCGGACTGTTTCTGGAGCGGAAAAAACGTAAAATCCCGTTTCCGGAAAGTTTCGGAAGCGAACATCATAAACTTGGGACGCGGCAAAGAGAACTGGACCACCATGACAACCGACGAACCAGCCGACGACTTCGACCTATCGGCCGATCCGAATCCAGGGCGGAAACGCACCGGTCCGATACGAATTGCTGCGATCCAAAATGCCTGCACCAGCGACGTCGTCGCCAATATAGAAACGGCAGTTCAGTCGATTCGGCAAGCCGCCGAGGCCGGAGCGCAGGTCATTTGCCTTCAGGAAATGTTCACGAGTCTTTATTTCTGCCAGACGGAGACGCACGCCCATTTTGCTCTGGCCGAAGCGATCCCAGGCCCCACGACGGAATACTTATGCGAAGTCGCCGCCCAATTGGGGGTGGTGATCGTGGCGGGGCTGTTCGAACGACGGGCTCCCGGTTTGTACCACAACACCGCGGTCGTGATCGACGCGGATGGGACGGTCGTGGGCATTTATCGCAAGATGCACATTCCCGACGATCCATTTTATTACGAGAAGTTTTATTTCACGCCCGGCGATTTGGGTTTCCAGGCCTTTGATACTCGGTTTGGCAAAGTAGGTGTCTGCGTTTGCTGGGACCAATGGTTTCCCGAGGCGGCTCGCTTGACCGCGTTGGCCGGTGCGGAGATTCTGGTGTATCCCACGGCGATCGGTTGGTTGGCCGAGGACAAACCTGTTTATGGGGCCGCCCAACAATCCGCTTGGCAAACGATGATGCGCAGCCATGCGATTGCAAACGGCCTGTTTGTGGTCGCTCCCAATCGAGTCGGCGTGGAGTCCAACATCGAGTTCTGGGGCAGTAGCTTTATCTGCGACCCCTACGGAAATTTCATAACCATGGCCGGCGCTCAACCACAAGTTCTTTTGGCAGATTGCGACTTGGGGTTGTTGGATGTCGCTCGCACCCATTGGCCGTTCCTCCGCGATCGACGGATCGACGCGTACGACGGACTGTTGCAAAGATATGGACGATGATGCTGCGTACAGTTTTCTTCATGGCGTGCCTCACTTGCTGGGCGGTATGGTCGAACGCGGCTGCCGCGCTGGCGATGTCGCGGCAAGACGATTCGAATTCGCGGCCCAACATTGTCTTGATCGTCGTCGATGATCTGGGGATGATGGATTCGTCGGTGCCGTTCCTCACCGATGCGGCCGGTCAGCCGCAGCGTTATCCGCTGAACGATTTCTATCGCACGCCCCATCTCGAAGCATTGGCAGCAAGAGGCGTGCGGTTCAATCAGTTTCAAGCGATGAGCGTCTGTTCGCCCACGCGGCTAACCCTGCTCACCGGTCAAAATGCGGCGCGGCATCGCACGACCAATTGGATCAATCCGACCAACAATAATCGGGGCGCTCGTGGGCCGACTCAGTGGAATTGGGAAGGCTTGAGAACACATTCGGTGAGTCTACCCGCTTTGCTGCGCGAGGCCGGGTACCGCACGATGCATATCGGCAAAGGGCACTTGGGACCCGTTGGATCGGAAGGCGAGGATCCAACGCGAGTCGGCTTTGATGTCAACATCGGCGGATCGTCCATCGGACAACCGGGCAGCTATTACGGATTGAAAAAGTTTGGTGCAGGCGGAACTCATCCGGTGCCACATCTGGAGTCTTATTACGATCGCGACATTTTCTTGACTGACGCTTTGAATCGTGAGGCATGTTCTCAAATCGATCAATCGATCGCTGAGGAGCAGCCGTTTTTTCTCAACTTTTGCCACTACGCGGTTCATGCTCCATTTCAAGCGGACGCGAGATTTGTGACGGACTACGAATCGTCGGGCCGATCGGCGCAAGCTCAGGCGTTTGCCTCGATGGTCGCGGGTGTCGATCAATCGGTTGGAGATTTGCTCAAGCACTTGGAACAGCGCGGAATCGCCGAACAGACATTGATCCTGTTCCTGGGCGACAACGGCTCGGATGCTCCGTTAGGCGGTCCGCACGAAGTCGCCTGCGCCGCTCCCCTGCGTGGCAAGAAGGGCAGCCATTACGAAGGTGGCATGCGGGCTCCGTTGATCGTGGCTTGGGGCAAAACAAACGAGGACCATCGTTGCCAAAAGAGTCTGCCACTTGCCGCGAACTCTATTCAATCGCAGCTCGCCTCCGTGTGCGATGTATTTCCTACGGTCGCAGATGTCGCCAAAGTCGCTGTTCCCGGTCATCATCAACTCGATGGGCAGTCGCTGCGGAGCTTGTTGAACGGGAAGAATGGTCCCCGAACCTCGGGGTTTCTCATGCACTTTCCCCACGAACACCGCAGCAGCTATTTTACTTCGTACCGCAAAGATCGCTGGAAAGTGGTCTATCATTATCTGCCCAGTGCCCAATCCGGCGGCCAACGTTTCGAGTTATTTGACTTGCAGGCCGATCCGTTCGAGTCGACGAACGTGGCCGCGAGCGAAACGGAAGTTCTGCAATCCATGATGCAACAACTGGTCGCCGAACTACAAGCCTGCGATGCCGTCTACCCGGAAGACGAGCAAGGCCGACCGATGATGCCGATCGTACCGTAGCGCAACCCGCCGGGGCATGGCGTTGCGATGTATTGCGTGGTGTCCATCTTTTTGAAGTGATCGGTCCGCACTGTTTTGCGGTCATCAGGCACTGCTCGTGGAATTGCCAATTGAATTCGTACTAGGATCCTTCAATGTCGCTGCGTCTTGACACGGTTTACAAACATGACTTTTCGACGCTCGAAGGCTACTTGCACCACCGCGCACCCTATTTGTTGCTGCGGTCGGGTGCGACTTCCGCTTTCCTTAGGAATTGTCCTGAATCAAATTCCCGATTTGGACGAGTCCGGTATTGGAAAACCCGAGAACACGTATCGAGATCGATTTAGCAAGCGCTGGTGTAC
>JAUXWY010000445.1 GCA_030681235.1 Pirellulaceae bacterium | reverse complement strand
TTACAGAGGCACTCCGCGACGAGCTATTGATTACGGCTGTTGTGATTGTGCTGTTTCTGCTTCACTTCCGTGCCAGCATCATCGTTGCTCTCTCAATGCCCCTGTCAGTGCTAATGGCGTTTATCGGAATGAAATGGTTTGAGATCGACGCCAATATTATGTCGCTGGCCGGCATTGCGATTTCCATTGGAGAGGTCGCCGACTTAAGTATTATCATTTCGGAAAACGTCTATCAGCATTTGGTTGATTGGCGGGGCAAGCAAAGTAGCGATGTCGCTTCCACCGATGGTGTCGAACCGCAACGCGATCCACGAACGCGGACGCAAGTGATCATCGATGCCACTTACGAGGTGGCTCCGGCCGTCATGACCGGCGTTTCTACGACGATTGTCAGCTTTCTTCCCATATTTTTTCTGACAGGACGCGACTTGAAGCTATTTGGCCCGCTGGCCTGGACCAAGACGTTTGCAATGTTTGCAGCGATCCTGGTCGCTGTTTTCCTCGTTCCCGCGCTTTGTCGGCTGCTATTACATGACACTCGTTGGACGGCGCGGCGTGGCCTAATCATCTCAATCGCGGCAGGCATCGGCGGTGCGTTTGCTAGCGTTCTGTTCTGGAATCCTTGGCTCCACTCGGTCTCCCCCCTATCACTCTGGGCGACAGTTTCACTCGTTGGGCTGCTCATTGGGATCCTAACTTGGCTGATATCACGAGAGCGATTACGACCCATTGAGCAGAACCCATCCAGTCGGATGATTCTCTGGGTTTACGAGCCGACACTGCGATTCCTACTCGCACACAAGTTCACTTTTATGGCGGTACCGCTGCTCATCATCTTGCTTGGTTCCGGTGCTTGGTTTGGCTTGCCGAAGATACTTTATCCAGGTGAGCAATTCGCGCGGTGGCTCGGTGCGGAACCCAACGCGCTACCCGGTTACGTCGATGTCAAGCATCGGTTTCCAGGTCTGCGAACCGATGACTGGATCGCGCTCGACGAGGGAACTTGGTTTTATATGCCAACCCTTTATCCCGCAGCCAGCTTCTCGCAAGGAATTGAAGTACTGCAAACGCAGAATGCTCTCATCAAGGAAATCCCTGAGGTTGCCAACGTCCTGGGAAAGATCGGGCGAGCCGAATCTGCGCTGGATCCTGCCCCCGGCGTGATGATTGAAACCTACGTGATGCTCAAGCCGGATGCAGAATGGCGTGACGGCGTCACCATTGACAGTATTTGGAGCCAGATAAATGCGGTTGCTACGCTGCCTGGCGTCACGCCAGCCTCACCGTTGCAGCCAATTGAAGGGCGGGTCGTGATGCTGCAGAGCGGCATCAAAGCCCCGATGGCGATTCGAGTCTATGGCGACACACTCGACGGGCTGGCAGACGCGGCGCGGCGCGTTGCCGAACGCCTTCGCGAAATACCCCAGGTCAGCGCGGCCACCGTGAATCCCGACATTGTGCTCGGAGTTCCCTACGTTGAATTCGAAGTGAATCGCGAGACGGCGGCGCGTTTTGGCATGTCCACGATGTCCGTCAACCAGATCATTGAAACCGCTCTGGGAGGCATGAATTTGACGCAAACCGTCGAAGGGCGCGAACGCTACCCCATTCGAATTCGCTACCAACGCGATCTGCGCGAAAGAATTGACGATCTCCCTAGCCTTCCGGTAGTCACTGAGACCGGTGAGGTCGTACCGCTCAGTACTTTAGCCAAAATGAATACCACTTGGGGGCCGGGGATGATTAGCAGTGAGGACGCCCGCTTAGTGGCGCACATCGCCTTTGCGCCCTCCGGAATAACTGGAGCTCTGGAGACGGTTCATGCCGTGGAAACCCAACTCCGCCTGGATCAGGCCAACGGCACTCTAGTCTTGCCTGCGGGCTATGCACTATCGGCGGTAGGTTCTTTCCAGAACCAGATTGAAGCCAATCAGCGACTTATGATCATCATCCCGATCGTGATTCTCATAAACCTGCTACTGATTTATCTTAACTTTCGCGACTTTGCTCTGACCCTCATTATATTCTCACAGATTCCAATCGCCATCTTCGGTGGGATGATCGGTTTGGGAATATATGGAGTCGAAATGAATACTGCGGTTTGGATTGGGATTATTGCGTTGATCGGAATTTCAATTGATGACGGTGTCGTAGTCGCTACCTATATGCAGCAACTTTTCGCTCGTCGGACGTTACGAACGGTTGAGGAAATTCGCAATGCAACCGTGGAGGCCGGGCGACGACGCATCCGACCCTGCCTGATGACTGCATTTACAACTTTCGCCGCTTTGCTGCCTATTATGATGGCGACGGGACGCGGAGCGGATGTTGCACGCGCAATGGCCCTGCCGGTCTTCTTCGGGATGTTCATCGAACTGGTCTCCCTGTTTGTGGTGCCAGTCCTGTACTGCGGTTATATGGAGATTAAACTAAACCTCGCTCCGTCTGAAGATTGAGCTGATGACGTTTCTAATCCCATCTCTTTGGAGTCCGCCCATGCGTAACTTTCGACACTGTTGTTTTAGAGTGATCGGGCTTGCGCTCCTTTGCGCCATCGCTCCCACGACCGTCTGGGCCGATGAGCCGGTCGAACTGGAACGTGGGATCGCTCCCCACAATCCCCAGCAACCCCAGGTGGCTGTGGATGCGCAAGGGTCAATTCACGTTGTCTACGGCATCGGCGATCTCGCAAGATACCGTCGCTCGGATGACGGTGGCAAGAGCTTCAGCAATCCAGTTGATTTGCCGTCTGCTAATGCAATATCGCTCGGAATGCGTCGTGGGCCGCGGATCGCTGTTTCAGACAAATCAATCTGCGTCACCGTAATTGGCGGTAAACAAGGCAAGGGGCGAGATGGGGACTTGTTGGCCATTCGATCGATCGATGGCGGCAAGACTTGGACTAGTCCTGTGCAGGTCAACGACGCAGCCGATTCAGCGCGGGAGGGCCTGCATTCCATGAGTGCCGGTCCTAATGGAGAGATGTGCTGCGTTTGGCTCGATCTTCGCAATCGTCATACCGAAGTGATGGCGAGTGTCTCGACGGACGGAGGAGGCACTTGGAGCAGAAATGTTCTCGTCTACAAGTCGCCCGACGGTAGTGTATGCGAGTGCTGCCATCCATGTGTCGCCATCGATAGTCTTGGTCGCATCCACGTTCAGTGGCGAAATTCGGTCGGTGGAGCCCGGGATATCTACGTCGCCTCCTCGACAGACGGTGGAAAGAAATTCGGTGGGGCAACAAAACTTGGCACGGGATCATGGCCGCTCAACGCATGCCCGATGGATGGGGGCGCGATTGCTGTGGGTGCCGACGGCAGAATCGCTTCCACTTGGCGTCGCGACCAAATGGTGTTTCTCTCCCTTGACGGCGAGCGCGAGGAGCGGCGTCTCGGAGTCGGCGAGCAACCTTGGATCGCGGCGACAGACGCCGGCCCATACGTCGTGTGGCTAAAGAAAAGAGGCGACGTTGCCCTCCTGCTTACGCCCGGAAGCAAATCGCCGATTGAGCTGGCAGCTCATGCCGCCGATCCTGTGATTGCCGCCGGACCGAATGGTCGCGGGCCAGTCGTCGTCGCTTGGGAGCTTCGCGACGGCAATAACTATACGGTCCAATGCCAGGTTGTCGCTGACAAGTAATTTAAATTTCAACGAATCTCTAACGAAAGGATCGTCAGAGGAATCGATGTTTTATGTCCATGGGATGCACGCTTATCGTCCCGGACGGTGACTTTATCGGAGCTAGATCATGTCGTCAGAATCAGATCCGCTCAATGAAAACTCAAGCGTTCCGTCAATTCTTTTGGCCAATCACCGTCGATTTCTCCGGTTTCTCGAACAACGAGTTGGGAGCCGCGAAGATGCTGAAGAGATTTTACAAACCGCTTTCGTGCGGTCTCTCGACAAAGGCGCGGAGATTCGCGAACGTGAAAGTTCCGTAGCCTGGTTTTATCGCTTACTGCGAAACGCCGTCATCGATCACTATCGCCGTAATGCAGCCAACCAGAGGAAAATCGCAGGTTTTGCCCAGCAACTTTCGGATTCCGAGCAAGCCATTGATTCGGCCACTGAAAAAGTCATTTGCGAATGCATACACGAGCTCATCCCAAGACTCAAACCCGAGTATGCCGAATTGATTTCGCGGGTCGATCTTCAGGGCAGCGACGTTATCTCGGCAGCCGATGCATTGGGCATCACGGCAGGTAATGCCCGAGTTCGGCTTCATCGCGCAAGGGCGGCATTGCGTTTGGAGGTCGAGCGGGCGTGTCGGACATGTGCGACGCACGGGTGCATGGATTGCACATGTTCCAAATCACAAAACACTTGAAACTCCTGCCGGGCACAAAATTGCTGCGAGTTGCTCTGTTTGACCGGCAATATCGGATTCCATCAACCATGCGGTGGGACTCCAAAATATTTCACTGGATGTTGTAACGCCACGCGACCGTCGGCGTCTGCAATGGCAGAAATGGGAAGTTCTACGTCTCAGATCTCGGATGCTCGGCCGAACCGGGCGAAGTCAAGGAGTAGAAGAGAAGAGTGAGCTGAAAGATCCGGCGTTCCAAGCCCAGTTGAGCCAAATGGCCGAGCGAATGCGGAAAGAAACCTCGCACTGGCTGATGAACGCCATTCGAACGGATGTAAAGCCCAGAAAAGATTACGTGCGATTGGTATTGGCAATGCAATGCGACTGCAAAGGCTGCCACGGCGCTTGTTGTACGTCTTTTGATCAACGCTGTAACGCTGCTTGATCGCGTGCGTCAGCCAACTTGAACGTCATCATCAAATTCGCAATCCAACACAATAGAAGGAAAAGGACATGACTACCACCCTCAAATTTCAGACGAATTTAAACTGCAACGCCTGTGTCGCCGCCGTCAAACCCTTTTTGGATAACGAGCCCTCGATCATCGCCTGGGATGTCGACATCGCCGCCTCGGAAAAAACATTGACCGTGCATGGCAATAACCTGTCGAGCGAGAAAGTCTCGGATGCGGTGGCCAAGGCCGGATTTAAGGTGCTGAACGAACTGGAGTCGGCTTCCTCCCAACGACCACGAGAATCGCGAACCCAGCAACCAACAGCAACGACCTACTACCCCCTCATTCTGATTTTGGCCTTCCTAATTGGAATAGTCACTCTGCTGGAACTTAACGCGGGCGGCATTGTCTGGGGCCGTGCTATGAACAACTTCATGGGAGGTTTCTTTCTCGTCTTCTCCTTCTTCAAACTGCTGGATCTTCGTGGTTTTGCAGATTCCTACCAAATGTATGACGTTGTCGCTCAACGATTCAGGTCCTATGGATACGCCTACCCATTTATTGAACTGTCGTTGGGAGTGGCTTACTTAACCGGATTTCAGCCCGTGTTCACCAACGTCGTCACACTCGTCGTCATGTCCGTCAGTGCCATCGGTGTTTTTAAGAGCTTGGTGGCCAAGCGTAAGATCCGCTGCGCCTGCCTGGGAACGGTCTTCAATCTGCCCATGTCGACCGTGACGCTGGTCGAAGACTCCCTCATGGCTGGCATGGCAGCACTCATGTTGTTCATCGGCTCGCACAACCAGGTCGGCGTCGACCACAACCCTCAACATTTTTTCGAGGAAGATCAAAGGGGTCAGGCCCAATACTGTTCGGCACGATTGTTGCTTCAGAGTGATTTTGGTCTGTTTTTGGCGTTTTTCATAGGCCAGAAGGCGTCGAGAAGTGACTTGCTGGGCCGTAGAAGTGGTAGCGATTCACGGGCTTGGTTGGAATCGGCGCAGCAGCAAGCCCAGGCAATGCAAGGTTATCTTG